>JAUWMT010000011.1 GCA_030613025.1 Candidatus Cloacimonadota bacterium
AATGCTTTTTTGGTTTCATTAACCACCAACTTAAGTTGGTAGTTAATGGGAAGATAGCTAATTGTAACCGATTCATCGGTTTCCAAATGTTTGAAAAATTTCCAACATATTTCTAATAATAACCTTTTTAGAGTAAGCTCATATATATATAAACAAATACAAAAAAGAAAGGGAAGAAGGCGAACCTTCTTCCCTTGATTTATATGAGTTTCAACGCGAGTTACTTCATCAAGATCATCTTATTTAGGAATGATTTGGTATTAGTCTCAAGTTTGTAGAAGTAGATACCATTTGCAAGCTTCTTGCCGTTCGCAGTACCATCCCACTCAACCGTGTGCGATGCTGAAGAATCAAGCTCATCATTGAGCAATATCCCAACTAACTGTCCTTTTACGTTGTAAATAGACAGTGTTACGTGAGATCTTTCTTTCAGACTGAAGCTGAAGGTTGTGGTGTTGAACATTGGGTTCGGGAAGTTAGCATGCAGTTTGGTCTCTTTTACAAGTTCTTCACCATTCGAGTATTCAGAGACTGTGAGTGTCACAGGAACTGTAACTGTACCGACATCAGGTGTAGGTACAATTTCGATGTCAGCGGTTTTGACTTCACCTTGTGTAAGATCAGTAGCATCGAATATGACGGCTAGATCCCTAGAACCACCGGCTGGAATTGTTCCAAATAACGGATCGACAGTAATCCATGGAGCTGTACCAAAGTCAATGACCATACGGATGTTCCAGTTATAATTCAAAGAGGGTGCAATGATATGCAATTGGTCCCATGGACCTGGAGCAAGATAGATCCAATCACCCTTGCCATCTACAGCAGGACCAGCATCACAACCAGCGGGATATTCTCCAACTATGTGTGTAGTTTCATATCCAACCCAGTATTCATTACCGGCAAGCAATGGAACATTAGTGGTAAGATCAAGTATGTTCCAAGATTCTGCTACGATCGAACCAAACACATCTTGTGAGTATACTTCTGAACCGGGATCTCCAAATGAACCACCTTCCCAGATCTTGAGCGTCAAAGCAGAACCTGTATGATTGATGTAGATCTCTACTCCTGTGATCTCGTAAGTATCATAGTATATACCGAGTTCATCTGAAGTAAATCTCGCTGCAACCATGAAGGTTCCACCGGAAGTAAGACCGATAGCATCAAAATTTGGTCCGTCGTAATGAAGTATAACATCACGTGTGCCATCTGCCTGGAAGCCGTCGCTATTACCAGGACCTGTAGGAAGACCATTTTGAGAACCGACTGTGCCGCCTATTGTACAATTGCTGTAGTCGGTAAGTACTTTTCCGTAGTCATACAGATTTACGTCGAAGTCCATTGGACCATCACCATTATTATAGATGGTGATGTATGAAGTTGATGTGGATCCAGGAGGTACATTAACATTAAGACTTGTCGGATCGACCACCATGATAGGAGCAAGCAGTGCAAAGTTTTGCGTAGTGACATAATCAACTATTATCTCCACATCAGGTACTACCTGATAGTTATAACCGACAGCAGTACATTCGACCGTGTAATAACCTACCATCATATCTTCAATGGTGTAAACACCTAAAGAGTTCGTGTAGGTTACATAGGTATAATCAGCATCATTAGAAGCTGTGATCTCAGCACCTTCGATCGGTGCACCACCAGTTGCTGCAGTAACAGTACCGGTAAGATCACCATATTCAGGAGTACCAACCATTAAGGTGACAGGAACTGTCACGGAAGGTACGCCTTGAGCTGAAGCAAAGGTAATGTCACAGGTATGAATTGTACCTATAGGATCATCACCAGCATCGAAGTAAACTGTTACCTCTTCGAATGCACCATAAGGAGCGACTGTACCAGCATCAGGATCAATTGTTATCCAAGGAGGTGTGGCTTCACATAATTCATAGGCAGCAATCAGGTTAGGATCTTGCTGTATATTTACAAGCAAGGCAAATATACCTTCTGGAGTAATGTAAGTTGCAGCTCCGCCTGCTATTCCTGCATTAAAGCCAGGAATATCAGTCGCATCATGAGTAACACCAGTAAAGCTCTGAGTAGCAATTTCAAATTGTGCTAACTTAACACCACTACCTTCTTGAGAGAATAACCAGAGGTATGGTCCGTCTGCAGTAAATGGATCATAAGCACTACCGTATAAACTTTGTACAGCAGGACTTACATTGGCATAAATCTGATTACCATCTTTATCGATAGCACCAAGTTCATCCCAGTTTCCGATCCAGAAACCACCATTACCGCCATCAAGTTCAGGATCAAAGGCAATATGACGAACACCGGTAACACCAGCACAAGAAACGGAAATCGTTCCAATTAGTGTCTGATTCTCAAGATCCATTTTATAAATGGTCGTAGAAGCAGGACTTCCATAGAAGTAAGTTCCATCATAAGCCATATCACGAATACATGTTGCACCTGCAATGTCGAAGGATTCTACAAAAGTTCCATCCATATCGTACTTATAAAATCCTGTGTAATCTGCACGCCAGTCACATGTAAAGATGTGCAGGTCATTAGTTTCGATGCCGGGTTGACCTGCAGCAGCAGCATTGAAATTGTACAGAATATCCCATGTGTCTTCAGAGATATCACCTTCATAGGTTCCGGAACTGAATGGTGCCATTTCACTGTTCCCAGGAGTAGGAGGATTAGTTTGAAGATCATAATTAATACTGTAATTAGTATCAGTAAGATTTTCTAAACTAGCATCCCAGTCAAGCGGTGCATTACCGTTATTGGTAACTGTGATGGTTCTAGTAGTAGTTCCACCTACAGGTACGGTTGCATCAGGGATGGAAGTAGGAGTAATATCCATAGTAGGATGTCCAAGTATTACATCAAGAGTGTCTGTTATACCGTCTTCGATCTCTACATCTTCTACTGTTATTGTACAATAGCCAACCTTGCTGAATGTTACATCATACAAACCGACACGCATTGGGTCAATTGAGTAGTATCCATCTGCATTAGTATATACTGTGTTGTAGTCTAGGAAATCTGCATCTACAGCGACACCTTCTAAGGGAACTAAATCTCCATCGGTTACAGTTCCTTCTAATGCACCGTAATCAGGTGGTGGTCCAAAACCAATCAATACGTCGTCTATATACCAGCCAGGATATGAGTTGACACTGCTATCTGAACCGAAGTGCCATCTGTACTTTACTGTTAAACCAAGATACGCAGAAACATCAAATACAGCCAAAGTCCAATCACCTGAATTAGCAGTGTAGCCAGGTTCATTACCAAGTCCAACAATAGCATCATCAGGATAACCACCATCCGGAATAATAACAGTCCATGTTGCACCATCATCAGTGGAAATTTTTACATTTCCTCCATCCCAGCTATTCTCTGTAGAATACCAATGCCAGAACATAAATTCAGAATCGAGAACCTGAATCTCCGGAGTATCTAATGTGTAACTAGCGGAATTTTCATAGTTTCCACTTAGATTAGTTGCCCAGACATTATCACCTGAATGTGCATTTCCAGGTCCAGAGGTTGGTGCACCCCATTGCCATAAACCGGTTCCAACAAATCCGCCGTTATCATCTTCAAAGTCCTCAAATTCTAGGATAATTGGAATAGCTGAATCATGGTTGGATTCTGCACCTTCACCTTCATCATACAAACCTCTTGCATAATATGTGTATTCTGTTCCTACGGCTACAATATCATCAGTGTAAGTAAGAGTGTTCTCACCATCTACATAGGCAACAAATCCTTTACCTTCTTCATAGACATTATATCCAAGAAGGGTGAAATCAGATGGTGAAGGATCTTTGGGAGACAAATAGTCATTCATACGAGTCTTGATCTCAAGCTCACCCATAGATTCGTCTAGTCTGAAAGGAATACTATTGCTTGGGACAGAGACACGTTTAAAGTTATCAATATCATCATTAGATTCAAAATCAGCAGCAAAGATCAATTGCTTTGCATTCGTAAGCTCAATATCATCAAGAGAAAGATTAAATTGATCGGTAACATCACAATGCACCCATGCAAGATAGACCTGTTGGTCAGCATATGCAGATAGGTCAATAGTAAGCTGAGTCCATGCAGCAGACAGGAGTGTATAATCCATTAATTCGATTGTAAAATCAGTTGGATCAGATCCTGTAGTTGACAGTTTAACTTTAAAGTGCTCCGAATACCAGGCAGCATCAGAGGCGCCAACCCAGAATGTAAGCTGAGAAGAGCTACCGAGTTCAACCTGTGGAGTAATCAAGTAATTATCTGGGGTTACAGCACCAGGTCCAGGAGCATTAATATATGAGAAGCTAGCTGCAGAATATGTTCCAGTATGAACAAACGCACTCCAAACTTCCCAATTATAACCGTCACCATCATTATCAACAGCAAGCCAGCCAGCGGGGATATCACCGGATTCAAAGCCCTCGGTGAATTCATCTCCACCGCCACCGCCGTTTTCTGGTTTCAACCAGTTAATTACGACTTGTTCATTTGCACCCGTTGCATTAAGATTACGGGGTGGAGGTCCATCAAACATCATAGATACATCGAGCAGTGTTACCCAGTTCGGGCTTACATATATGCCTGGCCTAGTTAGAGTGGCAAATCCATCTTTTTCAAATTTTACATCATAAATACCTGATGCGATGTCAGTAAATTGATAGAAACCAAGAGAATCCGTATAGGTTACAAAGTTTCCAGCCGACACTTTCACGTTCTCAATCGGCTCGCCGGTTGCCTCAAAAGTAACTGTTCCTTGCAAGCCCTGTGCTGCTACTTGATAGAAGAAAGTAAGTGGAATAGTCACATCTGATACACCATAAAGGAGAGCATCATTGTGAACAATAATATCGGCAGTGTAAATTCCGGGTTCTGTAAGTCCGGTTTCATCGCAAGTTACAACACATGTTTGTATCGCTCCCTGTCCAATGATACCTGTAAATGGTTCTACTGTACACCAAGTGGTTCCAACACCAAAATTTACGTCGTCAACATACCAGTAATTGATATCGTAGGAAATGCCGTCAAAGTACCAGCAAAGCTGGAATTGATCGGAACCCATGTCAGCATTATCGACCGTGATTTCATAAGTCTCAGGACCGATACTACCTGCAGGTATTGTTGACCAAACGGAATTCCATGTTGTTCCGCCGTCACTCGTTGTGGCAACACCTATCGTATAACCACCGGCATAATCGTTTACGTAATGTTTAAATGTTAAATTAGCACTTGTATATCCGGTAGTATTAATAACCGGGCTGATAATTCTTTGAAGAGCTGTAACATTAGGACTCCAGTAGAAGCGAGCTTCGGGAGGTGTTCCACCGGCATAACTGGAATTATTAATACCCCAGTTCGTGCCGCCGATTTCGGTCCAGTCATCACCATCTTCAAAGCCCGATTCATAAAGAGTTTCAACACCGGGTATGACAACATCAATATTAAATGTGAGATCTTCACATCCTGTTACTCCGGTATTTTCGATAAACATGTCAACTGAAGCAGTTTCTCTATTGTAAATAATACCTAATTGTAATGAATCAGGTGATACTGCAATATCCGGAGATGGAATAAGTTCCAGAGACATTGCATAGTAGCATGTATTTACTCCACGCCCCTGATCCTTCTTGTAAGGACCATCCAGAACATTATCCCATTTACCGAGAACAAGGTAATAGGTTCCATCAGAAAGGAGTCTAAATTGGAGTTGTTCGCTTCCACCACCTGCCCATTCATCAGCATAGGCGATCTCGGTGGAATCTACATCAACGAGCTTGATAGCACCGTCAAATAGAAGTTCATCTGGAGGTAATATGAAATCACAGAGAATTATGTCACCTTCTAAGCCGGAGAATTCGTATATATCAATATCTTTATCTCTGTAATCAGCATTGTAGTAGATTTGAGCTTCTTCTGTAATTTCACCATAAGCCCAAGCAGTAGCATCTACAATAAGATCATTAGGTTCATACGGATCCTTAGGATGGCAAAGTGCTAAAGCGAGCACCTGATGCTCTACAGCATAATCTTCTCTTGAGTACACAAGAACAGGAGTAAGCTGTACATCGTCCTCATTTGCTTCTTCGGGAATTGAAATGGTCAGCACGAAGCTGCCTGTCTCTCCCGGTACAAGATAAAGATAAGGTACGTTTACTGTTGCGGGCCAGCCTGGTTGAACAGGACCAGGACCGCCGCCGCCAGGAATATCAAGATCATCTATATACATTCCAGCATACTCAACAACGGTTGTTGCATAGAATGAAAAGACTACTTGCACATTTGCCACTCCGTCATAGGCGGAAAGGTCAAGATCTGCGTATTCCCAAACTGTGCCGGGATAGGAATCGATGGTCAGGAGAATGTCACTATTAACGATAACATCGCAATAGTCCCAATCTCCAAATATATCAGACCAGTACCAGAAATTAAGATAAGCATCTGTTACACTGGAGAAATCAAAGGTCTGGCTCATGTAAGATGATCCACCGGAGTTGGTGTAGTCACCATTAACCTTGGTTGCCCAGAGACCTGTTCCTGAATGGGCTGCTGGAGGAGGTGAATTAGCGCCTGTATAGTTGGCTACATCATACGTATTCGTCCACTCCCAGTCACCGACAGGATCCCAGTCTGCTGTGGCTACCCAGCCACCGTCTGTGGTCTCAAAGTCTTCGACATCTCTCTTGTTATAACGAATAGCTGAACTATCCTGAACAAGAATGATGAAACGATCACTTTGTACACCCATGTTGGTTACATCATATGTGTATTGAATGGAGTTACCCGCTGCAACATAATCTGAAGCATAGTACGGATCAACTGAGAAATTGATCGGAAGATATGGAGCAGGCATTACAACATTATCAAGCCCAACTCCACGGGATTCACTATTCACCTCACTGCGATGACGCCATCTGACCTTCGCATCGTTGCCAATGTATGTGTCAGGAATTAGCACAATTGCTTCTTCGTAGTCATCCATGGGGGCATCTGAGGTAAACATACCAATAACTTCCCACTCGGGTGTTGTATTAAGATAAGTATTGGAAATTTCAACCCAGAGTGTGTCTCCGGTAATGACTTCCGTTCCCTTGGCTTCATAAAGATTATCATTTCTCCAGAAGAAGTCGATGAAGTCACCACCACTGATGACAAGACGTGGGGACATGAGGATCGCATCTACATCATGATACCAGCTAACACGTGCATAGCCCTGTCCCTCATAGGCATCAGTCATGAAGCGTGCCCAGTAGTCACCTGGATTATCCCAACCAAAGGGAGGGAACATCGTCTCTTCAAAGCCCTCCATCACATAATCAGTACCTTCGATAATTACACTAAGGTCGATCATGGCAGGTTCGGGTGCGTTGGTCTGAAATTCAAGAACGTCTGCATATACGCCGAGAGCGGAAGTATCTAGAGAGATAGTAGCAATCTCAGATCCACTAGGTAAAACCGAATCAGGATATACGCATGAGAATGGTGCATCGACTGTGACATCATTGATGTAAAGCATTCCACCACCATTATTGAAGATGGTTACATCCCAACTATCAACGGGTTCACCTTCTGTAAGCCAACCAAAATCATGAGTAGTATCACTTAAGGCAATTACCGGCACTGCTGGAATCACTTCCCAGGATACATCATCAATATTGAAATAATCATATGTTCCGTCCAAACCATGCTTGATAGCTACATATCCTGTAGATCTCATTGTTGTGATTGCTACAGTATGCTCAGAATAGACGTTTGTTACAGCACAAGAAGCCACTTCTGTAAATGTGGAAGGATCCGATGGATCAGTCATAGTACCAACTATTAAATACTGGGTTCCGGAACTACAGCGACCCCAAAATTTCAGAAAGTTGCCGGTCGGTGCTGATTCTAAACCAGGTGTGATCAGTAACAAATCTGCCAAGAGGTCATTGCCGTTATACATTCTGGCATTCATTATACCGGAATGTGAATAGGTTGCACTCTCCCACGTTTTAACATAGGCATATGTAGTTGTGGACTGCACGATATTTGACCATTTGTCCGGAAGGTCAGGTTCTACACAGGTTTCAAAATCCTCAAAGAAGGTAATATAAGGTGCATACGCGCTGGATGCGATAACATTGGCAGCGAAGATCGTGGGATCGCCCTGTGATGTGGCTGTAAAGGTCACAGTATCAGAGATATCTTTTGCTACAGGAGAAGTAACTTTAACAATAACGGTATCGACTTCGTTTGCATTAATTGCAATCGAAGAAATCGTACCGGTATCATTCTTATCTCTGATATCATAGGTCCAAGTGCCACCTGTTTCAGTAAGATCATAAGTATCATTATTCGTACCAATATTTTGAATCTCAAGGAAATAATTAAAGGGTACACCTTCAATAATCTCAGCATCAGGGGTAAGCTGATCAATAGCAACATTATGAGGTAGAATTTCTACCCATGAAACATCATCAATATAATCAGAGTCATAAGATCCGTCATTTGCATGTTTCCATGCAACATAACCAGTTCCTTTTGCAAAATTAACTACATATTCAAATTCGGTATAAGTGGTTGTAACTCCAAATGTTTCAATGGGGGTAAATGTTGATGGATCAGTTGGGTCTGTTATTGTACCAACTATAAAGTTTTGTGTGCTCCCACTTCTTGACCAGAAGCTTAATTTATTACCTCCAGGACCTGAAGCCAAAGCAGGTGTAATAATTAGAAGTTCTGCTGAAAGATCGTTATAGTTGTACATCTTGCCACTCATCAGCCCAGAATGTGCATAGGTCGCGCTTGAATTAGTTCTCACATAGGCAGAAGAACTTGAGCTCTGCACGATCTTTGACCACTTGTCTGGAAAGTAAGGTTGGACACAAGTCTCGAAGTCTTCAAAGAAATTTGCTAATGGGACATATACGGTTGTCGTTACATCGATACTCTTAAAGAGCGTTGGATCTCCTTGTGAAGTAGCAGTAAAGGTTTCAACCTCACTAATATCTTTTGAAACAGGAGCAATAACTTTGAGAATAACTGTATCTGCTTCACTCGAATTAATAGCAATACTTGATATAACACCTGCATCATTTTTATCACGTATTTCATAAGTCCATGTGCCACCTGTTGCAGTAAGATCATAAGTGTCATTATTCAAACCAACATTTGCAACCTTGATGAAATAATTAAAGGATTGTCCTTCAATAATTGTAGCGTCCGGTGTAAGCTGATCAAGAACGAGATCATAAGGTATTGGTTGACCAATTTTGAAATTATCAACAAATGTGTTTTTCAGTCCATAATCACTGATAGCTTCGAATTTTACATGAGTAACAGTTGTGGCTAATGGGGTATTATAATTTACCCAACCACCGCTTTGGCATACATCAAGAGTATCAAAGGGAGTAAACACTGCACCGTCATCAGAAGTATAAAGAATAAGTTTTGCAGGATTATAGGAACTATCGTCATTCCACCAATAGAAATCTAATTGAGGAGATGTAAGAGCACTAATATCAAATGCTGGTGTTGTCATAGCACCTGAATTACCTGACGAGTAATCATAGTTGTTATACATTGCTGCATAAGTTCCTGAATACGCAGAACCAGGTCCATAAGTAGTCCCATCATCTTGCACCCAAAGATCACCTGAAGCAGATTCTGAAAGCCATCCGGTAGGTGGAAAAGTTCCTTCAAAACCTTCATTAATGACCCATTGAGCATGAGCGACAGAAAAGGTTAACAACATTATTGCAAAGATTAAAACAATCTTTTTCATTTTTTTTTCCTCCTAAAAAAGGATTAATTTTTCGATTAATTGATAAGTAAATATAAAAAAACAAGTATTCTGGGTCGTTATCATAAGATCACTTCCCAGGTTCCCAACTTGCGAAATTAACATAATGGATATCCCGAGTATGCTGCGGGATTAAAACTCCAGCCATATAAAATTGTATTGTTAAAAAGGGCTGGTAACCTATTTTTGACATTAACATTCTCGCGTTTATTATAGAAATTAACTGCATTAAACTAACCTTCATTTAATTAAATAACACAATTTTTTTAATAGAATCATATTCTTTCAAATCATTCTTTGTTTTAAATCTCAGAAAATAAACACCACTGGCAAGATCATTTGCATCCCATTGTACTGTATGACTGCCAGTTTCTTTCATGCCATCAACGATGGTTGCTACTTTCTGTCCCCGAATATTATATAGAGAGATTTTAACTTTTTCGGGTTGATATAGAGAAAATGAGATTTGGCAGGAATTTCTAAAGGGATTTGGGGAAAACTTCAGGTTATAAAAAGATGTTTGATCATGTCCATCATCAGCAGAAAATCCAGTTTGACCTACGACTGCTCTAATATAAAAATCACACGCCGAAACTGCCCAATTACCTATGTACCAAACACGAGAACGATCAGTAATACCGGGGCTATCGCCAAAAATAACAGGGAAAGAGCTTCTGAATATACAACCACCATGGAAATCTTCATTTAGTTGAAGTCCATAAGATCTTAAGTCAACCAATGTCCAAGCATGTGGGGTGCTAGATGTATTGCTTGGGTAAACTGGAATTGGTCCTAATTGTACATTAGTAGGCATCCCATTTAAATTTTCCCAAACATAAACATCAACTGTATCTAAGGGGTTGACAGGATCAGTGTAGAAATTAAAAAGCAGGCTGGTGAGATATATTGGGGTAGTAGGTGAAAAACGTACGGCTATTTTATCATTAAATGAATATGAATATATATATTCAGGAGAACCATCATCATAATAAAGAATTGTTCCAAATATATGACCAAATATTTCACTTTCACCACTATTTGGTGGAGTTGCATTGTCTGTTGCGCTTATATAATAATTAACCCATGTGCCGGCTTCTTGAAATGGTATCGTGAAATAATATATATCTCCAACTACGTTATATGGAATTACTTCAATAAATAATGAATCGTTATCAAGAGAATAATAGAGACTTGCTTCATTTACTCCTGATATATCAGTGATTTCAGCTGCAATAACTCTATCTTCATCTTCAAGCCAGCTTAATGTGTCGGGATCGGGAGTATGTAAAATTAGGGGGGGGGTTGTATCAATATAACTTCCTTGAACCATAAAGTCGTCTATATAAATTCCATCACATTCTACAGCACTATCGGAATATAGTCGGAATCTAAATAAAACATCTTCCTTCCCAGCATAAAAACCGATATCAATAGTTTCATGTGTCCATTCAGTCTGTAATCCATTAAACACATCCATTTGCGTCCATGTAATACCTGAATCCACCGATGCCTCAAAATACACAAAATCAAAACTTTCTTCGAGTTCATATTTAGTCCAGAATGTAACTTCAGCGGATTGGTATTGTGATAGATCAATACCCTGACCAATTGTTTGGATCATGTTTTGGTTGGGAGGATAATCGGAATCTGGAGAGTCTGTTAAACAATGACTTCCTGAGTATGATGTCTCATCAGTTAGCGACCAACTTCCGTACCAATTACACATGCCGTTTTCAAAATCATCAAAAAATGATGTGGGATTCGGACCGGGATAAAGCATGATATTAAACTCACCGCTTGGATTTACCAATAATGTATCAAACGGTTCATATCCCGCTCTAAATGCAACCAAAGTTAAAGTGTCTTGTGGAACCTCGTTCAATACATATTGACCAAATACATCTGTTGTATCAATAACATTACCAAGGGCAACAATTGTTCCTGAAAGATCCGGAGGGTTATCGCTAAGATCCACAGTGCCGTATAGTGTATTAGTACTCAAATAATTTGTTTCCCAAATATCAAAATTACCGAATCCACCAGCTCTTTGGGATACAAAGACCATCTTTGTTCCGTTTCCTGATATAGCTGGCCATTGGTCTGTTTCTCCACAATTAACAACAGGTCCTAAGTTCGTTGCTGCAGACCATTCATCTCCACTCCATTGAGAAACATATATATCTGATCCACCCATTCCACCAGCTCTATCGGAAGAGAAATACATCTTTTGCCCATCAGCCGTTACGGATGGATGGGAATCATCATCAGCAGTATTCGCATAACCCGGGATTAGTTGAGGTGCAGACCAAGTAGAGCCAACTAATACTGAAACGTAAATATCTTGCTCTCCTATACCAGACGATCTTTCTGAAGAAAAATACATGTGCCGTCCATCGCTGGTAATGAATGGATGAAAATCATTATTTACACTATTTACTTCTGCTACTGGAACCGGCGTTCCCCAGTCACCACTAACCTTATGGCTTACCCATATGTCAAAACCACCCATACCACCAGCTCTAATTGAAGAAAAGTAAATAGAATTTCCATCAGGCGATAAACATGGTGATATTTCTAAAGAACTTGTATTAACAGGACTTCCGACATTCATAACAGGTTGCCATACATTACTCTGTAGATCAGATTTCCATATATCCATGGAACCCAATCCACCACTTCTGAAAGAACCTATATAAAGAGTATCTCCCGTAGCATTAAGCCATGGTGAATTATCAGCTACACTACTATTAACACCATCTCCCAAATTTACCGGTGGTTGCCATTGAGCTGATATTGTAGATGTGAAAAATATTATAATTAAAATCAATATAGAAATTTTTAATTTCATTAAATTACCTCTCGAAATATAATTAATTGGAATAATAAAAATTGCATTTTATTACAAACAATACCAACTCTCGACCTGAGATTACGTCGCACAAAAGGCTGGTAACCTATTTTCGACATTAACATTCTCGCGTTCTTTCTATCTTTCATTTTTATCAAATTTAAGAATATATATAATACTCTTTATTCAATTCATTTTTTTAATACCCAAAATTTTGTTGTCAATAATTTTCTTAAAAACTTTAAATCTCCTTAAACCTTTGAAGAATATAGCAGTTGTTGGGATTAAATTTTTGTTCATCATTCTTAATTCATTGTTTAAATTCATGTTGAAGATCCGAAATTTCATTTTAAATTTTTTATTACTTACCATATTGAGAATTAAATAATTTTTTGTAAAGTTTTAATAATGATAAATAAGTTTAATATGCTCTGCCTGCCAACCTTTATCTTTGACAGGTTTTATCTCGAATTCAAATATCTGTTCGCGATTTGGAAGAGACGAAGTTTCAATATTTTCCTGTATCTGTGAACTATGCACAAAGGCCGTATCGTATGGAGATTCGGATTTCCTGGAATCAGTAATCCATAAACCTCCACTCAGACTTTTCATAAATCTCATAAAGCCAAAACCCTTGTCCGGGAAAAAGGAATAGCAGACACCCCGAACAATTTTTCTTTTTTCATTATCATCTTTATCATCGTATTTATATTGATTTTCAATAAGTGAAAGTTCCGGAACTAAGTATCCGGAAGTAAAAACATCAGCTTCATTTCTGAGGACATGAGAAACATTTTTGAAAGCCAACACTTCCACTCTGCACCCTTTATTTTGTAAAGCTCTGACCACCTGTACAAAGTCACCATCTCCTGTTACCAGCAGCACATAGTCGAGTCTTTCTGACTGCATCAAAGCATCAACAGCCATATCAAGGTCTGCATTGGCTTTACCGTAACGGTTTCCCTGTTCATCATAAAACCAGCGAACAACTTTTACAATAACTTTATATCCGAAATCCCTGAGAATGGAATGGAAATTTCGTGAACGTTCTCTATAATCCGAATTTTTTTTTGCCATTTCCTCATCATAAGCAACGTATGCATTCAACCGGATGGCTACGCCATTGTCCCTGCAGGCAAATTCTCGAAGAATATTATATTGCATACCAAAACCACCATTTTGTGCAATGTTGACAACATCAACATAAACACCGACTTTTATCTGACCGTTTCTTTCCATATAATCTCCATTACAAATATAAAATTAATAATTCAAAATCGAAAAATTCAGGATATTCAAGTCAAGAAAATTCTTGACTGAAAAAAAATATCATTTTGTTTACACACAAAATTATTGATTGAAATGACTATGAGCCGAATTAGAATATTAGATGAAAAAGTGATCAACCATATTGCTGCCGGTGAGATCATTGAAAGACCTGCTTCCGTAGTGAAGGAACTGGTCGAGAATGCCGTTGACTCAAATGCAACAAAGATAGTGATCAATGTTGTAGATGGCGGTAAAAAACTTATTGAGGTCATTGATAATGGTAGCGGTATGACCCGGGACGATGCGCTTCTTTCTTTGGAGCGCCATGCCACAAGTAAGATATATTCTCTTGATGATATACAAAGCATCTCAACCCTTGGTTTTCGTGGTGAAGCCCTTCCAAGTATTGCATCAGTTTCTGATATGGAAATTATCTCGTTGCCACAAAATGAGAAAAACGAACCTGCAACCTTCATCCGTATCAAAGGTGGAGATATTCAGAATGTATCACAGATCGGCGGTACACCAGGCACAACAATTCGGGTGAAGAATCTTTTTAAGAATGTTCCTGCGCGTCAAAAATTTCTGAAAACCACCCAAACCGAGATGCAGCATATCACAAGAACTATTCAACACCTTGCCTGCACTCATCATGACATCAGCTTCAAACTTATTCACAATAATCGAGAAATCTTGAACTTCCCCAAAGTGGAGTTCTTCGAAAAACGCATCGTGGAAATCTTTGGAGATAACTTTTTCAAAAACAATGTAATACCGGTGCAGACTTCTCAAGAAGGGATAAAATTACAGGGTTTCATTGGTTCTTATCATGAGGATGCCGAATGGCAAAAAATCCATTATTTATATATTAATGAAAGATACATTAATGATAAGATCGTTTACAGTGCGATAAAAAAAGCTTACGAACCCTTCACCAAGAAAAGTCTTTTAAAAAATCAACTTCCTCTGTATATTCTTCTGCTTGAACTTCCCGGAGACCTGATCGATGTGAATGTATCCCCCACCAAAACCGAGGTACGTTTCAAGGATTCGCGAATAATATTCAGCTTTATCAAAACTTCTCTTACCAACTCATTGTTAGATTATGAACGCCAGAAATACGCAGAGTTTCATCAGGACAATGCAACACAATCCGGTCTAAATCCTACTCATGAAACAGGAGAGCAAAGATCGCAGCATAGAATTTCTCCTCCCATCGGTACACCTGAGAAACAGGACTCGCACCAGGATCTTTTCACAAAGACAAGAAAAGATGTGCAGCTTGCTTATTTATTTGAAGATAATGTAATAAAAAATAAGAACAAGATCATCGAATCGGAAATTGTAAATCCCTGGCAAATAGACAATTCATTCATAGTTGTTGAAATTAAAAGCGGAATGCTTATTGTTGACCAGCATGCAGCTCATGAGAGAATCCAATATGAAAAGATAAAGCACAGACTTGAGCACAATGAAAAGAGATTGGATGGTCAAAAGCTTCTCTTCCCTCTTGTGATCGATCTGCCAAAGCATCTGCAAAAGATCATTCCTGATTTTATCGAAGAATACCGGGAGATGTTCTTGAAGGTTGGTTTTAAGATAAAGGTTTTCAGCGGCAATTCGATAATCGTTGAAGAGATACCAAAGGATCTTCTTGAGTGGAAAAAGGGAGATATACTTGTTGAGATTTTCAAACAGATCGAGGAAGAGTTTTCACCCGATGGAGATTTTCGGGATACGCTTGCAAAATCCTATGCCTGCCATGCATCGATCAAACTACATCATAAATTAAGCAAAAAGGAAATGCTGGAGCTTATCAATCGTCTTTTCGCATGCAAGAATCCCTTCTTCTGTCCGCATGGACGTCCGACAATTATTGAAATCACTTTTGAAGAATTAAAAAAACGGTTCAAGCGAATATAAAAAAAGCCCGAAGAATACTCCTCGGGCTTAAAAGAATTTTACAAATTCCTTAGCGAATTACCATCACTTTATGAATATTTTCAACATTATCAGTTACGATTCTGGTGAAATATATACCTGTGGGAACTTCATTGCCGGAATTGTCAGTTCCATTCCATGTTACAGAATGGACATCAGCGATCATGTTTTCATTTGAAAGATTTTTCACAAGCTGTCCTTTGATGTTATATACATCGACAGATACATGTGCGGCTTCTTTCAGAGAGAAGCTGAAGGTCGTGCTCTGATCAAATGGATTGGGTGAATTGGTAATTGAATTCATCACAATAGGACTATTATCCACTGATACACCGCCGCCTGTTAGCCAGTCATACATAACACCAAGCAGGTTATTCTGTGTGACAGGATCATTAATTGCTGCAAATGAAAGAGTGGTAAAGATCGATCTGAATACACCGGTGTCTTTCTGAACAGCACAAATACCTACTGGAATAGGACTATCCACCTGGAAAAGATCCATTGCATCGGCTGTAACACTCCAGGTCTCATCAATATACAAGCCCTCTTTTGCAGTTGTGAAAATATCAGAAGCTGTGAAGGTATATCCTTCCACACAAGAACCAACAACACCTGAACCATTCAGGAGATCAGGATCTTCAATTAACCACTCGTCCTGCCATACATTAGCAAGACCGAGATAGTCATAAGGGAACTGACCTGCAACTAAGGTTCCTGCACTTTGATAGGAAGCCCAAAGGTAATCCTGTCCTGCAAAGAAAAGTGAACCGCCACCATCAAGATAGCTGCCAACCTTTGTTTCAGATTCCGGTGTCATACAGTCGTCACCAAAATAGCCCCAGCATTCACCACTGAACCAAATAATGCAATCATGCATCTGCATAGTTGCAAGATCCGGTGTAAGCAAATCGGTTTGAACTTGAAAGTAGGTATAGGTAATACCATTTGCAATGAGTGCAACTTCGTAATAAGGCCAGCAGTCAGTATAACCGCCCTCGCTAAGATCGTGGTCAACAACAAGAACATTTGCATGAGCAAAAGTAGCCGCCAAAAGACCAATAATTAAAAGCAAGAGAATTTTTTTCATATTTGTTACTCCATTTTTTTGTGATTTTTATAAACTTCATCGTATTCGATGATACCTTTCAAAGAAATTAACATTCCATGTATTATCATTGTTGAAATTTTCATATGAATATCCAAGACCTCTCTATTTATCTTATTAGTGATTCATTGAATTTTTTAAAAATCTTCGTCAACTTTTTTTTTATCTTGATGAAATTTATTGTCCCTAAAATTTTGGATACAAATAATTTCAAGAAAAAGAGTTACATTATATGATAAGAGAAAATATTCGAAATTTCTGTATAATCGCCCATATCGATCATGGAAAATCTACGCTTGCAGATAGATTTCTGGAGCTTACTAATACTGTAGAAAAACATACGATTGACCAAATTCTTGATGACATGGATCTGGAGCGGGAGCGTGGAATTACAATAAAAGCTCATCCCATCAGGATGAATTATGAATTGAATGGGAAAAAATATATACTGAATCTTATAGATACTCCCGGGCATGTTGACTTTTCATATGAAGTATCCCGAAGTATTGCAGCATGTGAAGGAGCCATCCTTCTCGTTGATGCCACGCAGGGAATAGAAGCACAAACCCTGAGCAATCTCTATATTGCGCTGGATTACGATCTGGAAATAATTCCTGTGATCAATAAAATTGATCTTCCCGCAGCAAATGTGGAACGAAGAAGGCATGAGCTGGCAAATCTGCTTGGTGTTTTTGATGAAGAAGTTCTTGCAACAAGTGCAAAGGAAGGTATTGGTATAGAAGAAATCCTTGCAGAAGTTATCGAGAAAGTACCTCCACCACGTTCTGAAATCAAAGAAACCCGGGCTCTTATTTTTGATTCACAATATAATCAATATCGCGGGGTCGTGGTTCATATCCGTCTTTTTGATGGATCGCTTGAGAGAGGGGATGAAATACTCTTGCACTCGACGAATAGGAAATATCAAATTGAGGATATTGGTTATTTTTCCCTTAAGATGGAACCATGTAAAAAACTGGA
Source organism: Candidatus Cloacimonadota bacterium (assembly GCA_030613025.1). GTDB lineage: Bacteria > Cloacimonadota > Cloacimonadia > JGIOTU-2 > JGIOTU-2 > Celaenobacter. The sequence goes on from JAUWMT010000011.1 coordinate 17,926, forward strand.
GTTCGGCGAGGTCGGATATATCATTGCAGGCATCAAAGGCGTTCGCGAGGCAAAGGTTGGTGACACTATCACACAGGCAGAAAATCCAGCTAAAGTTGCACTGCCGGATTTTAAAAACCCCAAACCAATGGTGTTCAGCGGCATTTATCCTCTGGACGGAAACGATTATAATAATCTACGGGATGCTCTTGCAAAATTCCAATTGAATGACACCTCGCTTGTTTACGAACCGGAAAATTCTGCGATTTTGGGATTTGGCTTCCGCTGTGGATTCCTCGGTATGCTCCATCTGGAAATATTTAAGGAACGCATCAATCGTGAATATGATATTCCAATCATTTCAACCACTCCAAGCGTAGAATTCAAAATAAAACTCGATAATGACAAAGAAGTTCTCATTGATAATCCTTCACAAATGCCTGATGAAGCCACTATTCATTATATCGAAGAGCCAATTATGAAGTGCGAGATCCTTGTTCCCAGCGAGTATATCGGCAATATCATGCAGCTTGCACAGGAACGCCGTGGCATACAGAAGGATCTGGAATATATTGATGAGGACAGGGTAAGCATCAAATATGAATTCCCTCTTATTGAGATACTTTTCGATTTTTATGATAAGCTCAAATCCGTGAGCCGCGGCTATGCATCATTTGATTATGAATACAAAGAGCACAGAAGATCGGACGTGGTAAAGGTTGATATTCTTGTGAATGGCGGACGGATTGACTCGATGTCCTTCATTACTCATCGGGATAAAGCATATTCGTGGGGAAAAAGTATCACAGATGAACTCTCGAACATAATTCACCGTCACCTCTTTAAAATTGCGATACAGGCAGCGATAGGTGGTAAGATCATTGCAAGAAGCACTATTAATGCACTGCGGAAAAATGTGACTGCGAAATGTTATGGAGGGGATATTACACGTAAAAGAAAATTATTGGAAAAGCAGAAAAAAGGCAAGAAGCGAATGAAGGAGATCGGTCAGGTCAGTATCCCCCAGGAGGCATTCCTTGCTGTGCTGAAAGCAGATAGAAGTTAGATCAAATTTTATATTCGCATATTTTCAATTTTCAATAATTGATGTCCCTATTATCTTTTGAGTATCTATTTGGAGTAGTCGACTTCGCAGACTGGACTTCATCGCGAAGCAGGTGGAGTTCAGAATGCAAGCAAACAATCGGAAGATCAGCAAGCTGAACATTCCGATGTTTCACAACCCGCAACCCGCAACCCACAACCCGCAACTCGCAACCCGCAACCCGTTTCCGTCTCAAGTCCAGTCCAACCGAATACAAATAATATGCTGCCATATTTCGTTCGTCATATTATGATACCTTCGTCAAATATATTACGAAACAGGGCATATTCCTTTGCAAGCAATTCGTTTTTCTCTAAAAAGAACAAATTGATAACACAGTTATTTTCTAAACTGATTTTTGCCCGTATTTTACTACAGCGTTCTCTTTCTTTGTATCTACTTGCAATATCATCGAGAACTACTGCAATATCTATATCAGAATCCTCATTGGCTTCATTCCTCGCATAAGAACCATACAGATAAACTAATTTTAGTTTGGAACCATAGATGTTTTTTAAATTATCTTGTATTTTTTTTGCAAGGGCTAATGCTTCTTTTCTATTTATCATATATTTTTCTTTTCAAATGAGATATAAACTGTCAACTTATTTTTATGTGCGCATCTTCGCAGACTGGACTTCATCGCGAAGCAGGTGGAGTTCAGAATGCAAGCAAACAATCGGAAGATCAGCAAGCTGAACATTCCGATGTTTCACAACCCGCAACTCGCAACTCGCAACCCGCAACCCGCAACCAGCAACTCGCAACTCGCAACCCGCAACCCGTTTCCGTCTCAAGTCCAGTCCAAACAATATTAATTATCAACCCCCTGAAACACGGTAATATCTTCTGAAATACCGGTATTCCCATAAGAATTGGTCACACGTAAATAGAATGTATTTGTCTGATCATAAATATTAATGTACTTACGAAAATCTCCGAAATCATCAACCTCAACAGTCTGCTCCTCTCCATTCATATTCAGGATAGCATAAGAACCCTCGAATTCGTTCACATATCCTGAGAGGAAAAAATAATCACCATAAATAATCTCTCCATCCAGGGGATTAATGATATTAAAAACAGGAGTAGGATAGGAAGGGAGTTCGAGATAATAATACATCGTTGTATCAGCAGAAAGATAGAGTTCCTTCCAGACCTCATTGTAGCCCTTCAGATATATACCAACTACATAATTTCCAACAGATAGATTATCCATGGTATAAGGTGTTGTATGATCAAGTTTGATACCGTTCAGATATAGACCTGCTCCGGATGGATTTGTCCAAACGTCGATAGAGTAGGTACTTCCGAACTCCTGCTGATTGCCATAGACTTTCCACTCATCATCAAACTTTTTGAAATAGACAAGGTCGGTAAATACTCCATCCAGAGGTACTGAGTATTCCACTCCGTTATAATTTATCGTAAAGGAAACATATGCGTGGTTGCTGTTGATCTGAATTGTAGCAAATGATATGATCTCGACCGAAGCACCAACGTCAAGCCGGTCATACCAAATATTCCGTTCCTCAAAATAATCTACGCCATCATTCAGGAAGTCTGTGCTGAAATACTCCATAACCCCATTAACATCGAACATAGTGAACTCATCAAAAATATTAAGAAATACTTGTTTTATCTTCTCGAGATCTTCATCATTATCTCCATTCTCCGTATATTCGAAAACGCAGGAGGTCAATACTAAAAGTGCTATGAGCATAAAAAAATATTTTCTCATTTTATTCCTCATTTGATTGAATTCCAGAAACTGGTTCCTTTACCTGTACCTTGTATCTGAAATATATCGGCAATTGTGGCTCCAATATCTGCGAATGTCTTTCGGGTACCCAGATCGACCCCTCTTTTGATGCCCTTTCCATAAACTAAAATCGGTATATATTCACGTGAGTGATCAGTACTTTTTGTTGTCGGATCGCAACCGTGATCCGCAGTAATGATGACAATGTCACTTTCTTTAACTCTCTCAAATAATTCAGGAAGCCAGCTATCGAATTCTTCCAACCCGGAAGCAAATTCTTTGTAATTATTCCGATGTCCCCAGAGTGTATCGAAATCAGGCAGATTTGCAAACAGAAATCCCCTATCGATTTTATCGCAATAGGACAGGATCATATCCATTGTTTCCTGATTGTGCGGTGTATGAATAGATTCAGTAATTCCTTGAAAGTTGAAGAGGTCTTCGATCTTTCCCACTCCAATAACAGGTATATCATGTGCTTTAAGGAGATCCATGACAGTCTGGTCAGGTGGATTAACCGAGAAATCCTTTCTTGCGCTGGTACGCTGGAAAGCTCCATTTTTATCACCGATAAAGGGTCTGGCGATAACTCTTCCTACCCGGTTTTTGCCGGTTAATATCTCATTTCGAGCAATCTCACACATCTCATACAACTTGTCTATTGGATAAATCTTTTCATGAGCTGCGATCTGAAATACGCTGTCAGCAGATGTATATACGATGGGAAAATGGGTTCTCAGATGCTCTTCGCCGAGCTCGTTTATGATCTCTGTTCCGGATGTTGCTTTGTTACCAAGCACTCCCCTGCAGCCCGTTTTCTCAATGAAGGCATCAATTATTTCTTCAGGGAATCCGCCAGCTGGCGGATAAGTGGGAAAGGGATACTCGTTGATGAGTCCCATGATCTCCCAGTGCCCGGTTATGCTGTCTTTGCCTACAGAAACTTCAACAGCTTTTCCATAATTCCCGATCGGTTTTCTCTCTGCCGGAACACCTTTGACAGCTACAATATTTCCCAAACCCAATTTCTGAAGGTTCGGCAGATGAAGTCCATAAACTTTTTTTGAAGTATTTGCTAATGTATTGCTTCCCTCATCGTTGTATTGTGCTGCATCAGGTAATGCGCCGACACCAACCCCATCCAGAATGATGAGGAAAACCCTTTGATCTATCATAGCTCGTTATAGAATATTACTATATTTGCTTTATTTCTGAGCTCTCTAATATGATGTAATAATTCCAGTTCGCCAGCGATCTTTTCGAGCTGTTTTTTTAGTGAATCCTTGATCTCATCATAGGATGGGATGCGCTTTTCTTCTTTTTCCATCAATTTCACAAAATGGAATCCGAAATCTGTTGGGATCGGACCGGCAATTTGGTCTTTCTTCATAGAGAAGATCACATTTTCCAATTCTTCGAGCAGATCTCCTCGCTTGATGAAACCAAGATCGCCGTTCTTCTTTGCACTTGGACATTCGGAATAATTATTGGCAACATCGCAGAAATCTTCATCCTCATATAACTTCTTGCTTACTTCTTCCAATTTGGATAATGCATGAGGATCACGATTGCTGATCAAAATGTGACAGATGCGGGCGCGTTCAGGATATTGAAGCTGCTCTTTATGACCTTCATAATATTCCTGAATTCTTTCCGGTTTGATATCCACAGAATCCAGAAACCGGCTCTTAATATATTCTTTAATTCGGAATCCATTCCCAATATTTTCTAAAAGCGTATCAACTGAAATATGTGATTCAGCCATATCTTTGATGAAATCCTCATGGGATTCATAATGGCTCTGTATCTCCTGGAACTTAAAATGGACCGAGTGCTCATCAATTTGGATATCGCATTTATTAGACTCTTCCATAAGCAAGCATGCATCGACAAGATTGTTAATCGCTGTTTCTTTCAGCTTTTTTGAGGGCTTCTCAACATTATACTCTTTTAGAAGCTGATATAATTCAGCTTTGAAATCATTATGATAGATCTTGTAATTATTAACTATGGCAACATGCTTCATTGTGTCCCAGAAACTCCATGATTTGATTTTTTATATCAAATAAAGTAAGCTGCGAAGGAGAAATTGTCAAATGTATTTCCTGTTTATTGAACCATGTGAGCTGTCTCTTGGCATAATTTCTCATGTGCTGTTTTATGAGTTCGACGGTTGTATGCCAGTCGTGTATTCCATCAATATGATCAAAGAGTTCTTTGTAACCGAGTGAATTCATGCCGGGATCATTCCTTGTATATCCCATTTCAAGCAAGTGTTTGAACTCATCAAACAAACCTTCCTGTACCATTTTATCAACACGAGTATTTATTTTTTCATATAATACAGAACGTTCATCATTCAGGAAAATTGTGAAATGTTGATAGCGCTTTTCCAGTGCATCTTTTTGCCAGTAGGATGAGATAGGTATGCCGGTGACTTTATACACTTCGAGGGCTCTCACAATACGATTGCTATCGTTCGGATCGATCTTTTGTGCTGCAATAGGATCGACTTCATTCAGCATATGATGAAGAGTCTTAGGTCCTTTTTCTTCAACCTCTTTCTTTAGTTCATTTCTTATGACAGCAGGAATTGGAGGGATCTTGCACAATCCGTATAATAAGGATTTAATATAAAACCCGGTGCCTCCAACGACGAAAGGAATATGGTTATTGTTTTTTATTTCTGAAACTGCCGAATCAGCTCTTTTAACGAATTCTCCAGCAGTAAATTTTTTATCGGGTGTGATAATATCGATGATGTGATGCGGAACAAGAGCTACTTCTTCGGGAGTCGGTTTTGCTGTACCAATGTTCATGTATTTGTATATCTGGCGTGAATCCGCAGAAATAATTTCACTACTAAGCTCTTGAGCTAATTGTAAAGCAAGAGATGTTTTTCCTGCTCCGGTCGGACCGCAGATGACTATCAGTTTTGGTAATTTAACTTTTTTTGAATTCATGACTAATAATTATTTGGTGTTCCCAAACAGGGGCTTGGGAATAAGTGCATTTTTTGTTTTTTGATTATTAGATTTTTCGTTCCAAAGCCCACATAAACTCTCGTTCCCAAGCCCCCGCTTGGGAATGCTTTTCTCTCGTTCCCAAGCACAGCAACTTTCTCGTTCCCAAGCCCCTGCTTGGGAACGCTGTTTATCTTTACTACAAATCAAGTTCATCAATCTTAAAAGGATTATTTTTTCCAGCAAAATTTCTTACACTGGAATAATACCATTCCTCCGGTTCGGTAACAAATCCTCTCTTCACCGGATTGAAATGAATATAATTAATTTTCTGAAGCAACATATCGGTATTGTGTACTAATTTTGGGTGACTTCCCTCTTCCCATAATTGATATGTGGAATCTACTTTATATGATTTCTTGAACATTTTCAATAAATCCAAAATGTCATTTTTCTTATCTTCTTTGAGTAATGAAATAATTTCTTTGGCAGTATAACTTTTTAGATTTTGAATAATTTTTCCAATCTCTTTTGGATGAGATACGATCATATGTAAATGGTGATCCATAATCATATAGTAAAATATTTTCAGACCCTTTTTATTTCTATAATAATTAAAATTTTCGATTAAAATATCACAATATCTTGGATCTGTAAAAATTTGTATTTTCCCTACAACAGCACATGTAATAAAATACAAATGACCTTGAATGTTATCGAACTTATATCTGCTTCGCATTATTAATTTGTGTTCCCAAGCAGGGGCTTGGGAACAAGAATATTTGAGGGTTTGGGAACAAGGTATTTTTTGTTTTTTGGCTATTAAATTTCTCGTTCCGAAGACCACATAATCTCTCGTTCCCAGCTCCTTCTACGATCTCGTTCTCAAGCATAGTAACTTTCTCGTTCCAAAGCCCCTGCCTGTCTGGGCGGAGTGAAGCGGAGACTGGCTTGGGAATGTTGTTTTCAAAAATAGGAATCATGAGCGTCATCATAGAAAGAATCTCAATGCCGAAAATGTCGTATTCCGGTAAATATCATAGTGATTTTATGCTCATTGCATGCCTGTATAACTTCTTCATCACGAACCGAACCACCCGGTTGAATTACTGCTGTGATACCCTTTTGGGCGATCATATCAATAGTATCCCGGAAAGGAAAGAATGCATCGGAGCCAAGGGCACAGTCCTGCACGCCAAGTCCGAATTTCTTAGCTTTTGACAGAGCAATTTCCGTTGCATCGATCCTGCTTGTCTGCCCCACTCCGAGTCCAATAGTTCGATCTTCTCTGCATATTGCAATAGCATTGGATTTCAGATGATTCACTGTTCTCCATGCAAAACATAATTTTTCCCATTCCATTTCAGAAGGTTTCCGCTTCGTAACAATTTTCCAGTTTTCCTCATTGCAACAAGCAATATCCTCCTGCTGAAGAAGGATGCCGTTCATGCATGATCTTATGTTATAGGTTCCGATATAAGTCTCAAGTGCATCAAGATCAAAGGTGATGAGCCGTCTGTTTTTCTTTTTCTTCAATTTTTCAAGCACTTCATCAAGAAAATCCGGTGCAATGATTATTTCTGTAAATATCTTATCGATCTCAAGTGCAGCATTCATATCCAAAGTTTGATTTGATATTACAATGCCACCAAAAGGAGATTGAGTATCTGTTGCAAAAGCTTTTCGGTAGGCGTCTTTTAATGTATCGGCTGAACCGATGCCGCAGGGATTACAATGCTTAAAAATTCCTATTGTGAGCTTGTCTCTGAAATCGCAGATCGTTTTCAACGCAGCATCAATATCCTGCAAATTATTAAAGGATAGTTCCTTTCCATGCAGTTGACGAATGACCGGATTTGTGTCATAATATCCTGCTTTTTGATGGGGGTTCTCGCCATAACGAAGTGTTTGAAAAAGTGGCAAAGATAATGAAAATTGGGAAGGTAAGTCTTCATTACACAATTTTGAGAAGTAGTTAGAAATATATGCATCATATTCTGCTGTATGCTGGAATGCCTTCCGAGCTAAATTTTTCCTGAATTCATGAGATACTTCACCATTTTCCTTCAATTCATCAAGGACTTTTGGATAGTCCCTATCATCAACTACGATGGTAATGCTGTTAAAATTCTTCGCAGCAGCCCGAACCATTGTCGGACCACCAATATCTATCTGCTCGATCGCTTCAGCTTCTGTGGCATCAGGATTTGCAATGGTTTTTCTAAAAGGATATAGATTCACAACTACGAGATCAATGGGTTTGATTTGCTGCTGTTTAAGCGCTTCCAAATGTTCAGGATTACTTTTATCTGCAAGTATCGCTCCATGAATAGCCGGATGAAGGGTTTTAACTCTTCCATTCATGATCTCGGGGAATCCGGTAATATCTGAAACTTTTGTAACTGGAATTCCATTTTCTTTAAGGTGCCCGCAACTTCCTCCAGTTGAAATGATCTCAAAATCCAACGCAATGAGTTCTCGTGCAAATTCTACAATACCCGTTTTACCTGAAACACTTATGAGTGCTCTTTTTTTCATATTTTATTCCTTAATAATTTTTCTATGACAGAATCGATATTCCCTGTTCAGTAAAAGTAAATAGCAAATATCTTCGTCCATCCCATCTTGAGGTCACAGATTGTGATTTCAAGTTTTCCAACTCCTCTTTCTAAGGTGCCAAATTGGCGCCTTAAAGATTCGTACTCTTCAAAGTTAAATTCAAACATAAAATCATCAGGAAATCTTTCGATATTTCTGCGAACTGCCCGTTTGAGCTGTTTTGTTTCAACTCCATATAGTTCAGCAAGATCACTATCCGGTATCACCTTTTTTCCTCTAACAAATATTATCTTATTCATTAAAGTTTCTTGAGGTACAAGCGAATTATTTTTCATATCTCTCTATTACAGGATTTTAAAATATTGCATGATTTCAGATCACTCAAATGTTAATGTAACATTAATATCATGCCCGGATTCAACCAACACACTATCAATGTGAACTGGCGAATAATCTGGATGAAAAGCCCAGATATCAATATAGGGAGTTACTGAAAAACTTCCCAGGTTGCAACCTTCAGGATCAAAATAATCTCCGACATAATATAGCGGAAGATCTTGTGAATATATTTTTTTGAATTGACCTGCATTGTTTGTTGTCCTCAACGGTGTTGTGGTATTATAAGTAAAATCGTTGTAATCCTTGAAAACAAAAAGTGTGTCGCAAAAAAGTTCATCTTTGGCATATAACATTACTTTGTAAGCACCATTTTGAAAATTGTTGTTATCGTTATTTTTTCCGTTCCAGACAACCTGACCATGTCCTGCCTGGCAAGATTGATTAGCGAGAATAGTTTTAACTTCATTATAAAAATTATCTTCAATCCATACAGATATCGTGCATGGAGAACCTAATTGGAATATAATAGTTGTTGAATTGGTAAATGGATTAGGATAATTTCCCAGAATACTAGTGGGAGGAATTGGTGGGTCAGGATCAACCGAGTCTCTAACGGTAAAGTTATTTTTCAAAAATCCATTTTTACTCCCGATAGGATAGTCACAATCAATATTAAAATTCACCAAAATCTTGGCATCGGCTACCGGATTGCCGGAAGGATCATGCACTGTACCATTTATTTTAGACGCAATCCCGGGGGATGTAGCTTTTTCACATCCAACAATAAAAACAAATAAAATCATGCACGATATTATTATCCTTCTCATCACTTTCCTTTCATTCAATTTTTCCTTGCATTAATCGCATAAAAGAACGCCCCTTTCTCAATGACCTCATCCCACACCAAATATTCATGTTCATGATAATTTGCAAGTAATTCTTTCACAATCTGTTTCGCATCTTCAATATGTTTTATATAAAGCTTATTAGACTCTTTGCGGTTTGAGTCCTGTTCAAATTCGGTATTTATAATCCTATCAAAATCAAGATCAAGCTGAATTTCCGAATCCTTCGCATCAACATGCGACCATTCACCTGATGTCATATCAAATTTATATAATGACAAAAACAGATGTCCATATTCAGAGATAAGTTTGATCGCTTCAATGATATAGCTGAATTCTTCATAAGAGAGTGAATAGTGCACATTCAATCGTATCCATCCGGGTTTCATGCCTTCAAGATTAATTATACCCGTAAAACATCGGTACATCTTAGAAGTGATATCGTCAAAATGCAATAACCTGTGACCATAGGGACCTGCGCAGGAACAGCCGGCTCTTGTTTGAATCCCAAAGAGGTCATTGAGGAGCTTTGTCACGAATTTCGGATGAAGAATTCTGTCCTTATGTTTGATATTGAACGCAATGATCCCGAGTTTATCCTTTAAATCATTTGGTCCGTAAATGATCATCCGTTCATCATCTCTAAAAGCATTGAAAAACTCAGTTACGTAACATTTTTCGATTGCTTCAATTGTATCGACACCTATTCTATTCTTAAGCTGAAGAACCATCGATGACTTGATCGCCTGCATAATGCCCGGAGTGCCGGGTTTTTCGCGGGTTTCAATATCGTTCACATAACATTCTTTATCTAAGCTGACAAACTTTACCGTCCCACCTGCAGCAATAGTTGGCGGAAGATCGCTTCGATAGATATTTTCATTGATAATAAGAATGCCTGATGATCCGGGTCCACCCAAAAATTTATGGGGTGAAAAGAAGATTGCGTCAAAATAACTTTCTTCATCCCGGTTCATATCAATCTCAATGTAAGGAGCGCATGCAGCAAAATCGAAACATGCAAGAGCATCATTTTCATGAAGTATTCTCGCAACATCATACACCAGCGTCTTTATTCCTGTCACATTTGATGCCGCAGAGAATGATCCGATCTTTTGCCTGTTATCATATTTTGGATCAGAAACCTCTTTTTCAAGCGCTTTCAGATCGAGCACCTGGTTCTCGTTAAGAGAAATTTCTACAACTTCGCACAGTGTTTGACGCCACATTATCTCATTGGAATGGTGTTCATAGGGACCCACAAAAACTATCGGTTTGTTTTTCTCAATAAAGTCCAGCAGTCTCTTGTGACATTGTGCATGGGATTCTTTATTCACCTGGATGCAGCTATCGAGAAATTTATTTACTCTTTCACGAGTGGCAGGAGACCAATATACTCCAAGTATCTGCTGAAGGCGTGTAATACCTCCGGTTGCACCAGTTCCTGTAAAAATGAGCTTGCCATTTTCACCAGCATTGACCAGATCCTTTATGTGAGCTTCGGCTTCATGCAAAAGCTGTGACATTGTCTTGCCTGTGAAGTCATCTTCTGTGTGGGTATTTGCATAGAACTGGAGAATATACTGAAGATAGTTCTCGATAAAATCCACTGCACGCCCGCTTGCCGTATAATCAGCATAAATAAGTGGTCTTGTCCCAAAAGGTGTTTCAAAAGGCATATTCCTGCCGATGATGCTCTTGCGGAGCCAATTCAATTTGTTGATTTGATTTTCTGCATTCATATTAGATTTTCCTTTGAAGGTATCTCAGGAGATGGAAATTTTATGTCAATTTTGTTATGGTTCTTGAGTGTATTGAATTTCTTGACAAAGTATTTATAGGAAACATTTATCCGAAATAAACTAAAAGACGTAAAAAGGATGTTTATTAATGGTTACTATCTATTTTAGGCGCCCCATATACTGCTTAACCTCTCAGTATATAACATTTTAAGCAGTATAATATATGTTAGGCTTAATTAGAAGAGAAAATATTAAAGCTTGGAAAGCAATAGCAATTAGAAGCATGTTTTTCGGCATTGGATTCGCAGTGACTATCGCTGTATTAGGTGGTGCAGTTTTTTTGTATATAGAGCGGCCGAAGCCGTGGAATAATACAGCTATTACTGCTCAATACGATGAGGTTGGCATAGAGGGGGAGAAAAATACCTTTGTGTTTTATTACACACTTCAAAATAACACGAAGAAGGACTACTCGATGTCGGAGTATTCTGAAATTCCAATTTTTGCTCGACTTGCTGATGAGGAACGGCTAAGCGGTAGTCCTTCATCTGAATGGCTCACATATGATAAACTTGTCTTTATCCCCGCTGGCCATAAAATTCGATTTGCTGTACATCTTCAGTATCCCTATCCCGAAAGCCCTAAGAAGAGTGCATCACGAGAAGAGAAAAAAGAGTTCCGTAAAAAAGCTGAACAATATGTCAGCGAAGAGTTTCGTAATTTAGATGGTTTTGTGCTTTTTGATAAAGCATTCCACTATGAAATTCGCTTGAATCGTGGGTGGACTACTATAACGAACGAAGAAACTGAAAAGAAATGAAATCCTCTAACAATCGCTTGCACCCGACGCGGTACCAGCGTGGCTGAAGCGAAACGGTAGAGTGAAATCTTTGGATCTGAAATAATATGGAAAACACAAGGTTTATATATCCAGGGCAACCCTTCATTGGTGAGGGTGTACTACGTACAATCCTTTCATTTAATAATGAACCAAACGACAAAGGAACTTCCTCAGTTTTAGAGCGAGAACATGCTCAAATTGCAGTTGGTGTTACAATGGTTGCTCTAGAAAGCCTTGTAAAAACGAAGCTGCATAATATTGATGAAAACGAACCAAAATTGCTTGAAGACTTATTCTTAAAGACAGTCCCAGATTCAAGTACTAATCATCCTGCATTAGGACTATGGCATGAGCTTAAGATATTGAGGAATCAAATAATTCATTCCGGATATTTCGAAAAAAATATTCTTGGAGGAAAAATTTCCAAAGCCACTCAGACTAGAATAGGGTTTAAATTCACTTGTAGTCACATTGATTTTAAAAATGAGAGAACAAAGAAATACAGGCTTACTATCAATCCACTCAATGTTTCAAGGTATGAAGCATTTGTGACACTTTTATTTTTTTACTGGTATGGGAAGGTCACCGAAACGTGGTCATCAAATGTCCCATTGAACCGAATCTATGTTGACAGTAGGTTTAATCACGATATAATTGGCAAATGGATAAATGCTGGTCGATTTCATCACCTTGTTGGAGGGGGAAATGAATATGTTAATCTTATCGGATTTTTATCGAATAGATTGAATCCTATTTCCAAAAAACAGATATACAAATCAGCTCTTTCGGATTTAGATATTGATTTAAATAAAAGTGCAAATACCGCATTATCAATATTAAAGATGTTTGAGACTGGTTCGATCACCTTATGATATTTTTCACTCTAACTACCGCTGCAACGGACACCTGAAACGCTGTGTCCAATTTTAGAGTTGGACTTTGAGAGAACAATGAAACATGTAGTAGGAAAATTTAGTCTGGGCGCCGCTAATTCAGCCGTTATGCTTTTAATAAAAATCATAGAAAATAAATATGGATCGATCAACAAAAATCGTATTAAGGAGAAATAAAAATGGGCGACAAAGGAAAAAAAGATAAGGGTAAAAAGGAAAATCAAAAAAAGGCTAAACTTTCACTTAAGGAAAAACGTAAGCAGAAAAAAGAGAAAAATCAATAAGGATTAAGAAGCATCACCGTGAAATGCGGAGAATCGGAAGAACTGTCCGCATTCTCGGACACCTATTTTTTATCAATATATTGCTTTCAGCAATGTAACGTCAAGGTGAGTGGGGCTAAGTCCTTTTGCCGGTAATGCTCATCGTTATATCGCTTAAATAAATATTTTGGGCGGAGTTAATCTGTTCAGTAAAAAGAAAAATTTAGACAATAGTATTTATAAAGCTATTTTAATATAAAGGAATAAATTATAAAATTATGCAATTTAAAGATCTAAAAATTATTGAGCCAATCTTAAAAGCTCTAAAAGAAGAAAATTATACAGAGCCAACATCCATCCAAGAAAAAGCGATTCCGCTCATTCTAAAAAGAAATGATGTATTAGGTAGTGCTCAAACCGGTACAGGTAAAACAGCGGCTTTTGCCATTCCCATCCTGCAGCACCTCTTTCACGACCGTCAGCAGAATGACAACCCGCGTAAAATTAAGTCGCTCATCATCACTCCTACACGCGAATTGGCGATTCAAATTGGCATCAGTTTTGCGGTTTATGGAAAATTCACAGGAATCAAAAATACTGTTGTTTTCGGTGGTGTGAAGCAGGGTGCACAAACGGATGCCCTTCGCAAAGGTGTCGATGTTCTCGTTGCAACGCCTGGAAGACTTCTGGATTTGATAGATCAGGGTTTCATCAGCTTGAATGCAATCGAATATTTTGTATTGGACGAAGCTGACCGGATGCTCGACATGGGTTTCATCAACGACATTCGAAAGATCATCACCAAATTACCAGCAAAACGTCAGTCTTTGTTTTTTTCAGCGACAATGCCGGAAAGCATTGTAAAACTTTCGAGGAAAATTTTGATAAATCCAAAGAAAGTCGACGTAAGTCCGATTTCATCTACTGCTGAAACTATCCAGCAATATCTGTATTATACCAACAGAATAAACAAGAAAGATTTGCTGCTTCATATACTTAAGGATCAAAATATCGATCAGGTATTGTTATTTTCCAGGACAAAACACGGGGCTGACAAAATAGCTCGTAACCTGAAAAAACATAAGATCAAATCGGCAGCTATACATGGTGACAAAGCCCAAAATAACCGGCAAAAAGTCCTGGCGCAATTTAAAGCCGGAGAAACCAGGGTGTTGGTAGCAACGGATATTGCAGCCAGGGGGATCGACATAGACAAACTAAAATATGTCATCAATTATGATATACCGAATGTAGCCGAAACATACGTCCACAGGATAGGTAGATCCGGTAGAGCAGGGGAAGAAGGAAATGCTATATCCCTTTGCGAACCTGAAGAAAATGCTTATATCAGAGACATTGAAAAATTGATAAACCTGAAAATAAAACGTGTTAAAGAAAACCCTTTTCCGCAAACAGATAATCCTATGACAGAAAAGGAGAAAAAGGAATGGGAAAAAGAGAAACAGCGAAGAAAACAAGAATTCTTTGCTGCAAAAAACAGCAAACAAAATAGAACAAATTTATCAAAGTTTTCCAAGAAAAATAAATAGGACTTATGATGGGTAGTACCGGTTCGAAAATGAGTACAATTAATAAACAAAAACGCGTGCGGGTCACCTGTAGTATAGTTAATCCGGGCACGCTTATTGGCAATTTAAAGTTTACTGGCCTATTTGTTTTTGTCATGTTATCGCCAGCGTTATGTTATGAGGTATTAAGGTGCAAATTGCAATAGTTGGAGGTGGTGCTGCCGGTTTCTTTTCGGCGATTACAGCAAAAGAAAATTATCCGGGTGCCAAAGTTGTCATTTTTGAAAAATCAAAAAAGCTCTTGGCAAAGGTTAAAATATCGGGTGGAGGAAGGTGTAATATTACCAACGGTTGCACATCCATAAAAGAACTATCCGAAGCTTATCCCAGAGGACGAAAAGCGTTGAAAAAAGCGTTTCGAATCTTTAATACCACACATGCTATGCAGTGGTTTGAGTCCAGAGGTGTTCCCCTGGTAATTCAAGATGACAATTGTGTTTTTCCTGTATCCCAAACTTCACAAAGCGTTATTGATTGTTTTTTAAAACAAACGAAAAAATTAAAGGTTGAAATTGAAGTCGGGAGAAGAATAAAAGCCATTAAACGGATCGGTGACAAGTTGGAATTGGACTTTATTGAGGGAGATGTTCCATCGAGAACTTTTGATAAGGTAATTGTTGCAACAGGCGGCTCTCCGCAAAGAAAGGGATTGCAGTGGCTTGAAAAATTACATCACAAAATCGAAGATCCTGTTCCTTCATTATTCACATTCAATATGCCTGCTGAATCGGTTACCGAGTTGATGGGAGTCACGGTAGAAAAAACTTTGGTGAGCATACAAGGAACAAAGCTTAGATCCGAAGGTCCCCTGCTAATTACTCATTGGGGAATGAGCGGTCCGGCGATCTTGAAATTATCGGCTTTTGGAGCGAGATTATTGAGTGAAAAAGGTTATGAATTTAAGATCCAGGTGAATTGGGTTAATGTGATTAATAATGATGCTGTTATGGATAAGTTGAGAAGCATTGTTAATGAACATTCAAATAAAATTTTGTCAAACTTTAGACCATATTTTTTGCCTGAAAGATTATGGCGTTATTTGCTTGATAAAAGTGATTTTTCAGCAAAGAAAACATGGGGGGAGCTCGGAAAGAAGGGGATTAATAAATTGGTGAATGTGTTAACCAATGATGTTTATTCTGTGAAAGGGAAAACATCATTTAAAGAAGAGTTTGTGACTTGTGGTGGTGTTAGTCTGGAAAGTATCGATTTTAATACTATGCAAAGCAAGGTGTGCAAAAACCTATATTTTGCAGGCGAAATAATGGACATTGATGGAATTACCGGAGGTTATAATTTTCAAGCCGCCTGGACAACAGCATTTATAGCAGGTAAGCTGAATTAACCTAATTTGGATAAACCAAAACCAGAAATTTTCAACGAACAAAATCTAACAATAAAAGTTCATTGTTGTGAGTGTTTTTGAGTTGCTTTAAAATTTTCCGCCAAAAATTACATCCAATTTATTGATAAGATACTAATATTTAAGGATCAATTGCCCCAATTGACCGTTATTTGAGACAATCTGTCACTTCTGAAATCTCAAATCGGTGTTCTTCAATCTTCAATCAAAATTATTGTAATGAGAAAGGTTGCTTCAGCATAGTTGCCTTCATGGAGTGGTCCATGACGACTCGGTAATTATTAAAGGAGCAAACTAGTATTTCATTCTCTAAATAGGTGCACAAGTTAGATTGATATTTCATCCATTTTATATTTCCATCTAAATCTTACGGGAGTTTTATTTATTCCATTCAAATAATTGCATATTCTTTCTTTCAGTTCCTGTTTGCTATTCACTCTAATACCTCTTAAGAAGCTTCTTGTCATCTTACTAAAAAAAGATTCTATTATGTTTAACCATGAACCATGTTTTGGCGTAAAAACAAATTCAAACCTATTGGGTTTTGAAGTTAAGAATTTCTTCGTTTCTTTCGATATATGTGATGAAACATTATCTAAAATAATCCTGATTTTCTTGTCTTTATCATATTTGCTATCAAGAAGTTGAAGAAGATTAATAAAGTCAGAACTTTTATGAGTTTCGCTAACATTATATATGATTTCACCATTATATAGATCTATTCCTGCCAGCAAACTCAAGGTTCCGTGACGTACATATTCATAATCTCTATAAATACAACCATTTCCACTATTGGGCAAAGGTAATAATTCTTTTCCTTTGTTACCGATTGCTTGTATTCCCGGTTTTTCATCAAAACTAACAGTGATTTTGTCTGGTTGAGAAATATCTCCATTATCAATCTTTTGGTTAGTAAGTTCTACTTCCTTATAAATATAAAGAACTTGCTCCATCTTTGATTCAAATTCAGGATCTCTTTTTTCAACATAATATTTTATCTTGTGAGGTTTAAGTTCCGCGTCGTTAAGAATATTCCACAATTTTGAAACTGATAAATTAGTTAAATTAATATGACCTACACCATTACAATTTGCCCTTATATGTTTTAGAAGAAGGCTATAAGTCCAGATTTCATGCGGGTATCCCAGTTCCTTTGGTTTTTGACAAGCAAGATTTATTATCCAAACTTTTTCATTGGCAGTTATCACTGCTTTTTTCCCACTACGAGGTTGATCAGTCAAAGCTGCTTCTACCCCCATAGAAACACATTTTTCCAAGCATAAAATAACTGTCTTACGATTAACCTTCAAATCTCTTGCTATTTGTGAATCGTTTATCTTTGAGATACTTTCAAAAATAATTTTTGACCTTAATACTTTTCTAAAAGGTTCTGTCCTCGATTTGCTAATTCTTTCAAGCATATCTTTTTCTGCTTTAGTTAGAACAATTTTTGCTCGCTTACTTGGTCTTCCCATTTTTGCTCCTTATTCATTTTTTGGAGTCAAAATGAGTTTTCCAATATCTTTTTGTCCAGTTATTTTAAGAATGAAGTACTAGGTCGGACAAAAGGATTGGGACTATCCGAAAAGAAGGTGAAAAGAAAGCTGGTAAGTAGTCCACCTTCTAACAAATCATTGGAATCGACCTCCAGGGGCGTCAGTTTTTGAGCTTGGTTCTGCTTCAGGGAGTCGGTTGAAGGACAAGGGTTGTTCTGCATATCGTTCTGGCGGCGGCTCAATTATGGCGTTAGAAAATGAAAGAATCGGAAGAATGTCAGGATATCATCAAAGAAGGGGATACCGGATGTATATATAGATTGTAAATAAAAAAGAGTTGGTTCCGAAAGGGGTCGGCTTTATAATAACAAAGAAATAATTTATTACTCAGAGGTGCATGGTTCTTTATCACGTAATTTATTAACAAGGAAGTGCCAAATAAGAGCAAATTTATTCCCCAGTAAATTTTCAAGTGCATTAAACCAATCAACTAAATAATCTACAGTAGAAGGACGACCTGGCCAATGTTTAAGAAAGGTTTCTCTACTCACATAACCACCTTCCATAGACCTATTAATGACGTATAAACAAATAAAAGCATCATCCATGAATGCGATTGGGTGAGGAATGAAGGCTTCAGGAATGAAATCAATAGGTGAGATCAAATATACAATAGTTAAAACAATTTCAGCCTTTGCTTCCTTAGGGATGTTTTTATCAGCTAAAAGGCGACATGCATAAATAAAATAATCAGGCAATAGGAAAACGAAATCGAATGTTTTATCATCATATTTATCTTGAAGTAATGAAATATTATCTCTGAGTCTACTATAAAATAAATCTGCTTCTTTAACAATGTGTGATATTTGAGAAAATAAACTTTTTTCTTTCTTCATAAAGATTTCAATAATATTAATAAATAATTGATAAAGAGAATCCCAGAAACTTTGTTGATTTTCAACGTACAAACGTGAAAATGTGTTTACTAAATATAGGTAGTAGTTTGAATATTCAAAAGGAACAAGAAGTTCATCATTATCAGAATTTCTAATGATGTATTCACCATTATCATTTGTGATAGGAACTATATCTCTGCATTCAGATTTCGAGTAATCAATAAGTAAAGGGATTCTATATTTGTCAGGGAGTGAGGAAGAGATATTAGAAATAAGACTGTTAATAGAATTGATATTATCTTTAATAAAATTGTTATCAAAGAGAATTGGTTGATATTCTTTTAAAATCTTTAATTGATTTAAAGCAAATGTTACTTCATCATCTTTTAAATAGACATAACCCATCAGGTACCACCAAAATTTTATTAAACAATTTATGAATAATATAGAATTGTCAAGTAAGTATGAAAATTAAATGACATAAAGTAAGTTGAAAAATTGACAGGAAAGATAAAGTAAGGGTGAAAAAAAGCATGAAAAGATTTGGAATTGGATTGATTATTTTGGTGGTTTAGTAGAGAAAAGAGAACAACCATAAAAAAGTATTGTTATAATAAAAGCCGATACATCATAAGACGCACCGGCTTTTTGATAAATAGGGAGTGGAAGTTTAGACTGCTTGATTTACTTTTTTGATTATGCTGTCTGCTGCGGCGATTATTTTTGTGTATCGGATGTCATCCAGGATAGTGGAACTTTTTGCGTAGTGGGCGATGTAAGAATCTGATAGGGAATAATCAAGATCCAAGTATGAGCACACCATTGCTTTGACCGATTCGGCTTCTGTTTCTTTTACTGATTTTGAGAGATTGCATTCAATGCGGTGCAGGATGGAGTGACCAAGTTCATGAAATAAGGTCCTTAGTTTGTCATTCCCGAGCCCCTCTGTCGGGGCGGAGTTAACGGAGACTGAATCGGGAATCCAGTTTTCTTTAGTGCTTATGATTATAATCAACATAAATCTGTGTCCCATTCCCTCTTGATATTTTCAAGGAAATTGACATCCATTTATGCATACAAAAATTCACATGAAAGAATTCTCAGGATGTAAAATGAGAAAGAAATATGCGATTTTGTTCCTCTTACTTGTTACAATTTTATTAAACCATTCATTGCTTTATGCAAGGAAGAAATCGAATAAAGATATCAAACCTTATTCTAATGAATTGTATTTTCAGCAGGATACAGAACCGGTTGAATTCGAGTACACAGGAAATCCTCTTGACTATGCCGGAAAACGGATCGGAATGGATGTGCGCAATTTTGAATTACCCCGTGCTTATGAAAACTCATACAGATTTGCCTGCAGATTTCCTCTTATCGATTACGTATCCAATCAGCCGCTGTACTTGAAGCAATGGACAGAAGATGTAAGTGAACGCTTTCTTGAGATTCATAAGAAAGAGGGAATCAAAGTAACAAATTATGCACTCGAACTTTTGCGTGACACTCAGGAATTTCCTTCCATGAGCATCACTGAGAATGTAGAATTATTGGATGATTTCAAAGATATGCTGCGAAATCGCTCATTTTCCGTTGAATATCAAAATGCACTTTCGAATCTGGTAGAAAAATATCTCATCTCAAAATCTATGATCGTAAAAGCGAAGGAGAATTTGTCATCGGAGGATTTACAATTTTTCAATGACAATCCCGGTTATTTCCTTATTCCGGATGGCGAGCACATGCCATCAATTACAGGAGATGTCACAACTCATTTTGAGTTTATCGAGCATGCCAGAAAATTCAAGTATCAGTATATGTTCTTTGCTGCAAGGGTCATGTCCGATGCGATATATGAATATTGGAATGCAACAAAAGATATGGCTGTTTCTGATATTTATACTGAAAGTTCTGCATCAAAGGAACCATTCATTTACGTTACAAATTCATTGAGAATAGTCATTCGTGGGGTGGGTGATGACGTATATACGAGGGATGCTCATCTACTTATCGATATTGGCGGAGATGATATATATCACAACAATGCAGGCGGATGCAGATCGAGTTTTGAAGAGATTGCAGTGTGTATCGATCACAGCGGCAATGACAGATATAACACACCAAATGACCTTTATGTGCAGGGCTTCGGTTTCTTGGGATGCGGATTCCTTGTAGATTTCAAGGGCAATGATGTGTATAATGCAAAGCATTTTGCGCAGGGAGCAGGCGTATGCGGAGTGGGTGTTCTCTGGGATGAATCAGGATTTGATACTTACAACGCTCAGGCGTTTTGCCAGGGAGCAGGCATGTTCGGTCTGGGCATGCTGCTGGATGATAATGGCGAAGATCTTTATGATTGCGCAACACTTGGGCAGGGAGGAGCAACAACTCTCGGTATGGGCATTCTGTCAGATTTGAATGGTGATGATCGCTACTATCTTGCAATTGATGAGTCAAAAGATAAATTGGGTAATCTTCCCGGTTACGGGCAGGGGGGAGCACTTTCCTTTAGACATTATCCTTGGAAGAAAAAACTCACTGCTTATGGCGGTGCCGGTCTGTTATTTGATGCATCGGGTAATGACAGATACTGGACAAAGGGCTGGTGCGATCAAGGCGGCAGTTATATCATGTCATTGGGTGCGCTGGTTGATCAATCTGGAAATGATCATTACACAGCAAATACAGGTCAGGGCAGCGGGATTCATATCACAAATTCAATCCTGGTAGATAAAGATGGACACGATATTTATGAAGGAGGTTTTCGAACTGGAGGATCAGGCGGTGATCGGTCAACGGGTTTTTTTATAGACTATGCAGGGAATGATATTTATAGATCACGAACCTCTTCCTATGGAACAGGTGTCAAACCCATGAGTTATTCTCTTTTTATTGATTACAAAGGCGAGGATACCTATATTTGTGATGAGCCAAAGAATGAAATCACCTTCAATAACTGGCAGAGTTTTGGGGGTGTTTGGCCAGAATCAGAACCACATAACTGTCCCTATGCGATCTGCATGGATCTCGATGGAGAAGACGATTATCAGGTTCGATTTCATAAAAATAATTCAGAAAGATCGAGCTTCGGTCATGGAATATTTCTTGATACCGATTGGAATGGTGGTGATATAATCGGGGAAATACATAATGAGTTGAAAGAGCAGACTAAACCGGAATTAAGCAGTAAGATCAAGAATTCACAATATTATGACGAAATCAAGGAATTATTATCTCAAAGCACCTTCATTCATTTTCAGGCAATCGGGAAATTAATACAAGATTCGACAGACATCATACCATATCTTGCTAAAATTCTGAAAACTTCAGAGAACAGAAATGTAAATCGTGATGTAATGGAGATCATTCATTATTTTCTGGTGAATGAGAAATTATCAGAAACTTCAGAAAAACCAATTATTTCTCTTCTGGATGCACCCGACGAAGAGGTTCGTTACATCATAGCTGATGATATTGGTATGTGGGAATTGAAAATAGGGGAAGACGCTTTGCTAAATACTGCGATTATTGATACATCAGCAGATGTTAGGTATGCAGCTTTAAAATCACTTATTATTCTAAAATCGATGAAAGGACTTCCCATTGCACGCAGACTTTGTGAGAAGGATCCATCAGAAAAAGTGCGCAGAATTGCGACTGCCTATTTAGGAGTTGTTGATGATAGCATTGATCCATTTCCTTTGTTGAGTTACATTCTTCAACATGATTCTTCACCATCTGTGCGAGTGGAAGCTGCTGAAGTTCTTGGCAAACTGAAAGAAGATAGGGGTGTTCTATTACTTAAAGAAGCATCCAGATCATTTGATGTGTATTTACAGCGAGCAGTCGGCAAGAGCCTTGCTGAAATGGGTTATATTGAAGGCATTGAAATTTTGATCGAATCGTTATCTTTTCCTTCTATTGATGCGTTTGAAAATTATAATTACAATGTTCCAAATTTCATTGCTATGTATTCGGGATATGATCTGCCTGAATCTGAAAGATACGTTCAGCAAAAGTGGCGAGAGTGGTTTGCAGCGAATAAAAACTCGATAGACATTCATAAAAATCTTGAGGTATTGCATGCCTACAATGCGCTAAAAGATTCACTTTCTGATCTTAGCGCTGAAGAGAAAATTCCTCAGTATGAAGCTTTTTTATCTGTTCATCCTGACTTTCTTCAAGGGAAAAAGGATATTGCACAAATTCTGAACAGAGTTGCATGGGATATGGTGACTGTTCCAAAACAAGATGAGAGATATGATCCAATTCTGGGATTGGAATACGCAAAACGATGTGTCGAACTCGATCCTCAATTGAATTATATTGACACGCTCGCAGAAGCTTATTATGCAAATGGAGATTATGTTAAAGCCCTTGAAATTTGCAATGATATTTTAATAGAAAACCCTAATGAAAAGATGTTTCTTGAGAGAAAAAAGCAGTGCGAACAGAAGCTCGGAAATTAAAATTTACCAAGTTATTGACGTAAATATTTTATTTTTTCATTTTTGAAAACAGCATTATTAAATACGAAGGATGCCTATGGACAAGTTTTATGTTAGTGATTACAAAGAATTTAACAAAGCATTGCAACAATTAAATGAATTGATTGGTAAACAAAGCAAACACATCAAGCAACTTATTCATATTGGTGAATCGCTTTCAGCAAAAAACAGTCTTGTAAACATTTTTATCTTGATCCTCGATGAAGCAATAGATTATGCAAATGCAGATGGTGCAACGATCTATGTAGTCTCAAATGATAAAAAATACCTTGATTTCAAGCTTACTTATAATAAATCGCTTGGTCTTAAAATGGGAAATGTTGATTCACCAGTTACATGGCCAAGTATTCCTTTATTTAATAAAGATAATTCCCCAAATATGAACTATATGGTTTCTTACGTATATCATACAAAAGAGAGCAAAATCTTTGAGGATGTGTACAAGCAAAAACTTTTTGATAATACCGGGACACAAGAATTTGATACACGCAACAAATATCGTTCTGAATCAATGGCAGCTATCCCGTTGATAAATCATGAAGATGAGGTGATGGGTGTGATCCAACTTATTAATGCATTGGACTGGGAAGGCAAGGTTATTCCTTTTGGAAAAGATCATATTTTAATGCTGAATTCACTTGCCTCGCAAGCTGCTATTTCACTTTCCAATACCAGATTAATTGAAAGTCTTGAAGAATTACTTTTACAATTTATCAAATCTATCGCTTCCGCAATTGATAGAAAATCCAAATACACTGCAGGACATGTCAAACGTGTGGCAACATTAACAGAGGAAATGGGTAAAAAAATTAACGAAGTAAAAAAGGGATTTTTCAAAGATATATATTTCAGTAATGAACAATTGAAAGAACTCTCCATGTCAGGATGGATGCACGATGTCGGCAAGATCGTTACGCCGGAACATATTATGGATAAATCCACAAAACTCGAGAAGATAATTGATAGAATTGAGATCATTAAAATTCGATGTGATCTGTTGAAACAGGTCATCAAAAAGGATATCAACAAGATGCGCGCAGATGGCATTTTGACCGAAGAAAAGAAGCAGGAGTTAATTAACATTTCCAAACAAATAGATTATGATATATCTCTTATTGGAAAAATGAATTATGGTGTTGAAAAATTCTCAGATGAAAACAAAAAAGAGATTGAGAGAATATATTCTTTTTCCTATGTTTCAGATGGAAAAGAATACAAGATTCTGTCTGATGACGAAGTAATGAATCTCAAGATTAGCAGAGGCACCCTTACTGAGGATGAATTTGCCATAATGAAAGATCATGCTCAAGTCACATGGGAGATGCTTTCTCCTCTTCAATTTCCTAAGAAGTATGAGAATGTGCCTCTTTTTGCTGCTTCACATCATGAAAGATTGAGTGGTAGTGGTTATCCTAACAATCTGCCCGAAAGCAAGATACCTTTGCAAGCTCGTATAATCGCAGTGGCAGATGTGTTTGAAGCACTCCTGAGCGAACGACCATATAAAAAAGGGAAAAAAGTAAGTGAAGCTCTCAAAATAATCGCATACATGGCAAAGGATCATGAGCTGGATAAAAATGTCGTAGATCTGCTTCTGGATTCCGGACTATATCTTTCTTTTGCCCGTAATATAGTCAAACCGGATCTTTTGGATGAAGTTGATATAAAAGGAATAAAAAAGATATATAGCTCTTAATATGAAAAAGTTGATCGCTCTTATTATTATTTTGTTTGTTGCTATTTCGTCATTATTCGCAGTTTCTGAGGTAGATAGTCTGAAAAAAGCATTATCTCAGGTAACAATAGAGGAACGAATTCCGATTTTAAATACTCTCGCGACAAAATACTGGTATATCGATCCGGATTCAAGTATCTTTTTTGCAAGCATAGCACTCGAACTTGCTCAAACCAGTAAAGATAAGATGCATGAAGCTGAAGCACATCATAAATTGGGAGGTGCTTATTATTTTCTTAGCGATTATAGTAAAGCACTCGAAAACTATAAAAAATCCCTGCTTATTCGTGAAGAACTCAGCGATAATAAGGGAGTTGCAAATATCTCAAATAATATCGGTATGATCTTTCAGGAACTGGGAAATTATGATAAGGCGCTGGATAATTACATGCTGGCTCTACAATTTTATGAAACATCGAGAGATGAAAAAAGAATCGCTGTAGTACTCAATAATATTGGCACAGTGTATGGGGATCTGAAAAACTACGATAAAGCATTGCTCTCATATATGCATTCTTTGGAGATCAAACAAAAGCTGGATGATAAAAGCGGCATCGCAAGTACGCTTCATAATATAGGACGGGCTTATCATAATTTAAAAGAATACGATAAAGCACTTGAATACTATGAACGAGCAGTGATTTTAAAAAATAAGCTGGATAATCAGTATAGTTTAGCTATGACTTTAAACAATATTGGGAAGGTTTATTCTGAGCAAGAAGATTTCGATAGAGCATTAGCTTTTTTTCAGGAATCCCTTGAAATAGTAAAAGCTATTGGAGATAAATTTGGTGAAGCCAATACTATGAATAATATTGGTGAAGCATACCTTTCATTAGATGAGTTGGACAAAGCAGAAAATTATCTAAAGCAAGCACTTAAAATTGCATTGGCAATTGATGCAAAATATATTATTGAAGCAAGCTATCTGTATTTATCAAAACTTTATGATAAGCATGGTAACCATGAATCAGCATTGTATTATCATCAAAAAATGTTTGATATAAATCAGAAAATCTTTAATGAGCAAGTACTTGATAAGATAGCAATGCTGCAAACTCGCTACGAGACTGAGAAAAAAGATCAGGAGATAGAGCTCTTAATAAAAGAGAGAGATATTAAAGAACTGATCATAGGGAAACAGAGAAATTTACGAAATTATCTGATAGTGTTGATATTTCTGGTTATTGTAATTGCGATCATAACCTATATTAGTTACCGTCAAAAAAGAAAAGATAATCAAATTATAGCTGAGGAAAAAGCAAAGTCTGACAATCTTTTATTGAATATCTTACCTGTGCGAATAGCAAATGACTTGAAAGAAACCGGTAAAACAGAGCCGGAGCTTTTTAAGGAGATAACGGTATATTTTTCTGACATAGTTGGTTTTACACATACCTCATCTCTTCTCTCACCCAAAGAACTTATTGAGGAATTAAATGAGATCTTTACAAACTTTGATGAAATAATTGAAAAATATGAGTGCGAAAGAATAAAAACCATTGGTGATGCCTATCTTGCAGTAGGTGGAATGAACAGAAAAAATCCACAGCCCGAGATAAATATTGTCCGTGCAGCGCTTGCACACATTGAATACTTAAAGAAAAGAAATAAAACTTCGCCCATAAAATGGCAGATCAGAGTCGGTATCCATACCGGAGATGTGATCGGCGGTGTGGTCGGTATAAAAAAATATATATATGATGTTTTTGGCGATACCATTAATTTGGCTGCCAGAATGGAACAATATTCGGAACCATTAAAAATTAATATTAGCGAAGATACCTATAATTATGTAAAAGACAAGACAGTTTCTCATGTATTGAAAGAGACGGTATCGTTGTGAAAGGAAAAGGGATAATAAAAATGTATTTTGTGGAAGGTGTTATATGAAAGAACTACCAATTTCAATTTTATGTGTAGAAGATGAACATATTATTCTCCAGTCACTCAAGGATATGCTTGAGGATAAAGTACGAAATCTTTATCTCGCAATGAATGCTCAGGAAGCGATTGAACTCTTCAAAAAGCACAAACCAGATCTGGTCATTACAGATATCAAAATGCCGGGTATGGATGGGTTGGAACTTCTTCGTGAAATAAAAAAGATAAAAAGAGATACCAAACTTGTGATCCTTACAGCTTTTGGAAAAAAGAATTATCTCATGGATGCGATCACTATTGGCGTGGATAAGTTTATTTTAAAACCAATTGAAGAGGATTCTTATTTAAAGGAATTGCAGGATCTATCTAACTCTATTAGACTTGAAAAACAGCTTCGACTTGAAGAAGAACGAAGAAAAAAAGCTCAGCAAGAATTGGAAGAAGCTAATAAAAGATTAAGCAAATTAGCTCGGACTGATCCACTAACAGGACTGTCCAATCGTCGGGATATTTATGAGAAGATAGAATATGAGATCAGGCGTTTTGAGAGAAATAATGAAACATTTGCAATTGTTATCGGAGACATCGATGATTTCAAAGATGTTAATGACAATCTCGGGCATGATGCCGGTGATTTCGTGCTCTTTTCATTGGCTCATCAAATACGTTCCATTCTTCGAAAGCAGGATGTCGTAGGAAGATGGGGTGGAGAGGAATTTATTATGATGCTTCCTAATACACACTTAAAGGGAGCCAAGATCATCACAGAAAAGATCAGAAAAGCCATCGAAGAGAAAGTTATACATTATCAGGGCAAGGAGATTTCTATTACGTTAACTTTTGGTATAGCAGTATTTGATGAGATGCAGCCAATGAATGATTGCATAAAAAAAGCTGATATTGCACTTTACGAGGGAAAAAAGAAAGGGAAGAATTGTGTGGTGGGGTCCGGATAATTAGTGATATAAGAAAAATTCAGTCTGAAATATTTTTACAACTGTTAAAAAACATATAGAACTTGGTCTATAAATAAAATATTTTCACCCTCTTAAAAAAACTTGACGATCATCTTGACTACATTACCTTTTTGTTCAAATTTTTTTGAATAAAAAATTAATCATGAAAGCACTTAATAAAAATGACTAAAAAATATTTGCCAATACTCTTTCTAATTATCTTATTATTCGCAAGTTGTGCTGATTTCCTTGAGCCGATTTTCAAGAATGGAGAACTCGTAATTGAAGCAATTATTCCCACTATCGGCTTTGCCCGGGATGTGTTTGTTTCTGATGATTTCATCTATATTGCTGAAGATCAATGTGGTTTTTCAATTTATGATAAAACGAATGATTCGCTTATAATCCATTATTATGGGTCTATCAGAGAGGCTCAATTAATTTATTGCGAAGAATTGAATAACACTTTATTTGTTTATGATGATTACGCAAGACCTAGCAAAATATGGACTTTTGATATATCCGACATGAATAATCCAGTTAATACTTTTAGCCTTTCTGGAGGAACCAGTAAAGTAAAGTCTATGAAATGCAATTTTATAAATCAGGGGGAAATTGATCTACAATGGACAAATGATAAAATTTTTACCAAAGAAAATTATTGTGTTGAGGAGCCGTGGTTAAGTACATCCGAACAGTACGAATTCCCCAATGCAATAGAAGGTTTTGATGTTCTTGATACGTTACTCTTCGTAACAGGCGAGCAAAGAGGATTATATATAACGAATCGAAATAATGGAAACATCATAAGTGAAGTTAATACTCCCGGAACTGCAATCGATGTTAAGGTTCATGATAATTATGCTTATGTTGCCGATAAAGAGTATGGCATTTCTGTCATTGATATTTCAGATATCACTCAACCGGAGCTTGTTTACAATCATGATACTTCAGGATATGCTCAGAGAATCGATGTTGAAGGAGATTATCTTGTGGTTGCTTCGGGTGGTGGAGGAGTGTATCTCTTTGATATTTCTAACAGAGCTAAGCCAGAATTCGCAGACAGGTGGGATGATTCGGATATTGGATACACATATGATGTGGATATGCATAATGGGGAAGTATTTGTTGCAACCCGTGAGGGTGTATATCGAATGTTAATTATTCAAGATAAATAAAATGAAGAGGAACCAGATGAAAAAGACACTCATAGTTTTAATTCTCAGTTTTATATGTTTTTCATATGTAAATGCTTCATCCAGCGAGACAGTCGCTTTATCTCAGGATGAAAAAGTAATGAAATGTCAATTCTCAGATTTGAAAGTATCGGAGCTTCGTTTTGAACTTCCGGATTTTGAACAAACTTTACTAAATGAAAAGAATGTTGAATACACAAAAATTAGCATTCCGACTGAAGGAGCATTGATGCTCGAAGGATATCCTGATCTGCCTGTTATAAGCAGACTTATTGCTATTCCGTCTCAAGGATCGGTGAGTTATGAAATTGAAAATATTTATGAAGAAGTTATTTCGAATGTTGAGATCTATCCCTATCAAGTTGAAAACAGAACTTCTGTGAATTTTCAAAGGAATGAAAAAATTTACAATGGAAACGAACCTTATCCAGCTGAGATCATTTCAATCTCTGAACCTCAGATCATGCGAGATCTGCGTCTGGTTCGTGTAACGATCCAACCCTTCCAATATTTCCCGGAAACGAAGGAACTGCGTATCATCAAGAATGCCGATGTGCGTATTACCACTTCCGGCACAAGCGGAATGAACGAGAAATCATCACATAGAAAGATTTCACGTTTTTTTGAACCATTATATAAATCCATGATTTTGAACTATGAAGAGATATTCAGAGATGTCGAGTATCAAGAACCTAGTTACTTATTCATATATCCTACCGATGCAACCGTTGCTGCATATCTCACTTATATCACGGATTGGAAACATCAAAAGGGATTTCATGTTGAAACGGCTGATCTTGCTCATACCGGTTCGAGTTTATCACAAATTAAGGCTTTCATACAAAATGCCTATGATACCTGGGCATATCCACCGGAATTCATTTGTCTTGTCGGTGATGCTGGAGGTTCCTATAATATACCCACTGGATACTATTCGGGTGGAGAAGGAGATCAATACTATACCTTGCTTGAAGGCAACGACATCTTAGCAGACGTTTTTATTGGAAGACTCTCATTTAACTCCCTTTTGGAATTTCAAACGATAATCAACAAGCTGCTTAGTTATGAAAAAACACCCTATATGACAAATACCGACTGGTATAAGAAAGCACTTCTTGTTGGTGATCCATCAACATCCGGACCCTCCTGTGTATCAAACTGCAAATTTGTGAAAGAGGTCATGCAGGCATACTCAAACGAATATGATTTTGATGAGATATATTCAAGCCCATTTGTGTCTGGAATTGCAAATTCGATTAATAATGGTGTGAGCTATTTTAATTATCGCGGATGGCTTGGAATGAGTGGCTGGGGTAATAGCAATACCGCAGCACTGAATAATGGATATATGCTTCCGTTTGTTGTTATACCAACCTGTGGAACAGGAGATTTTGAAGGAACTAACGATTGCGAAAGTGAATATTTCTTAAAAGCCGGCTCTCCTTCAACACCCAAAGGAGCAATTGCAGCAATCGGTACAGCAACAATGAGTACACATACCACATTTAATAATTGTATCTCCGGCGGTGTATTTACCGGAGTGTTCCGCGACCGTATTTTTAATCCCGGTGGTGCACTCGTTCGGGCAAAATTAAGTCTCTATAACAGCTATCCCACAAATCCCAATAACTGGATTGAATGCTATGCCTATTGGACTAATCTTATGGGTGATCCTGGTATGGAACTTTGGACAGGAGTACCGATTCAATTGGAAGTGACACATCCTACAATGGTTGCAGTGGGAACTAATAATATTGAAATTACTGTCAGAAATACTTATGGATTTGTAATTGAAGGGGCATGGGTTACTATACTTCAGGAAGGTGATAACATTTTTGAAAGCGGTTATACTGACTCAAATGGAAAGGTACTACTCCCTATCAACACATCGATCACAGGGAGTGTCATCGTTACTGTTACAAAGCATAATCACATTCCATATATATCAGAATTCCTCATTTTACAGGCAAACAGTTTTGCGAGTATTTCTCAGACAACAATTGATGATGATAACAGCGGGTCATCTTCAGGAAATAATGATGGATTGGTCAATCCCGGAGAAGATATAGAGCTTATCATAAGCTTGAAAAATCATGGAAACAATGATCTTTATAATGTAACTGCAACGCTAGAAACTAATGATCCGGGGGTTACGATCACAGATAATGCAGAGAATTTTGGAGTGATAAATGCTAACCAAACAGTGCAGTGTGCGGATGATTTCGATTTCTCTGTTGATGCTGATCTTCTTGGTGGAGCTGAAATATGGTTCGATCTCATCATTACTGATAACGAGTCACATGAATGGATAGATCGATTTTCTATTCCAATAAACGGAGCAAATCTTGATTTTGTAGAGTGTACAATCCTTGATGGAGATGATGGTATCTTAAATCCCGGTGAAACAGCTCAATTAATTATCACACTCAGAAACTCCGGTTCGGTTTCTGCCCAAGCTGTTGATGGACTGCTTCTTAGTAATGATGATACGATCATAATAAATGACAGTCTCGGTTTTTGGGGAGTGATTTATCCTGATGATACAAGCACAAATAATACCAATACTTTTGAAGTCTATGCAGATACGCAGGTCATTCCCGGGAGTCAATTTCAATTACCTCTTCATTTGACCAATAGTGCGGGATATGATGATCAGATAACTGTTACGCTGGAAGTCGGAATCGTTGATGTCGGTGATCCTTTGGGACCCGATGCCTATGGATATTACTGTTATGATGATGAAGATACGGACTACAGCATAGCTCCATACTATTCGTGGATTGAGATCGATCCTGATTATGGTGGCAATGGAACTGTCCTAAGTCTTTATGATGGTGGAGATGATGGTGATATCGCTACAATCGACATACCATTCAGCATGAAATTTTATGGGCGCTTTTATCATGAAATCACAGTTTGCACTAATGGTTGGCTTGCGCCAGGTGGGTCAGAAGAATTTGCCTTTATGAACAGACCCATCCCAGAATCGCTAGGACCTTCTCCAATGATCGCTGCTTTCTGGGATGACCTAAAAACCACCGGCAGCAGTAATATCTGCTACTATTACAATTCCAGTTCCCATTATTTTGTTGTTGAATGGTCTCATATGAGCAATGATTACAATAATGCTGAGGAAACTTTTGAGGTTGTGATCTATGACCCCTTGTATTATCCAACTCCTACGGGTGATTCCGAAATATTATTTCAATATAAGGTTTTTAATAACGTAAATGCAGGATACTATTCGGGATATATTCAGCATGGGGAATATGCAACTATTGGTCTGGAAGATCATTCTGGACTTGTTGGTCTTGAATATAGTTTCTGCAATTCCTATCCTACTGCAGCAAAAACTCTAACCCATAATTCAGCTATTTTCTTTACAACACGGGGTACAGAAGTACTTGATCCGCCAATTGCTGGCGTGACGCCTTTAGAATTCACCTTTGTGCTGGAGCAGGGACAGACGGGCTCTGATGTGCTGAGTATTTCTAATACCGGTGAATCCAATCTGATATATTCTATTGAAAAAGATTACAATATCGACCGCGATGCAGGCGGACCTGATAGCTATGGTTATATGTGGACTGATTCCAATGAACCTGGCGGTCCTGATTATGATTGGATAGATATCGGCGGAATCGGTACACAGGTTACATTCACTCATAATGATGTGGGCTCAGGTCCATTTAATATCGGTTTTGATTTTGAATTTTATGGTGAAACCTATGATGAATTTATCATCAGCCCCAATGGTTGGATTGGGTTCGGTGTCGATTGGACTGATTATCATAACTACTCGATACCTCGTAACGATGCACCAAAACCTGCTATCTTCGGATTCTGGGATGATCTTGATCCTCTTCAAGGTGGTAATGTGTATTATTATACAAACAGCACAGATAGTCTGATTGTCTGGTTCGACCATGTGATCCATTATCCAGGTGCGCAAAACGGCACTTATGATTTTGAGATAATTATTACAAGTGATAATGGGATTAAACTCCAATACCGCTCACTTAGTGGTAATCTCAATTCCTGTACAGTTGGAATTCAAAATGAAACTGGTTCGGTCGGTTTGGAAGTGGTGTATAATGATAACTATTTACAGAATAATCTCGCAATCGAGTTTTATAGAGTCATTGACTGGCTAACAGTTGATCCTTCTGGTGGAGTTGTTTTCGAAAATGATACACAGGATATCGATATTACGGTAGATACTGGCGAGCTTGAATATGGACAAAATTACCAGTGTGATCTCTATCTCACGACTAATGATCCCAACCTCAGCCAAATCGTTATACCGGTGTATTTAACAGTAGGAAATATTGATGAAGGTACCGTACAGGGTATTGTCACACTTCTTGGTGGATCATCCACTCCTGATAATGTTACCATTGATATAGGCGGCATGACAATCTATCCGGATGAGATAGGATACTTTGAAGCGGTTATTCCTGTGGGCAACTACACTTTAGAAGCAACCTGTCCCGGATATGATAGCTATATTGAAGATATTGAAGTATTGCTTAATCAGACCACAGTAGTAAATCCTGTTCTGGAATACATTGAAGCACCTGAGAATGTATGGGTTGAACTCTCTGAAGACTACCGTGCTACAATAGTTTGGAACAGTGTTTCGCAATACACAGATTCCAAGCTTTTTCAATCCTATACTATTGCCAGACAATTGGATAACGGAGACTGGATAATTATTCAAGAAGGATTAGCAGACACTTCCTACATTGATAATCTGTATAGCCAATCGGATGGGGAATATAAGTATGGTGTAAAAGCTGTGTACGAATTCATGCAAAGCGAGCTTACTCAATCCGACGTCCTTCCGATCTTCCGTTTTGTGGATGTCCAGTTTGAATTTACTCTATCTGATGGTCAGACACCACAAGGGATTTTTCTCAACTTAACAGGTCAGGATACGGTCTATGCACAAGTATATGAAGATTCAACTCATGCAAGCGGTATTTTGTCCTATACCGATGTTTTCATGGCTGATTATCATCTTACTGCAGAAAAAGTAGGTTATGAATCTGTCGATGAAATAATAACGATAAATGCTGAAACAACGAATTTTGAGTACACACTCCAATATGTTATCGCAATCGGAGACGAGCCGGTTCCTCTGGTAAGTAAGATCGAGCAGAACTATCCGAATCCCTTCCATATATCTGGATTTTCACGCGGGGGAACCGAGATCAATTATCACGTGCATAAAGCGGCTAAGGTTCGCGTAGAGATATTCAATATCAAAGGAGAACGTGTTGCTATTTTGGTTAATGAAAGCATGATAGCCAGTTTATATTCCACCACATGGAATGGTCTTGATGATCACAATAAAGCAGTAAGTTCAGGGATATATTTTTACAGATTGATGCTTGATAATACTACCATAGAAAGCAAAAAGTGTGTTCTTATTAGATAAATAAAGGTTAAATATGCCACAAAGACAGGAAGATTCACAAAGAAGAATTAACTGGATTGTCTTTTAATTTTAAGTATTCCCAAGCAGGTGCTTGGGAACGAGAAGTTAATTTAACTTTGTATATTCTTCGTGATTTTGAGACTTCGTGGCAACAAGGAAAAAGAAATAAAATATGCCACAAAGACCCGAAGACCCAAAGATTCACAAAGAAAGTTCAACGGATTTGAAGTTTAATTTTAAGCATTCCCAAGCAGGGGCTTGGGAACGAGAAGGTAGTTTGAATTTGTGTATTCTTCGTGATTTTGAGACTTCGTGGAGTGTGTTCTTATTAGATAAATAAAGGTTAAATATGCCACAAAGACTCGAAGATTCACAAAGAAAGTTCAAGGGATTTGAAGTTTAATTTTAAGCATTCCCAAGCAGGGGCTTGGGAACGAGAAGTTAGTTTGAATTTGTGTATTCTTCGTGTCTTTGTGCCTTAGTGGCAAAAAAAAGTTTCCACAAAAGTAAATAATTTTTTGGAGTTTTAATCATGAAATTTTTTTTGTTCATCACTATAGTTCTATTTATATGTTCTTCAGCTTTTGCAGATGTTATTGAAAAAACTTACTATTTCAAGGATCCACATTTCATCGAAATAGATGCTCAATATCAGCTTATATCATTTGAATCAACACTGCAATCAGCACCGGCAGGAAATCCCTCCGTACCGTATTATGCAGTTTCATTGCTTCTACCTTTCGGGCAGGAAGCTTATGAAATTGAAGTAATTCCTAAAAGCAAAACTGCAATTCCCGGAAATTATGAACTTTATCCAATGCAGTATTCGCAGCCCTATTCAAAAGGTTCGTCGGGTGAATTTGTGATAGATCAGGATATCTATAATAAAGCAAAACCCTATCCTGAATCCATATATGGGACGCTTTCAACTCACTATATGAATGGCTATGGATTTGCTTTTACAACGATAACTCCTGTGGAATATATTCCAAAAGAAAAAAGTATTTCATACTATAAAAGCATTACAGTCAGAATCCACACAAAACCAGTGAAAAATGAAGCACATGTTGCAATACCGGCTTATATTTCCGATTCGCAAATAAATACTCTGAGAAAGCTTGCTCAGAATGATGAGATGTTTTCTGCATATCAGCGCCTACAGCGTGACGGAGGATATGAAATTTTGCTTATCACTCCCGAAGCATTTATGAACGATTTCTCAGATTTGACCGGCATGTATCTTACACAGGGTTTGAGGACAGAGATCGCTACAACTCAATCTATAAACCTGTCTATGTCCGGTGTTGATCTTCAGGAAAAGATAAGAAATTACATTATTCAAGAGTATCAAAATAACGGAATCCAACATGTGATAATTGGCGGTGATGATGAGCATATTCCGCATCGAGGTTTCTTCTGTGAAGTGCAGTCTTCCTCTGTCTATACTGATGATGATATTCCTGCAGATCTTTATTATTCTGCGTTGGATGGAACCTGGAATGATGACGGAGATAATCTCTGGGGCGAGATAGGGGAAGACGATCTGTTGCCAGATGTATCTGTCGGAAGAATGTCTTTTAGCGATTCTACAGAACTCGCTCATATTCTTAATAAAACTATGATGTACCAGGAAAATCCGGTTCTCGGAGAACTTACCAAACCCATTCTTGCAGGAGAACATCTCTGGAGTGATCCCCAAACATGGGGTGGCGATTACCTGGATCTGCTCATTGGTTATCATGAAGA
Source organism: Candidatus Cloacimonadota bacterium (assembly GCA_030613025.1). Classification (GTDB taxonomy): domain Bacteria; phylum Cloacimonadota; class Cloacimonadia; order JGIOTU-2; family JGIOTU-2; genus Celaenobacter. The sequence continues at coordinate 54,029 of JAUWMT010000011.1, forward strand.
TAATGGCTATACAACTAATGGTATTCCCGCTAATCAGAACATAGAAAAATTGTATGATAGGGAACTGGGATACTGGGATAGCTCAACTCTTATCAGCAAGATAAATGAAGGAAAATCCTATATCCATCATTCGGGACATGCAAACACGACTTATTGTATGAGAATGTACAACAGCGACATAACGAATGCAAACTTCTCAAATTTAAATGGAACAACTCATAATTATACACATATATATACCCATGGCTGTCTTTCAGGTGCTTTTGATTCAAATGATTGTATCGCGGAGAAAATAGTTAACCTGGAAAATTTTGCAGCTTCATTTATTGGAAATTCACGTTATGGATGGTTCAACGAAGGACAAACCGAAGGTCCTTCCGAGCATCTTCATAGAGAATATGTGAACGCTCTTTACTCCCTCAAAAAAGACAGGATAGGGGAAGCTCACTTGAATTCCAAGATAAATACCGCACCGTGGGTCAATGCTCCTGGTCAACATGAAGAGGGTGCTCTGCGTTGGTGTTTCTACTGCTGTAATGTCATTGGCGATCCTGTTATGCCCATCTGGACTGATGAACCAATTGATATTCAGGTCATTTATCCCGATAGTATTTTTATCGGGCAGGATCAAGTACAAGTTACCGTTACAAGCATTGGAACTGATGCGGAAGGATTGATTTGTACTCTTCTTGAAGATGGAGTATTTCACGGATCTGCAGCAGTCAACGCGATAGGAGTTGCAAATATAAATATCGATCCCGTTTTTACTGATGTGGGTACTGCACAACTTATTGTAACAGGCTATAATTGCCTAAAGTCAACTTATGATGTCATGATAATTCCAAGTACTGGTGCGTATATCATTATCGATAGTGTAGCAACCAAAGATGACAATAACAATATTCCTGAATATTCTGAGGAAGTAAGTTTTGATTTTGTGCTGGAAAATGTAGGAACTCAGGATGCGACAAATGTAACTGCCACTCTTTCTTCCGATGATGAATATATTACTTGCTCTTATTCCGCAGCTTTTTTTGACACGATCTTTGCAGGCGGAACTGCAATGCAGGAAAATGTGCTTCCAATAATTATTGATGATTATGTACCCGATCAGCATGTAGTTGCGTTGTCAATGAATATTACTGCGGATGACAAGCAGAATTGGGATACCCAGTTTGCAATCATTCTTAATGCACCGGTTTTGGAAATGGGAAATTGTCAGATTGATGACAGCTCAGGTGACAATGATGGTATTCTTGATCCGGGAGAAACAGTTATTATGACTATCCCGACACTCAACACCGGTCATGCTACCTCGCCGGATGCTCAGGCAACGCTATCCTGCTCAGAAAATTTGATCACTATCCAGAATTCATCTATTCCACTTGGGCAGATAGAAGCCGGAGAAAGTGTAAATGCGAATTTCACTGTTACTGCAAGTTCCCAGCTTGAAGAAGGAACTGCAATCATTTTTGAATATGATGTAATAGCCGGTGCGTATGAACTTGAGGAAGAATTCGGCATAACAATAGGTCTTATTATAGAAGATTTTGAAAAAGGTGATTTCGGTATGTATGATTGGTATTTTGGTGGACAGGCAGATTGGGCGATCAGCGAAACAAGTCCTTATGAAGGTAATTATTGTGCAAGATCAGGAAATATTCCAAACGACTCCGAGACTTCTTTACTTATCGATGTAGAAGTTTTCTCCAATGGTGAGATCAGATTCTGGAAGAAGGTATCATCAGAGAATAACTATGATTTGCTGCAATTTTATATAGATGGTTCACTTAAGGATGAGTGGAGTGGAGAATCGCCCTGGTCGGAGGTATCCTATAATGTGTCTTCTGGACTACACACCTTGGAATGGCGCTATGATAAGGATATGTATATGACTGGCGGGCAGGATCGTGCGTGGATCGACTATATTATTTTCCCGCCACTTGGCGCTCAGACTTCCAATGATGAGCCATCTCAAATTTCTAATAATTTCCTTGCTGAGAACTTTCCCAATCCTTTTGGTAACGTAACAAATATCCGGTTTTCCTTAAAGAATTCTTCGGAAGTGACCATCGAAGTATATAATATTTTGGGACAGAAGGTCAAAACTATTACAGAAGATGAACTTCCTGCAGGAGTTCACTCAACCTGTTGGGATGGAAAAGATACATTCGGGTATCCGGTTGCAAATGGTGTGTATTTTTACAGAATGAATACTGACGAATTCCATCAAACAAGAAAAATGATATTGATTAGATAAAAGGAGTTTGAATGAAAGTTATTCCACTGTTGCTGGCTTTTTTACTTATTTCTACTTTACTTTTTGGTCAGGCAATCTGGCAGGATGACGGAATCCCGATCCGCCAGGGTGTCAATATCGAATGGTACCGTTCCGGCACAACCCTCGGAGATGGCTCGGTAGTATATGTTTGGTCTGATACCCGTATGGGAGATCGTGATGTCTGGGCTCAGCGTGTCGATGTGAATGGAAATCTCTTGTGGGGAGCTGATGGGATCATAGTGAATGGTGAGATAAACAGGCAGGAAGATCCAGTTGTAATTAATACAGGAGACAGCGGGGTTATTGTTGCATGGATCGATTTCAGAAATGAAGATGCCGGAGATGTCTATGCTCAAAAATTGGATGAGAACGGTAATCTTATCTGGGATGGATCAGGCGTACCTTTATGCCTTGCTTCTGATGTACAGATATCACTTAATATTGTGAATGATGCAAATCAGGGCGCTTATGTGATCTGGCAGGATCACAGAAATCCAGGCGGAGTTGATATTTATGGTACTCATATAAATTCAGCAGGTTCGATCGTGGCTGGTTGGAATGCAAATGGAAATGCAATAGCTGCACAAAACGGAGATCAGGACGGACATACTTTCTGGGAAGACGGAACCGGCGGTGCAATCGTTGCCTGGCATGATACACGTGATGCCGCAAATGAAAATCTCTACATGCAGAGAATTGCTTCAGACGGCACTTTGCTTTGGGATGCAGGCGGCACTCTTTTATGTGGGTCAATAGATACACAGAGCAACGTGAAAATGTGCCCGGATGGAACTGGAAATTTCATATTTACATGGAGAGATAAACACGATGATCCTGACGGTGATATCATGGCAATGCGCGTTGATATTGATGGCAACTTTCTTTGGACATCGGATGTTGCAATATATCAGGGAGCAGGAATACAAAAAAATCCTCGAATTACAGAATCAACTGATACTGTCGCATTTGTAGTGTGGGTGGATTATCGCAATGATCCATACTCCTCAGATATATATACACAAAAAATTGATGTAAGCGGAACACTTCTCTGGAATACTGCAGGGCTTGCACTCTGTACTTCTCCGAATGATCAACTCGAACCTCGCTTGACAAACGATCATAATGCAGGATGCTATTTTGTTTGGACAGATGGACGTGATGGGGGACACCCTCATGAAGATATCTATATGCAGCATGTTGATGATACTGGCTCTATAGAATGGGAAGCGAACGGGAAAATGATCTGCGATGCCTATGGCGAACAGTTCTCCCCACTTCTGCGCGGTGATGGAACAGGCAAAGTCTATGCGGTTTGGGGTGATAATAGAACCGGATCAACAGGTCTCTATGTTCAGATCCTGGATGGTGCGGGTACTGAATATCTTACTGTGAACGGAGAACTCATCTATTATGGATTGTGCGGAGATGCGAAAAATTATTCGTTATTCCAGGGGATCGATCAATCTCTCATACTTTGGGTGGATAGCAGAAGTCCATATACAGGCAATCAATTGTATATGCAAGTTTTGTCAGATGATGGTTCTATAGAGCTTGCATTGAATGGAGAACCCCTCACAGATACGACTGGTTATGATCAGGAAAATATAGATGCACTCTATTCTGTTTATCAAAATGAACTCATTGCAGTATGGGAAGAGAACAGAACGGGTTTCAAACAGATTTATGCTCAAGCAGTAGATGATCAATGCTCCTATCTCTGGGCAGCTACAGGTCTGGCGTTGGGTGATCTTTTTTGCGAACAGCAAAACCCTAAAATATCCGCTGTTGAGAGTGCTAAATCAATGGCATATTATGCAGGTTGGTCGGATTATCGTGATTTTATGGATCCGGGAATATATGGTCAGAAAATCGTTGATGGCGTACTTCAGTGGGATGTAGAAGGTATCGAGATCGTAAATCGTTCCGGTGAAGATAAGCTTACTGATATTGTAGATATGTACTATATCTTTCAAAGTGGATTGTGGGATGATCAGAATATTTATGTGAAACTTATTAATACCGATGGAAATACTGCTGCCGGCTGGCCCGATGATGGTGTGGAAGTATGCACAGCAACAGGTAATCAGAAAAATGCAACAGGTATTATTGTTCCTGAAGGATTGCTCGTAATCTGGGAAGACACCCGGGATAGCATGCTTGCAGTGTATGGACAGATCGTAGATAGTAACGGCTTAGTACTTTGGCAGAACAATGGTATTCCGATCGCTAATTATGCCAATGACCAATCCTCACCTGCTTATATTTATGATAATGAGCTCTATATCGTATGGGAAGATTTTCGCAATGGATTTGATTATAATATCTTTGGACAAAAGGTGCAAACTTCGAATGGGGCACTTCTTTGGAATCCTGATGCAGTACCAATTACTGATGAATCCGGAGACCAGACCAATCCGGCACTCTCGATGGTCGATGATAACTTGTGCGTTCCATGGAAGGATTTCCGAAATGGCATGAATGCTGACATTTACGGGCAGAAGGTATCTTCGGACGGTACTGTAGTCTGGACGACCGATCTGCCGATATGTACGGCTATAAAGAATCAGTCAGGACCTCTTACTGTTCCTTTTGATGACAATTATGCCAGCGTTATCTGGCAGGATGCGCGTTCAAGCGGGAAAGCGGATATCTATAATATCTATGCCCAAAAACTCGAAATAAACGAAGTATCAATCGATGATCCACATCACGAGAATGATCATATAATCACCCATTATCCAAATCCGATCTCAAGATCGGTATATTTTACCTTGAGAAATATTGCTCTACATTCAAAAAGTACTCTTGAAATTTTCAATATCAAAGGGCAACGTGTATTTTCGCATAATTTTGATGCTGGTGAGAGAAGCTTCGAGTGGAATACCTGTGATCTTAATGGAGATCCGGTTACTAATGGTGTTTATTTTTATAAATTTGTAAACGACAACAATTCATCAACTAACAAATTTCTTATATTACGATAAATCATGAAAAAATATTGTATCTTAATCCTTATACTTCTTATTGCAGTGCCTGTATCTGCGCAGGTTGGGCTACCATCGAGATATCATACTTATGATGAGATCAAAGCAGAATTGGATTCCCTTCAGCTTGTGTATCCAGATCTTGTATTTGTAGATTCTATCGGCGTCACAAAAACGGATTCATTACCGATCTGGGCAGTGAAACTATCTGATAATGCATCTACAGATGAGGATGAACCGGCTGTGCTTTATGTAGGCCAATGCCACGCAGAAGAGGTGCTCGGTGTTGAGATAACTATGTACATGATAAATGAGATATTGGCTCATTTTTATCAGACACCTTATGCGATCTGGCTGAGCGAGCTTGAAATATGGTTCATACCCACTATCAATCCTGAGGGATTGCAGGTTGTAATGGACGATTGGGATACATCTTTCCGAAAAAATAAACGAGATAATAATCTCAATGGAATTTTTGATTTTCAACCAGGTCCCGGACATGATATTGACGGAGTCGATTTAAATAGAAACTATCCCAACAATTGGGTTCATGGAGACACATTGTACGATCCGGGTGGGGAAGAACGTTACGATTATTACCGGGGACCATATCCTTTCTCTGAGGGTGGAACAGAAGCTGTAAAGCGTTTGGCAGATGAGCAGCATTTCATTTATTCGATCAATTGGCATTCTTCCCGTACAGGGAATTTCTCTGAAAAGGTTTTTTACTCGTGGGAATGGGATGGCTTCAAGCGATCACCTGATTTTGAATTTAATAAAATAATTGGAGAAACGGTCGCATTACTTATTGAAACTGAAGATGGCATCGGTCATTATGAACCTTCGCCTTCTCGGGGACGAAATGGCAATGCACAGGATTGGTTCTATAATACTTTTGGCACAGTGCAGCTTCTCATCGAATGCGGAACTGAAAATCTTCAGCCAAATGCTGCTCTTGTTGATGATACCTGTGAGCGGTGCAAGGTCGGCGCTTATTGGCTGATGAACCGCGTACTTGGCTATCTGACAGATGCAGCAATGCTGACAGGTCATATCGAAGATGCTCTGACAGGTCTGCCTATTCGGGCTGAAGTGTACGTAAATGATCATGATATTGTTAGTTTTACTACAAGAATTTCAGATGAATTGTTTGGTCGTTACTGGCGATTGCTCGAACCCGGAACTTATTCTGTAACGTACAGACAAAAAGGATATCAGGATACAACACTCGCAAATGTAACTATTAATAATTCAACGTGGACGGTAAAAAATGTTGCTCTTGAGCCCCTTCAGGAAATCACAGTTACGGGCAATATTCATAATAATAGCGCTCCAATGCAGTGCGATGTTATCCTTGATGGCGGATATTTTGCAGATACATTATCCATCAGTGGAAACTTCAATTTTAATTATTATGTTGGAACCTATCAGACAACTTTTATCGCCCAGGGCTATGTTCCTCAAATTATGGAACTTACTATTGAGAACGGCATGACTGCTTTGGATATTGACTTTCAAACTGAAATCGTTATTTTCGAGGAAGATTGGGAATCAGGAATGAATGGCTGGAATGCTCAAGATTATTGGTGCATGTATCCCGAATCCTATGAAGGCAGTTTTGCTTTGAGGGATAATGACGAACAATTTTATCATAATGGTATAGAATCCACGATAAAAACGAGTTCATCCATAAATCTGAATGGTGTGAATGACGATCTCGCTATCACTTTTTGGCACAAATATAACACTGAATGGGAGTTCGACAGCTGCTATGTGGAGATATCACCCAATAATCAGGATTGGACTGTGCTTGCAGCATTTTCCGGTGTGCAGCAGGATTGGCAGCAGGTTATAATTCCTTTACAGGATTGGGTAGATACTCATAGTTACATGCGTTTCCGAATAAAAACTGATTCTTATCTGAGTGATCCCGGCTGGTTTATAGATAATATTACAATAATTTCATCTCAAGGAAATGGCATTGATGATCCTCCAATTCCGCCTGAGTATGTTTTGCACCAGAACAAACCGAATCCTTTCAGGTTCATAACATTTTTCCCATACGAAGTTAAGAATTCACATAATGAAAAACTTTCGCTTTCACTTTTCAATATCAAGGGACAGCTTGTTAGAGAATTCGGATTGCAGATTGCGGATTTGGGAATTAATGGAGTGGTTTGGGATGGAAAAGATGCGCGTGGTTATGAAGTCGGCTCGGGCATTTATTTCTATCAACTCAAAGCAGACAGCAGAATTATACAAACAAAAAAGTGTGTTTTTTATAAATAAAGACCTCTAAAATAAAAGTGATAAATTCAACATTAAACTACAATATAATAGAAAGTTAATCCAAAAATAAAAATTACGACTACTAAAGAAATCACAATCCAACTTCATTTCATTACGAAGTGATAAGCAGAGAAAGATAGAAAAATAAAATATAAAAAAGTTTAACAAATCGATTTATCGGAGCGGGGTGTGTTATTGTGAGTGTAAGACTACTGAGTCGTTTACTCTAACAAAGAGCGTGTCATTCCCTCGAAGCTTTTCCTCCCGAAATAGGGGAGAGGGAATCTGGTATTTTCACTAATTAATTTGACAACAAAAGAAGGAGAAAAAATAAAAGACTATGAACTGAGGTGAATGCTGTTATTACTTATGAAATTGTACGGAAAGAACAGTGTAAATAATGAAAATTATTATGAAAGAAACAAAAAGCAAAATCCACGACATCTGTCGTATACAACCCCAAAATCGAATGTGTTCGCGACAAAATTGTCGGGGATCGAAACATTATGCACATTTGAGTTCAACATAAGATATTAATATGCTTGACCTAAAAAAGATTATATTTTGTTTAGAAAAAAAAGGAGTCAAATAATATGGATTATTTAAAAATAGGTGTTGAGAAAGGATATATTAAAATATCTGAAAACGAAAAAAAAATAACATACAAGGCACAAAATAAAACGTATAAATACACAAATCCCGAAGAAAAAGTGAGAGCAATTTATTATATTGAATTAATTGAAAAATATCAGTATAAACCAGAACTTCTTAAGTTAGAATATAAAGTTCCAAGAAGAACACCAAATGACTGGGCAGATATTGTAATTTTTAAAGACACTAAATATAATAAGCCTATTATTGTCGTTGAATGCAAAAGAGAAGATATAAATAACAATGAATTTACACAGGCAATTGAACAAGCATTTGGTAATGCTAATTCATTAGGTGCTAAATATACAATTGTTGTTGCAGGTGAAACAAAACGAGCTTTTGAAATTGATAAAGATGAACCAGAGGAAAGAGAAAGAAATATTATTGCTGATATTCCAATCAATTTTGGCAAAGTTCAAGAATTCAGATATAAAAAATATGATCCTATTTGGGATATACAACCTGTAAATAAACAACAATTGATAAAAATTTTAGAAAAATGTAATGATACTTTATGGGATGGGGGTAAACAAAATCCAATTGATGCTTTTGATGAATTAAGTAAAATAATATTGAGTTCACTCTAAAAACCTTTCAATATAGTTCACAAAATACTTTACACAAAGTAATGATCAAATATTAGTATGGTTAAATAAGTAATATTTTTTAAGGAAATCACTATGTTTCATACGAACGAAAATCATATAC
>JAUWMT010000064.1 GCA_030613025.1 Candidatus Cloacimonadota bacterium
AAATATTTCGAATAATTACCAATAAAATTCTATATATTACACTCCAAAATCCAAAATCTAGATATTTATGCTTTGTTGAAATATGAAGTATATGAAATTTATCACTCACTCAAAACTGGGGTTTTTAAAGTGAACTCAAATAATTAAATTCAAAAAAAATAAAGGATGCAGAAATGTCAAAATCAAGATCAGGGTCTTTAAAAACCGGATTTAGTGCTTGGATTGTATTTTTTCTAATTGCGTTAGGTCTTTGGTTCGCATTTAGCGATTCTCGTGGTCCAGGAAATTTGTTTCCTTATCCGTTTGTAATGTATTTGGCTGTGATGATCCTCGTAGGCTTATGGCAACATTTATCATTCGATAATTGGCCACTAGCGAAAGTGGGTCAACCGTGGCAAGGAATAATGTTAACCATTCTAAATGTTATTCTAACATTTTTTTTGATCCATATTGTCTTTTATCGGATATTTGGATTAGGGTTTAATTTCCTCAGTCAAATCAATCTTAATGAGTTGGCTGGAGCCGGAAAAACAATTCTTCCAAACGGAGTAACGGTAGTTCTGAAATTCATGGTAGAAAATCATTTTGCCGAAAGCGCTATTGTAAGCTTTGTGTTAATAGGATTTTTTACATACCCAACAATTCCCATTTTATTTGAAGGATGGCCTGTCCTCCCCAGTAATTTAGAACAGCCACGAGCTGGTTTTGCAGGATTAGGATGGGGATCTTTTTTCACTCTCTTTTGTTTCACAATTTTAATTGTTCCATTCTGGGGGTTAGTTTATTCTCAACAACTAGGAGCATCATTTGGATTTAATGCTCCTTGGTGGAACTTTAGTGGAACAAATCATCTCCATTGGGTGTTTGGCTGGTGGGAATGGGCGATTGTTGCTCTATTTATGACAGCTAATGTCTGGAGAGGAAAACCTTGGTCGTGTATTAAATTACCTCAGCCATGGAAAGGACTATTATCCTTGACAGGGGTAATAACATTAGGGTATGTTATGGGCTTATTGTGTATCAAAATAATACCCTTATGGATACCAAAAGAAACCATTCATTACCTCACAGAAACAGATGATTTAATCCGTTTTCTCTGGTATCATAGTGCCGAAGTTGCTGGATTTTTCTTATTTCCTTTTTTAATATATCATCACTATTTTGATGATATTACACCATTCAAAAATAAGGATTCATGGAATGCTTTTACCTTTAGAACTGTTGTCGTTTTAATACTTGCGGTGGCTAACTATTGTTTCTATTATTACGTCAATTTTGGAGGATGGGGTTTGGGGAATTCTCACATAATTACCCACCGATTCATACATGGAGAATCCTTAATATGGAATTTTTGGAGCATAATTCCATTACTATGGCACATCTGGTTTTTTTAAAAATGGGGTTTAAAGTAATCCTGATAGTAGTTTAGTATATTATCGTCTAACATTTACTTGTTAGACGATTTTTTATTTTGAAATAATTAAAAAACTTCTTTAGTTCCATTACAGTCAGGATATTTAGTACATCCCCAAAAGAAACCTCTTCTTCCCCTTCTGGCAACCATAGGAGATCCACATAAATCACATACTTCTGAATCTATAGCTACTTCATATTCCAATCCTCCAGAAAAGATCAGGTTCACGCAAAGACGCAAAGAACACAAAGGACAATTAATATAGAATACAATTAATGAAATTCACTTTCTGTGAGAACTATTGTTAGTTATACTGTACGTGAAAATTTTTGTATTGACAGAAAAATAATTACTGAGTCACTTTGCAGATATGGAAAATGATAGAATGTTAATTCAAGGATGAGTAAATATGCTTCAACAACGTGAAATAAATTTGATCTCTAACTATTTTAGGGATAAACCAGTTTTAAAGGCCTATCTGTTTGGCTCACATGTTCGGAATCAATCAAAAGGTGATAGTGATATTGATATTTTAGTGGAATTGGACTATAGCCAACAAATAGGTTTACTCTATATCAAAATGCAGAATGATCTTCAGAGAATCTTGAAAAGTAAGGTTGATCTTTTATCAAATAATGCTGTATCAAAATATATCCGTCCTATCATTGATCGTGAAAAACAATTGATCTATGCAAGATAAAATAAGCGACACAATCAGACTCAGGCATATATTAGATGCCATAAGGGATATAAGGACATTTTAAAAGATGCCGATTATAATAAATTTGAATCAGATAAAATGCTGCAGTCCGCTTGTATTCATCAGTTAGAAATCATTGGTGAAGCGGCAAACCATTTTAGTGACGAATTTTTCAAGAAATATAAAGAAGTAGAATGGGCTGAGATTACAGGACTCAGGAATGTGCTTTTACACGAATATTTTGGGATTGATATTCGGATTGTCTGGCAAGTAATTCAAAATGATTTACCACATTTGAATGAAAGTATCAAAGCTATTCTACAAGAGATGGTGCTATAAAATATTTCCAAAAACAGCTATAGCCAGTGCCTATACTTTTGCACTGCATACCCTTGATAAATAAGTTCACGCAAAGAGCCCAGAGGAGCAAAGGAAAAATGAAGAATATTTATTTGAAAACAAACAATAACCCACACTTCTATGTGTGAGAATCTACTACTGTTTATGGAAATATAATGTTTGGCGTGTGCCACGATTCCTCATGCTTCTCTTCTTGCTGATTGTGGGCACGTTTGTTATGCCCATTCTCTGTTAGTTCAATTAATAAAAATTGTATAAGTTGAAAATATATTGTTATCTGATGTGAATAATAAAGAAGTTAGATATTATCATTGTTGTGCTTTATTTATGGCTCTATCCCTAATATTAATAAAGGAACTGGTGGGCTATTTCTACCTTGTCTCATTACATTATAAACTTCTCCCTCATAATAAGCAACGCCACTTGACATTTGTGCTTGCATTAGTTTTGTCGGCAAAATTTCGATACCTAAATTTATAACACCACCTGAATAGAACAGCATATGTTTTACAAATAAATCGTATGCAACAAATGAGTATTTACCAAATTGAACTTCAACAGCAATTTTATCTTTAACAAAATCAGTTTGATTGTAACTATAAATCGGAGCTTTTTCACCATTATCAATTAAAAACTGTTTTTGATCTTTTACAGGCATTGTAATTGTTTTTTCCATTAAACCTCGATCCAAAGTGATGTAATATGAGTAACGGCTTTCTTTCCAATTTCTTTTTTGGAACTCCTTATCAAACTCTTTGTTTAAATCTACGGGACTATAAAGTTTAGTCCCCTTCATTGTTTTTTCTTTGCTAATTTTTGTTTTAGATTTCACTGCATCAATTGATGAAATTACATCTTTAATCTCTTTGTATAATCTTTTGTGGTGAACAATTAAATATTCTTCTCCATTAAGTGTGAATATTTCTTTGCTATTTTCATAAATGACTTCCTCCAAAATTAAATTCCTGCCATTCTTTTGGCATTTGAGCAATTTTGTCTTTTTTAGTTGCTTTGTGAATAACCTTGTTAATTGGACGAAATTTTAGTTTTCCATCTATTAAATCTTCTATCCTTTTTTCTGCAATTTCACAATATTCTGTTTCTTTATCAATACCAATAGCATTTCTTTCATTTTTAATTGCAGCAATGATTGCAGAATCTACACCGGAAAATGGGTCTAATACCCAGCTATTTTTATTAGTTAAAGCAAGAATACATCTTTCTACTAATTCTATTGGATACTGGCACGGATGACCTGTTTTTTCTGGATGATTTGATTTCACATTTGGTATGTTCCATAACTCATTCTCCCAATCATTCACAACGATTTCCCAAATATCGGATGGGTTTTTTCCTTTAGGATTACCAGATAACTGTCCTTTTTTTGGACCTTTAAAATGTCGTTTACCAGGATATTTTGAAGGAACTCTAACATCGTCAAGATTGAAAATATAGTTATCGGATTTTGTAAACCAAAGTATGGTTTCGTATCTACCGGAAAATCTGTGTTGTGCGTGAAGTCCGTGACCGAAATGCCAGATAATTCGATTTCTTAATTTCAGACCAAGTTTTTTGAAAATTTGATAATAATAAATATCTAAAGGAAATATCTCACCTTTGTTAACATAATTGCCAACTTGCCAACAAATACTTCCCTTATTAGACATTACTCTAATTAACTCTTTTATTATTTCTTCTTGAGTAGCAAGATAATCCTCAATAGAAGTTTTCGTTTCATAAGATTTGCCAACATTATAAGGTGGTGAAGTTATTATTAAATCAAATTTTCCTTTTTCGTAAGTCTTTAAAATTGATAATGAATCACCATTTTCTATTGAATATTTAATATCAGGATTTATATTTTCGAATAATAGCTCTTTTGTTTTCATTTTACCAACTTATCTCCATAATTTTATATTGATTATACAAATCACAAATAACACACATTTTGAAATCACTTTACTTTAATATCAACTGAATAAATTGCTGATTTATAGGTCAAGTAAATCTTACATCATTTATTTTTGGGCATAATGTTTGACGTGTGCGGCGGGATTGCCCCGGAAACTTTCGGGGACACCCAAAACAACCAACCAAAGTTTGAATCCGTCAGCTGACGGATCAGGCAAAGAGTACCACGAGACTGAACCGCTGACACGCTTGTTATGGGCATTATTAATCAAACGTAAACCAAACTGTTTATACTTTGTTGATGACCAAATTCTTTTTGTTTTTTCCCCACATACTTAATATAAATATCCAAATTCCTATACACACAAATAGAATTATTAATTTTGAACTACCTGTAATTCCATCCTTTATAATTGGATTAAACATCATAATATTAACTAGCAAATGAAAACAAGTACAAGCAATAATTGATTTTGTTTTTATGGCAACTTGTCCAATCCCCCAACTACCCAAAATCAAGATTCCTAAGAATTGTAAGTTTGAAAGAATTGAAGAGTTATTAATAAAACTCAAATGCCATAAATACCATAAAAACCCAATTAGCGTGTATTTGATCAATGGTTTCATTTTCCACAATTCATCTTCAAGATATCCACGCCAACCGATCTCTTCAGCGAAACAATAGACAAATGTTGCTACTGCTCCGATTAGTCCAAAATAATGAGTATTAATGCCTTTTGAATTTGTAAGGCCAATAATTAACATCAAAGTAATTGGAATAAGACTCATTAGGATACTTAGTTTTTTAGATGTACCCCAAATTGACATATTGGTTTTATGTTTTTTCTTTAACAGTCTAATTGAAATAATTGCTCCGATTATTATGCCTATTGCTCCCAATGGACTAAATAAGATTAAAGTATAAGCAGGGAGTTTATCTAATATTGAATTCAAATTAAATATATCAAATCGAAATATATTGGATAATGATATTGCAATTATATAGAAAACTATAATTCTTAATATTCGTGAATTTTTCATTTATCTCCTTTCAATATTGCCCATAATGGTTGGCGTGCGCCACGCTTGAAGCGTGGAGTTGCGTGTTGGGAGCTGGCATTCACTATCACCTTCTTTAATTTAGTTCCTTTAAAATGCAGTTACACCGATTTAGTAGTTCTTGAATATTCAATACTTCTTTTTCCTTTAGTTTGTCAGAATTTCTTATTCCATTAATTATTTTTTTCGTATTGCTTAGTTCTATATTATAACTTTCAGTTACTAATTTATCGAACTGTTTTTGGAAAGAAGATTTTAAGTCATTAGCAATTTCATCATACGACTGACGTATTTTTTGTCTTTCTTCCTTAATTTTCTCTGCATACCTACTCTCTGCATACTCCTCATAGCCTGCAACCAAAAAAGGCAAAACAACAGCAACTCTACCAGCAATTGAACCAATTTTAGATATTTTATCTGCAACCTTAACAGCTCCGTATGGTTTAAATTTATGTCCAAAAAATTTGCCTACTTTATACACAACTTTATGTGCGTCGCTGCCTGAAATCTTTTTTAATCCTTCCAAACCTAATTTTGAAGCATTTTTATTTGTGGCAAAACCATCTGCAAATCGGCTTACATTACTTAGAATGTCAATTCCAGAATCTATCTTTGTTCTATCAATTCCATTTATTTTAATATCGGTGTTGAAATTAACTTTTATAGATTCTTTACTTAAAAGAGTTTGAGAAAGTTCAGATCGCATTAGAATTTCAAGTTCAGTTTGTAATTGGGAAAATTCGCTTTCAATAGAATGCTCTATTTTCTTGTTAATATCATCAGTGAGTGTTTTAAGATTGTCTATTGAATTCTTACTTTCTGAATCTAATATTTCCTTGTCTCCATCTTTTTCGATAAGATTTGCAATTTTATTCCCCTCTTTTTTTATATTTGATACGACAGTATCAATATGACCATTGACGACATTTGTTATATTTTTTTTACT
Organism: Candidatus Cloacimonadota bacterium; assembly: GCA_030613025.1. Classification (GTDB taxonomy): domain Bacteria; phylum Cloacimonadota; class Cloacimonadia; order JGIOTU-2; family JGIOTU-2; genus Celaenobacter. The sequence continues at coordinate 6,391 of JAUWMT010000064.1, forward strand.
TTCAATTAATCGAAAATGTTTGCGGTTCAGCAATTCCAATAAGTTCTTCGTATCTTCATTTCCAGCCGTTAGTTGATTTATTATTCCGTTTAAATAAGTTTCAATTAGATTCAATGGAGTTATTAATCGCCCCAAAATACCTTTTTGGGAAATAAATTCGTTTAGATTTCCAAGAAAATAATTATATCCACTATAATCAATCAATTCATCTCTATCATCTTGGTCTTCAATTTCCAATGCTTCCAAGTAACCTTTTGCATCAATAATACACAGAAACAAATCATCTGCTGTTTTGGGTTCTGTTACTTTTAGTGCATCAAAAATCCAATTTTTTAGAAATGCTTCTTTATCCCCTTGTGAACTTTTATTAATAACAAGCATAATTTTATCAATCCTATTTTCAGAAAATGCTAATTTCTTAAAGTTTTCTGCAGTTTCAGATGTAAAGCCTTGCGTAGTAATAACATAAACAAGTAAGTCAGCTTTATTCATATACTCAATGCTAACTTTATCATGTTCTGGTCTCCCGGCATAAATTCCTGGCGTGTCAATTAAGAGAATGTTTCCCCATGGATATGGTTGTGGAGTTTCAGTAGTTATATCTTGTCCTATCTTAATATCTTTGTTTCCAGATATTGCTGATATAATTGTTGACTTACCTGCACTATACTGTCCAATAAAAGCGATTTCTAATTTGATTTTCTGCTGTAAATTAGAAATTTTGCTTTTAAACTCATTTACTAAAAAAACAACTTCGTTGTCTTGAATATCACCTAATGTACTATTAAGATTTTCAATCAATTGCGTTGTTTTTTCTTCTGCTACTTGGAATTTTAATTCATTCATATTAAACAACCTCTATTTGAATTTTATTTTTTATAATTTTTTCTGCAGTTCTAACATTGCTCCATAAATGCCCATAAATTTTACCCGCAATACTTTTCTCAACTTTAACTACGAATTTTTTATCTTTGTCGCTAAAAAAAACATTAACAACTTCTGTGCTTTCTACATTTAATGCGTCAAGTAGAAATTTTATTCTATCACTACCCTTTTTTATTTCTATTATTCTCTCACCATATATCTTTATGAAATTTTTACTGCTTTTAGTGTCATTGAACAAAGGATTCTCTATTAAAATCTTTGTTAATACACCTTGTACTCTTGCTACTTTATAGATATTGTCTGTATCGTAGCCGTTTGAATGTTGTAATTCTAATAATCTCTTAATTAATTCAATATTTTCTTTTTCAGATAAAGCATCAATTTTATCTGCAACTTCTGAATACTCTCTTAATAATTTTTGAAATAGCCCTACTTGATAATACAAATCTTGAGTGATTTTCTTTTTTAAACCGTGAGTAATATCATTATAAAACCATGTTTTTAAGGCACCTTTATTTTTTCTTTGCATTTTTTCAAGGTTGTTAAACATTCGAGTTTTCATTTTTGCTTTTTGTCTATTAAAGCGCTTTGTGTCATCTCCCCAAAACCAAGAAAATATTCCTAAGCCAATACCTACAATTGCAAGTCCCCAGCCTACTGGGTTCCAGCTATTGGCTACTGCTGTAGATAATATCACTGCAGAAGCTGTGCCCACAGCAGCACCAGACCATCTTACAACTTTACCAGTGGAACCTTTCTTAACTCCACTTATTACCTCAGATTTGATTTTAGAAACGTTTAAGTTCATATCAAACTTAAATTACTTAAAAAATTCTTCCAAGTACCTATTCATGTCTGAAATAATACTTTCCTGAATCAATTTGATTTTATTCTCAGCAATGTGTTTGTTCACGATATTATTCCACATATCACCAAAATCTGAATTTTCAATATTTTGGTCTACAAAGAAATCAAGTTGATTAAACAAAGGTTCAAATAGTTTGTTTATATCTCTCTCTATCTCGTCATTTTTATCTGGAATAAACTTATCAAACCAATTTCTAAGTTCGAATTGCTTATTTTGTAATAATCTTACAATAGGCTTTAAGCTTTTATATGAATCTTCATAAACTGGTTTTATACTATTTTCTAAATGAAATATGTAACTATCTCTAAAACTTTGAACTCTTTTTTGCTTGCCTGAAGTTTCGATTTCTTTAGTTAAGTAGTCCCTAAAATATTTAAAATTAGATGTTTCATATAATTTCTTTTTCTGTTCTCCTTTTGAATGATTACTTTCAAAAGCGGATAATGCATGTATTGGTATAACAGATATATTTTGAATATCAAAATGCTTTTTTGAAAGGAATTTTAGTCTGCTTAGATGACCTATAATTGCATCTCTTGATACATGTTTTTTAGGATTTGAAAGAAATTGTTTTCTTTTTATTGGGTGTTTTAGATCGTATAGAACATTTAACAAAATAATGACAGGTTTATTCTCTCTACGAAGGGTTGCTAATTTTTCAAACTCGCTCTCCTCAATACTGTCACTTGTAACCAAAAAAAGTATTAGATCAGTTTCATCTACTTGCGAAAATGCGATTTTTTCATCTTCTTCGCCTTTATAGGCATCAAATCCTGGAGTGTCTAAAATCCTTAAATGATTCCAATTATAAATCATAACATCTCTTGTGGTTCTCTGGGCACCTTTACCAATTGTACTTCCATCCCCGGTTGTTAAGGCTTCTCTAATTGTACTTTTACCAGCTTTAGTTCTACCAAAAAGTGTTACTGTAAATTCCGAGAGATTATCTGATTTTTTTGAAAAACTTTTTTCAAAACTCTTGAATCCATTTTTTAGCAATTCAGAAGTTTTATTATTAACCTCATTTATTGAATCATAAATGGCTTTGTCGTTAATGTCTGAATTGTTAAATGTTAGAATAGTCTCAACCAATATATCTTGAGAAAATGTCAGATCTTTTTTTACTTTTTTAAGCTTTTTACTAACTTCTTTATATTCTCTTTTTGCAATTTTACTGCATTCTTCTAATGTATTTTTATATTTGTTCATAGGTTATCTTAGCTTGCTTATAATGTTTGGCGTGTGCGGCGGGATCGTCCCGATGAATCGGGGACGCCCAAAACAGACCAACCAAAGTTTGAATCCGTCAGCTGACGGATCGGGCAAAGAGAACTGCGAGACTGAACCGCTGACACGCTTGTTAGTGGCGATATTTATAGTCAATGCTATTGCCATCTGAAATATAAACGACATCTCTTCTGACTATTTTTGAAACTATTACATTCTGTACATTGTGATTAAGTAAATTCATTGTATTTGAATGAGGATGTTTATATTTTTTACTTGAACCTGCAGAGACAAAAGCATGTGTTGGGGATAACAAATCCAAGGATTGCTGACTTGTGCCTGTAATACTACCGTGATGAGAAACTTTAAATACTTTCTGCTTTTTTTCATTCAATCCATTGCATTGAAAATTATCTTCTATAATTCTATAACCTGCATCACCAGTTAAAAAGAATCCATTGTTTAAATGTCTAATACATAAACAGATCGAACTATCATTAATATCAGGTGCAACAGTTCTGGTATTAGAATTAGAGTCAGGATTTTTGATACATATAAAAACGTCATTTTCCTTAATTATTCCAGGTGTGTTAGTATTACAAAAAACAGGTATTTTATTTCTAGCAGTATTTAGTAGGGATTTAACAACTTTAGTGGGGTGAAGATAATCCAAATTTACAAGGAAATTACTTATTTCAAAATCACCGTTTTCTAAAATGTATTTTGCTCCTCTTAAATGGTCTAAATGTTTGTGTGTTATAATCAAACTTTTTATTTTATTTTTAGGCAATCCATGTTCACTTAATATTGATTTGAGATTTTGACAAAATTTTTCAGCTTTATCTCTTCCATAAATATTTGTGTCAATCATGTATGTACTACCATTTGGTAGAATCAGAAGAAAAGAATCACCTTGGCCAACATTAAAGCAGTAAAGGAATAATTTGTCTGAAACTTCTTCTTTCGTTTCGCTAAGATAGTAGTAAAGATTATCTGATTCAATAGTATTTTTACCTGAATAATCTTCTTCTTTGTATGGGGATGGGATCATTTTTTCTTCAAAAATATCATTTGCAAGAGTTATTATTGATTCCTTTGATTTTAATACATTTAATTTTAGAAATTCGCTTGAAGGAATTTTGTAATATCCTCCTTGAACAATTGAACCTTTATATCTACCTTTATTTTCATTGATGTTAAATTTAGTTTTAACAAAATCTTCTTCTAAAAGATACTCAGAAACTCTTAGTTTTCTAAGATGAAAAGGAGGAAAGAATTCAGAATTGATATCTGGTATTAATGTTACGTAAAAGGTTTTGTCTTCAGTTACACTAATTCTGTCGATTGAAAAACAAAAGTATTTTGATCTTAATAAACTATCCATACTATTCCTCCATCAAATTAATATGCCACTAACGACTGTATCCCCGTCATTTGTCGCGTATACCCACAAATTGGATGTGTATACGACAATTGTCGTGGATTTTTGTTATATCTTCCTTCATACAATTTCCCAATTATACCTTTAGAAATTAGACATTTGGATTTAGAAATTTATACAATCGTTTCCTCGGTTTCCTTATCAAAGAAGTGGACCTTCTTCATATCAAAGACGAGGGTCATGGTTTCACCCATTTTGGGCTCTTCTTTTGGCTCGAGGCGTCCAGTAAAGGTCGTGTCTCTAGTCAGGAAGTTCACTACAAATTCAGAACCAAGCGGTTCAACCACCTCGACCTGTGCGTCCATCTCAGCAGGTATTTCCGCATTGGAAGAATACTTCTTATGATAGATATCCTCCGGACGTACTCCCATTGTGATGTCCTTATCCACATAGTCTTTCAGGGAGTCGTCATAGGTATCGGGAATATCGACAGAGAAGGTGCCGAAATCAAAATGAAGCCGCTTACCCTTTTTGCCGATTGTGCCGTCAAAGAAGTTGATAGCCGGGCTTCCGATGAATCCTGCAACGAATTTATTAGTTGGATGGTTATACACATTGATGGGTGTATCTATCTGCAGAATAAGTCCGTCTTTCATGACAACGATCTTATCTCCCATTGTCATTGCCTCAGTCTGGTCATGTGTCACATATATGATTGTTGTTTCTAATTTTTTATGCAGTTTGATAATCTCGGCTCTCATTTGTACACGGAGTTTTGCATCGAGGTTGGAAAGTGGTTCGTCAAAAAGGAACACTTTTGGCTGGCGTACAATTGCTCTACCCAATGCCACACGCTGGCGCTGCCCCCCGGAAAGCTGCTTAGGTTTTCTGTCCAATAATTGCTCGATGCCGAGCAGTCCGGCAGCAGTTTTCACAAGCTTGTCTATCTCTGGCTTCGGAGTTTTGCGCAATTTAAGCGAGAATTCCATGTTCTGATACACGGACATGTGTGGATAAAGAGCATAATTCTGGAACACCATTGCGATGTCTCTATCTTTTGGAAGGACATTATTAACTACTTTATCATCGATGAAAATTTTCCCTGATGTAACGTCTTCCAGTCCGGCGATCATTCGTAGGACAGTTGTTTTTCCGCAGCCAGACGGACCGACCAGTACGACAAATTCCTTATCTTCAGCAATAACGTCTGCTTCTTTTACTGCCGTGAAAGTATTCTCGTATACTTTTGTGATTTTATCTAATTGTACTTTTGCCATGTGTTGTTCCTGAGATTTTTGTAATTCTATGCATCAATGCACTTAGCGGTGTCAAGTTTTATGATGGTGATTGTTTATAGGCAATAAAAAAAACGGAACTCCGAAAGAGCTCCGCTTCTATATGTAAGGATGTTAAAATCTTATTAGTTTGTGTTCATCTGTTCGGACTGCTTATTGATCTTCTCGAGAATATCTTCCTCGCCCGTGAGAGCTTTCAGCATATAGCGTGCAGATGGATGGAGTGTCGTATCCGTCGCAACGCCTTCTCTCGGATAAGTGAGCACTTCTTCAAACATCTCGATCGCTTGTGTGTCATTCTTCAGGTATTCGGAGTAAATAAAGCCCTTCATGAACTTTGCTTTATAATCATCCTGTCCGTTCTGATATTCATCAATAACTTTGTCATAGTAGTAGATAGCGCGAGCATAGTTTTTCTGCGTCATAGATTCTTCAGCAAGAGTCAAGAGCGAATCAACCGGAAGCTTTTCTTCAAGACGATCTGCATAGACGACGAGATTGTATTTCTGGCGCATTTCTGCTCTGAGGGTATCAAAAAGATCTTTTTGAGCTTTTCGCATTAGATTAGTCTCGAGCTCGTTGCGGACATCATCGATGCCACGATATGATTTTGGAGTGAATTCCACAACTTTGAAGAATACCCAATTTCCTTTTACATCTTCAAACACATCGCTGAATGATCCTTCAGGAACCGAGAATATTTTTTCAAGGTACCGGTCGTCTTTGCCAACGCCGGGTATGATACCGCCCTCATAAATGGGACCGATCATGCCGTCATTATTTATTTTGATACAGTATTCCTGAACCAGCGCGTTGAGTTCTTCATCGGTTTGTGCTTCCTTGGCTTTGAAGAGCACGAAATCGGCAGTGACCTGATTTTCGCATGCGAATTCATGCACCTTGACGTGGGGCTTGTTCACATAGCGTTGTTCTTTATCGGCTTCATATGCTTTAACGACCTCTTCTTCAGGAACCACGGCTGCGTCAACTACAAACTGCTTATAATACTCGCGAAGAGCGCCGATCATCTTTGCTCTGCGAAGTTCGTCTGCAATCTCGGGATGATTCTCATATCCCTTCTTTATCGCATTATGATACATTACATTATTGCTGGCTTTTGCATTTATGAAATCAACCTTTGCATTGCCTTCATGAAGAAGTTGTTTTCGTTCCATTGGGAACATGCTGACTTCATGAGCAAAATCTTTTGCAGTATATATAAGCTCGGGGTCAGAAGATGCGATGAGCACAATACTTCCTGCAGTATCCGAAGAATCTGCTTCTTCAAAGTTTATTTCTTCGACTGCAAGTGTATCTATGGAGATATTGTACTTATTAAATAATTTATCCTGAATTTCTTTTTGGAGCGCTTGCTCTTTTTCGCTCATGTAGCGGTTTTTCACATCTTTTTCCACCTCTTCATAAGGACGCATCGTACTCATATCTTTTTCTGAAATTTTTACAATATGAAAGGCATCGTTAAACTCAACCGGAGTTATAACATCTTCGGCTTCTGCAGCAAAAATGAGCGAATCCATTTCTTCTGATCTGCCAATATTTGGGATATATCCGCCTTGTCTGATGTTTGTGATCAAGCCACCTTTTTTCTTAAGATTTTCGTTTGTGGAATATTCATTCATTACTTCAACAAAATCCCTGCCCGCAACAAGCTCCTGGTATGCTTTGTCCGCATTTTCTTTTGTTTTGGTTTCTATATACAGAAGAGTTGCAGTTGGTGATTTCTTATAAAAATCATCCTTATGAGCTTCGTAGAAGGCCATAAGCTCGGCATCGGTGGGTTTGATCTTGTCCTTGATCTGCTCCTGATAATATTTATCAAGGATAACCCTTTCGGCATTCTGACGATAGAATTCCAGAGCGCTTTCCGTATTTTCCATTCCTTTGCTCAATGCTTCAAGATAGAAAATCTCTTCAATTGAATAGTCATCGAGATATTTTTGCTTTTGCTCGACAGTGAAACCACCGCGAGGGCGATAGAATTGTGGGATTTGATCAAGGCGGTCGTTAAAGACCTTTACTGTGATCGTACCTCCATCCCATTGTGCGAGGACTTGAGTTTTATCTTTTTTCTTTTCACTTAATTCGCACCCGGCTAATACCAAAATTGATAAAACCGAGACGATAACTAGAGAACGAGTTATTCGAACCATTGTAGAAACTCCTTATATTACGTGTTTTGAACCACAGATATTTGAATGCCGTGATTTTCTGTCAAATTATTAATGCACCTTACTTTTTTACATACTCATAATCTATGACAAACCTAGCAAATTCCATAAGAAACTTGAAAGCCCTCCAGGGCTTTACCAATAAAGGTAAAAAATAAAAATCAATAATCACCTGGAGGGTGAAGAAATGAATAAGAATGGTATAAATAATGTCAAGATAAAAATTGATGATCG
>JAUWMT010000057.1 GCA_030613025.1 Candidatus Cloacimonadota bacterium
TTGCCATCAGACAGTATTTTTTAGCTTTTTCAAAATCTTTTAATTCAAAATAATAGAGCCTTGCTAAATTATTCATTGCTCCGGCATGTTCTTTCTCGATAGCCATCAGGTAATATTTTTCAGCTTTTTTAAAGTCTTTGATCTGTGTTTCATAAATCAAAGCTAAATTATTCATTGCACCTGCATGTTCTTTCTCGACAGCCATAAATTAATATTTTTCATCTTTTTTAAAGTCTTTGAATTCTGTTTGATAAAGCACAGCTAAATTATACATTGCACCGGCATTTTCTTTCTCGATAGCCATGAGGTAATATTTTTCAGCTTTTTTAAAGTATTTGAATTCTGTTTGATAAAGCAAAGCTAAATTATTCATTGCTTCGGCATTTTTGAAGTCTTTGAATTCTGTTTGATAAAGCAAAGCTAAATTATACATTGCTCCAGCATGTTCTTTTTTAACAGCCATCAGGTAATATTCTTCAGCTTTCGATTTATTATGAAAATGGAATCCATGAACTTGTCCAAGAACATTCAAATCTTCAGCATCTTTAATTTTAATTTTTTCAACATTTCCTATAGCTTGTTTTATATCTTTTCCTTTTTTAAAATAATCAATTGCTGATTGTCTTAATTCAATATCTGATCGATGTAGATATTCTACTAAATCAGATTTTTTACTTTCCAAATATGTCCGGGTTTCTTTAATTAATTTATCCTGAAAGTCTCTATGTATCGGAGTCCAAGATAAAGCTTCGGTCATATAAAGAGCTTGTTTCTCATAAATATTACCTTTTTGTATTGCTTCCAGGTGTTTTTTTGCTCTCAATTCAAGGGTTTTTTCATCGCACCATTCCTGTATAAATTCCACTAACCATTTCACTTTATTTTCTTCACTTTTTCCACCGTGTCGCATTAAATACCAGATGTTGAAAAACCTTTCTGATAAACGATAGAGATAATTTTTCGTAGTTGTACCTTGTTGGTCTATAATATTATTTTTAACCAGAATTTTTAGCTGGGAGGAGACAGCTTTACTTTTCTCTTTTACTTTAGCAGCAATCTCTTTGGTGCTAACCGCATCCCAGCTTAACGCAATAAAATCAACTATTTCTTGCTGCTGTGGAGAAAGTTTTTCCATTCTATGCTTGTAGAGAGGAGTTACATCTTCCAGTATATTCTCCAGGTCGATAAAGGCATTTCCATCTTCATCATCAACGAAAATTCCAAAAAGAATAACCAGAGTTCGGATAACACCACCGGTTATTCTTCTTAAAGATTCGATTCTTCCCTCTTGTTCTTTAACTATTTTTTTTACACTTTCCCGTTTGTAATATTTTCCTAATCTCAAAAGTAATTTCTTTGTTTCTTCAAGAGTTAATCCTTTAAGTTTAGGCATCCTGAAAAACTCATAAAAGGGTTTTCCATAATCATAATGAAATTCCAGACTAACGGAAGATGCTCCCATGATCCTCAATTCTGCTGATTCTATCAAAACTTCTCGCAGACGATGATGTTCCTTTTTACTTAATTTATCGAACATAGCATCAATATTGTCGATAAATAGAATTAATTTCTTATTTTTATGCTTTAGGCTTCTCTCAAGAAATTGAAAGCATTTTATTTCGTAATCTTCATCATTATCCAATTTTTGCATTTCATCGAATATATTTTCAAAACCTTTATAATTTTTCAGGTATTCTGCTGTTAATTCCCAGAGCTTAAATAATTTCCTGACGCTGTATTGTTCTTCACTGAAAGTAATCGGGATTAAACATTTATTCAGTTCTTTATCGTTTTGAATTTCATAAGCTAATCGAAGTAATAAGGTAGTCTTTCCTTGTCCTCTTACTCCCTGGATAATGTAATGCTGTTCAGGATTCTCCATTTTGGATGTTTTAATATCGTTAAAAATATCCTGGAAGATTTCTAATCTAACAACAAAATTATCTATTAATTCTTTTTTGGGCTGGTTTGCAGGATTATATATTTTTGGTAAATCAATTCGCGACATATTTCCACCACCACATTCTAAGAATTGGAGAATTAAAACTATAAGTTTTTATTTCATTATTATTGTTTATATAACCATCATAAACAAGAGAACCAACAATATCATTATATTCTTCTTTTACTTCATTTTTAACTGCTATATCGCGAATTTCATTTGATTCTATTGTCTCTTTCTCTGAAATAAGATTTAGAAGTTCTTTAGCAAAATTATATTCATTTTTCTTTAATGATTTTCTAAGTCTTGTATGCCATAATTCAAACTGGTTTTTATTTTCAATCGATTCTGAAAAAGCTTCATCAATCATCTTTTCATCAATTGTATTTTTATTTTTTTCCTTTGATAAGTCTTTTAGTGATTGTAATATTAGTTGAATATAAAATGGAATTAGCCATTTTATTTTTTCTAAAATGTAATTTATTGATGAAACTGATAAATTAAAGTTAACAGTTTCCAATAAAAGTGAAATTAATTCAAATGCTTCTTCCTTTCTTAAAGGTTCAATTTTCAAAGGTATGATATCATCAATTATATGTGTTGCATTAATTTTTTTTACAATATTTTCTAGCCCGATTGAACCAGAATAAATAAATTGCACATTATTTATTTTATTCGATAGTCTTATTTCTCGATTAGTATGAAGAAAATGTATAGCATCTCTATCACTATAATCAATTCTTATACTTTCTGTTGCTTCTGAAAATTCATCCAATAAAATTATCAATTTTTTATCTTTTAGATTTAATCTTTTCAATATTGTTTCATAAGCTTCGTGAAAATTATAATTATCTTTTGTATCGAAAGTAACACCATCAGGTCCAATTTTTTTTATTATTGGTAAATGTTCTTTTATGAAATTTTCAGATTTATATATAAATTTTACGAATTCAGATGAGACCAAATTTGATAAAAGTCTTCTATAAAATTCATTTTCAGTTGTTACAGATTCAACATTAATAAATATGAAATAATAATTTTCTTTGGGATTATCCATTAAATAAAACATCAAAGAAGTTTTACCGACTCTTCTTGGTGCTACCAGTAATAAATTATATCCTGATTCTATTCTTTCCCAGATTTTATCTATCAGATGTTTTCTAACAAAAAAATTTTCTCCTCTGACAGGATTACCAGTTCGTATCTTCATCGCGTTCTCCCTTTAACAAAAAATTTATTGTCAAAAATTATGACAAAAAATAATTTGTCAAATAAAATGTTGTCTTAAAACAATTTAATCCCAAATATTTAATAGAAAGAATTCAATTTTAGTTTCACAATCTCAAAAAAGTAGACAAATATTTTCTTCTCTCATCATTTTGCTTTGAATGCCTATGAAAGACTATTACTATAAATGTTTCTCATGCGGTGCCAGGTGGTCATCGGATGAAATAGAGGATAATGATCATTACCTCTGCCCGAAATGTGCAGCAATGAATGAACCTCATTCACCATTAATTGGTTGCCTGCGGATTCATTATGATTACGAAAACATAAAAACTCAATATGCTCACGGTTTCTTTGAAAAGATGATTCCTGGGAATATTTTTCAGTTTCCTCTGCTTCTGCCTTTGAAAAATAAAGTGCAAGAAGTTATGAAAGCTCGCATGGCACTGCCTGCTAACTCGCTTTATAAAATATCTTTTGATCCAAATAATACTGTATTTGTTTTAGATGATACCCACAACCCAACCTATTCTTATAAAGATAGAGCGTCTATGCTGGTCTTGGCAAAGGCGATTGAGCTTGGCAAAGATACTATTTGTACTGCTTCAACAGGGAATGCAGCATCCTCGATGTCCGGGCTTTGTGCAATGATCGGGATGACATCAAAAATATTCGTTCCCAAAAGTATTCCACATGAGAAGCTCACCCAGATCCGGATGTATGGCGCTGAAGTGGAAAAAATTGATGGCTCCTATGACGATGCTTATGATATCTCAATTAACGAATCACAGAAACATGGCTGGTATAACCGCAACACAGCATACAATCCACTCACAACAGAAGGTAAGAAGTCGGGTGCTTTTGATATCTTCCTTCAGTTGAATTGCCATGCTCCTGACAAGGTATTCGTACCAACTGGTGACGGAAGCATCATTTCAGGAATATATAAAGGATTCTATGATTTGAAACAGCTCGATCTTATCGAGAAAATCCCTATGCTCATTGCAGTACAGGCAGAGGGAAGTTCGGGCATTATTGATTATTTTGAAAGCAATGAATTTCTATACAAAGAATCAAGCACGATTGCAGACAGTATTTCTGTGAATGCGCCGCGGAATTTGTATATGGCTGTTGATGCGATAAGAAGAACCGATGGATTCGGCACAAAGGTAAGCGATGATGAGATATTGATAGCTGAGAAATATTTGAGTCAGCAACATGGCTATTTTGTCGAACCATCGGCTGCTGCTGCATGGGCTGGTTTCATAAAATATATTAAGAAGAGTAAAGAGAAAGATGAAAAAATCGTCGTTTTATTGACAGGAAGCGGTTTGAAGGACATCAAGAATGCTGAGCGTGCTTTGATGATGAAAGAAATATGATGCCCAAGATTTTTGGATTGATCCTCGCTGCCGGTTATTCCAGCAGAATGGATGATTTCAAACCCCTCATGCTTTATGATCAAAAACCCTTTATCGAACACATCATTAATAAACTAGCAGCAGTGTGTGATGAAATACTTATCGTGACGGGATTCAATGGATTTGTACTGGAGGATAGTGTTAAAGTGATTTATCAAGGCAAACCAATCCTGAAAAAAATGGATTTTGTTCATAATAAAGATTTTGCAAAAGGAATGTTCAGCAGTGTTCAGGTCGGTTTAAAAGAACTGTTTCCTGAAATGCAAAAAGACGATTATGTAATGCTCCATCTTGTTGACCAGCCACATATTTCAGAAGTTGTATATGAAAAATTGGCTCATAAAGCACGAAATTCCACACGGAAGGTTATATTGCCCTCTTATGAAAAGAAAGCCGGTCATCCCATTATGTTATCAAAATCTGTAGTAGAAAAAATTATAAACGCTCCTGCATCAGATAATCTGCGCGATATTCTAAGAAATTTTCATGATGAAATTAGTTATATAGAAATTTCAGATGAATCAATTGTTCAAGATGTAAATACACAAGAAGAAAGAGAAAGGTATCTTAAATAACTCAAGTTTTGCAGTAGATATTTTAAAAGGTTAAATATGATTTTTTTAAGTAATTTCAATTCCTGTAAAACCTGAATAAGTAATTACTCCCGATGCATCGGGACTAATGAAATTTCAAATGATAATACTTGTCTGCACACTGGCTGATGGCAAATAAAAAAAATTTTCGAACATAAAAATAGGTATTTGCATAAAAGAGTCAAAACATTGGTTGAGAATGATTTCAAAAGCAGTTCCACGATTAATAGATGAAGCAAAAATTTATTGGAAAGAAGCTAATGAACTTAACCCTATTAGATATTAATACTATTAGATATTTTTCCGATATATATGAAATTATCTAACGGGGTGAATTTAATTTTCTCATCAATTGTAATTAAATCAAAGAAGTAAGAATTGCTTTGACATTTAAGTTTTGACATTTTATTTGTAATTAGAAATTAGGGGTTAGAAATTAAATTAATTATAACTCATCTTTCGAAGAATATATATAAAGGTTAAATATGGCTTATTTAAGTAATTTGGACTTCTGCGAAACTTTAGGTAAATAATATGGATATCATAGAAAAAAGTTATCAACTTAAGAAAGACGATATTCCCTTTGTGATCGCGACTGTTATTGAAGCAGAAGGTTCGACACCTGGCAAAGCAGGTTTTAAAATGATCATCACAGCAAGCAGCAAAACCTTTGGAACTGTTGGTGGCGGCTTAATTGAGAAACTGGTTGAAAAACAGGCATTGCATTTCCTGAAAAGGGGAATGGGCGGAACTAAGGAATACGATCTTAAGGAAAAAAATGCTTCCTCAAAAGAAGTAACCGGAATGATCTGCGGAGGTAAAGTAAAGATCTATTTTGAAACACACATACCCAAACGGAAGGTATATATTTTCGGAGGAGGGCATGTTTCTCAGGCACTGGAAAGGACACTTCCTACAGATAAATACTACTTGGTAATTATTGACAATCGTGAAGAATTTTCATCAAAACAATTGCATCCATTTGCCGATGAAAGGATTTGCGAAGAATATATAAATTTTCTTAAAGATTTCGAGCCGGATACCGGTTCTTTTGCAGTCATCGTAACTCATGGGCACAAGTTTGATTATGATGTCTTAAGAATGATAATAAAGAATAACATACCTCTAAAATATATCGGTATGATAGGTTCAAAATTAAAAGTAAAAGCCACTATTGATAAAATTACAAAAGAATTTGTTAATGTGAATTTTGGGAATCTTTATTCACCCATAGGAATTGATATTGGGGGATCATCAGCTTCCGAGATAGCACTAAGTATTGCTGCGGAAATGCAGGCAGTTGAGTATAATAGGAAAGTACCGCACATGAGGATCGTTTGAGAAAAATGAATAATCATAATGAAATCCGTGTTGATGCGGCTGCAAAGATTTCCGGGAAAGAGAGATATACAAGAGATTTGCATATTAAGAATGCTCTTATCGCCACAACAGTACGTTCTTCAAAAGCACATGCGCGGATCAGCTCGATCTCCTTTGATGAAAAGTTTGATTGGTCAAAGGTGACAATTCTCTCTGCAAAAGAAGTGAAAAACAATTATGTCGCCATTATAAAAAATGATATGCCCTATCTTGCAGAAAATGAAGTAAATTATATTGGTGAACCGATCTTAATTATAGCTGCTGAAAATGAAACGATACTCATAGAAGCGAAAAAGCATATTAAGATCAAATATGAAGAGTTGGTAGCAGCTACAACGTTGAAAGCAGCTGTTGATCGGAATCGAGCCGAAGATTTGTTCGAAGAAATCCTTCTTGAAAATGGTGAGGTAGAAGAGGTTTTCTCCAAAGCTGATACTATTGTTGAAGATATATTCGAAACTGGATTTCAGGAACATGTATATCTCGAACCGCAGGTTGTTGTCGCCATTCCCGATGGAAACACAATTCATGTAAAGGGTTCGATGCAGTGTCCCTACTATGTTCAGAACGCCATGAATGAACTTTTCAAGGGTACAGAAATAAAGGTGGATGTAACTCAAATTATGACAGGTGGTGCTTTTGGTGGTAAGGAGGATTTTCCTTCATTGATTTGCGGACATGTCGCCTTGCTTGCAAAGAAAACAGGCAGACCGATTATCCTGAGTTATAATAGGGAAGAGGACATCCGATTCACCACAAAGCGCCATCCTTCCAAAATACATGCAAAAGCAGCAATGAATTCTGACGGAAAAATCCTCGGTCTGGATATGGATATTCTACTCGATAGTGGCGCCTATACTACATTGAGCCCTGTTGTACTTGCACGAGCTGTGCTTACGTCTTTTGGTTGCTATAGAATTCCAAATGTACGTATCCATGGCAGGGCAATAAAAACCAATTTTTCTCCTTGCGGTGCATTCCGCGGTTTTGGTGGACCTCAATCCTTATTCGCTATTGAGATGCTTATTGAAAAAGTTGCACTGACATTAAAAATCCCAGTTTGGGAAATTAAAAAAGCCAATATGCTTTATCTCGGCGACATTTTGCCGACAGGTCAGCCAATCGATTATAGCTATGGTCTGCCCCAATGTGTTGAGAAGGTTTTGAAAAGTTCAGAATACAAAAAGAAATATAATGAGTTCAAAAAATATAATGAAAATGAATCTGCCCAGACAGGAATTCTCAAGGGAATTGGTATATCATTAGCTGCTCACGGATGCGGGTTTACGGGAGTTGGTGAAAATCGTATCAAAGCAATTGCCGCAATGGAACTTTTGCCTGACGGAAAAGTGCTTGTTAAAACTGCAAACACAGAAATGGGGCAAGGTGTTGATACTGCCTACAAAATAATCGTTTCAGAGAAATTGCACTTGCCGTTTGGTGATATCGTTATTGAGGAAAAAAACACAAGCAAAGTACCGAACAGCGGACCGACTGTTGCCTCCCGCAGCACGATGATCGTAGGTAAACTGCTACTTGATAATTGTGAGCAGATAGTGAGTGCTCTATCATTAGAGGGTGATGATTATACACTACAAGATTTTACAGAAGCAACCAAAAAATATTTTGAAAACCATAAATCCCTCGTTGTGCAAAAAGAATATAAACATCCCAATTTTATAACTTTTGATGAGAATAATTATAAAGGGTACGGTTATCCTGTCTATTCATGGTCTGCAAATGTCGCCGAAATAGAGATCGATTTTACGTCATATCAAGTTGAAGTGAAAAAATTTTATACAGCTCACGATGTTGGCAAAGCGATAAATATGCAGCAGTCTGAGGGACAGATTCAGGGTGGCATCATCCAGGGAATCGGGTATGCAGTGTATGAAGCGCTCTGCATAAAGGATGGAGAAGTTCAGAATAGAGGATTTCGCGATTATATCATTCCCACAATTCAGGATGTTCCGGAAATGTATGTGGATATTGTTGAAGACTCATATTTTAACGGACCTTACGGAGCAAAGGCGCTTGGCGAACTTCCATTTGTAGGAGCAGCACCTGCAGTTGCTTCGGCAGTGAGTTTTGCAATCGGAAAAATCGCAACAAAGATCCCACTTACTCCTGAAGTAATTGCAACATTGATAGAGAACAGCAATTATGAACATTGATCTGACAGTAAACGGCAAACCTGTTTCAGTGGAAGCTGAGCCGCTGGATCGGCTTTTGGATATATTGAGAGACAAGCTTGAACTCACCGGCACAAAAGAAGGGTGTGGTGAAGGTGAATGCGGTGCATGCACTGTATTCATGAATAATAAACTTGTTAATTCATGCCTTGTTCCTGCTATGCACCTGCATGATGCCAATGTTGTTACTATCGACGGTTTGCGTGAATTTGATTTCTTCAAACTGATCACAAAAGCTTATGAAGAGAACGGTGCTGTTCAGTGTGGTTTCTGTACTCCCGGATTTGTCATGTCAACGATAGATCTTTTGCGAAATTCATCTGGAAAAAGTGTGGGCGACGAAGAAATAAAAGATGCCTTTGCAGGTAATATTTGTCGTTGTACAGGATATGATAAAATAATCAAAGCCGTAAGACAGTTACTTACAATGGATATTAAAGTTCCGGAGAGATTTTATGAATAGCATGCAATACTACTCTCCAAATACTCTCGATGAATATCAGAAAATATATTCGAATATTACCGGAAAGAATATCCTTGTTTTTGCAGGTGGAACCGACTTGATGGTAGGAAGACATGAACTACCGCAGGATGCAGTCATAATTGATATTTCGGGAATAGCCGAACTAAAAGGAATTGAAAAAAAAGAGGATAAGATAGTTGTTGGCTCATGCACAGCATTAAATGAACTTTTATACTCTCATCAGATACAGAATAACATTCCGATATTGATCAAAGCGATAAAGACGATGGCTTCCGAGCAAATCCGCAACAGGGCAACAATTGGCGGTAACATTGGAAATGCATCGCCAGCTGGTGATACGATAACCCCGCTTGTAGTATTGGAAGCAAGAATCGAAATTTTTTCACCTGAATCCAATGAAATCAGAACTATACCAATAGAAGCACTTTTCCGCGGACCTTGTGCAAGCACTCTGCAAAATGGTGAGATCATCACAAAAATTATTATTCCGCTGCGTAAAGATAAGGGCATATTTTGTTATTTCAGGAAGATCGGGCAGAGAAATGCTATGACCATTACAAAGGCGTCTCTGTCTGCAATTGCGAAATATTCCAGCAGTAAAATTGAATGGATAAAGCTCGCTTCGGGAAGTGTGTCTCCAGTAGTGAAAAGGATGAGTATAACCGAAGAATTTCTGAAAGGCAAAGAACTCACTACTGCTGTTATCAATGAAGCAAAAGAAATAATTGCGAGAGAGATTTCTCCAATTACCGATATTCGTTCCACAAAAGCATTTCGGGTGCTGATAACAAAAAACCTTCTGGGAGATTGTCTATATTACCTCATAAGACAGCAAAATATTTAAATAATTACAAAACAGTTTCATTTTTAATGAAGTGTATAAAATTGTGAAATAAATTTGACAAAAAATATTTTTAACCTCAAAAAGGAAAAGGACCAAGGAAAGTAAGATGAATAACTTTAAGAGAAAAAAAATATGTAATACACAAATTATTATTTGCAAGAACAAATTCATTTTATCATACCCTCTCTATTTTTAATCCCGAATAGAGAGGTTTGCGATGTGGCTGTGAAATATAAATTGAGAGAGGATGTTGAACGAGTGACTGAAATCGAGGGATTTTTTCCAATTGAATTGACTTCTAAATAATGGATTGAGCAAAAATAAAATATGTTAAAAAATCGAATTTTAATTTTTTTGAGTAGTGTCGTCACAATTTGGGCATTTTTATGATATAATTTAAGAATGTTTCAATAGTTGGATAAAAAGTGCATAAATAAGAAAAGGTTAAACTTGAATTTTTTAACGTTGACAGCGTTTATATAATAAACGAATTTTTAGGTAAATGTTGCAAATAACTAAACATATTTTGAGAAGAAGGTATAGTATGAAACATATTTTTTTACTTTTGAGTTTACTTATATTCACTACTACCCTGTGTGCAGATAACTACATGGATTTGCTTGCCACGATGGAAGGCGAGCACGGGAAGTCTCAGGTTGGTGAAGGTGTTGCAGTGCTGGACTTCAACGATGACGGCTATGATGATGTGGTAGTTGGTTCGCCGAAATGGGGACCCGAGGGTGGAAACGAGGAGTACCATTGGGGAAGGATCTACTTTTACCTTGGCGGTGACCCTTTCGATGCTGACGCTGATTTTACCATTACTTCTCCAAATGCGAACTGGAATTTAGGGTCTCATGTTGCCAATATTGGTGATGTAAATAATGACGGCATAGAGGATTTTGGATTTACTTATAGAGAATCGGGTAACGGTAATTTTGTTAATATACTTTACGGGAGCACCCAATGTGACACTGTAGTTGATTTTACGTATAAGTTGCCATGGACTTCCAGCTGGATTGGTCCAATTACCTGGATGGGTGATATTAATAATGATGGATATGATGATGCTGCATTTTGGATAAATGTTGATTGGACCTTTGATTATTACCTCATCTGGGGAGGAGACACATTATCTGTTAACTACTTTGGCAATTTTGGTTTATCAAGTTATGCAACACGAATACATGGAGTTGGAGATGTGAACGATGATGGGTACGATGATTTTGAGATGGGCTACAATACGCAGTATCCTGACTGGTCTTTCAGGAATGTATTCTACTACGGCAATGACGGTTCTGCTCCCTACGAGCAGGTTATTTTGTGTGACAGTCTTTCAACGCATAATTACTATATACCTGCCGGTTATCCAGCTGGTGATTTCAATGGAGACGGCAAGGACGATTTCTGGGGGTTCCTGGGCTATAATCTTAAGAAGGTATGGTTTAATACATCCGTGATCGATACCATACCCGATTTAATTTTTCAAAATCCAGGTGGTGGATTAAGTGGCGATAATGCGATCGACTATGGAGACTTGAATAAATAATGACGGATACGATGACCAGGTATTAGGTAGCCCCTCTTATGGAGTTTATACGGGGAGAATAATGGTGTTTATTGGTAGCCAACATGCAAATACGTCCATAGACCTTGAATTGGAGGCATATACCTACAATAAGTATTTTGGCTATGAGCTCAAGGTGGGCGATGTGAACGGAGATGGGTTTGCCGATATTGCTGCTTCAGCTCCAAAGGATTATGGGGGAGGAGATATCTATAGGGGAAGAGTCTATGTCTATGCCGGCAACGGAGACCTGGAGGAAACAACCCCTTATTCAATAGACGATCCCGGTTCTCCGGGAGATATAGTACAATCATTCATGAATGTCTATCCCAATCCTTTTAACAATGAGATCAATTTTGAGATCACTACAAACCGCTTTCGAGACCTAAGTATTCATATCTATAATATAAAAGGACAATTAATCGAAGCACTTCATGTAGAAGAGAATAATTTTGCATGGAGTGCGGGAGACTTGAGTCCCGGAACCTATTTATGTAAATTACTGAGTAAGGACAAGGTGTTGGAAGTAAAAAAAGTAACATTGGTTAAATAGTGAAAAACTAATAACTAATAGTGAATAATTAAAAATTAAGGAGTAAATCATGTTAAACAAAAAAATCTTAATAGGATTAATTATTGTAGTGGGTATTTTTGTGCAAGTATGTTATGCAAAGCATTCGGATGAGTATCCGATAGGAGCATATTCCGATATTACAAATGAAGGCGTTTACAACGATTGTATTGGTTATATAGAATCGGGCAATTTTAATTATTTCAGATTCGGCACAAGTCTTAATGACCATTTTGATGATGCGGACACGAGAGGATTGGATGTGTGGTTTGATGATCGTGTATGGATCGGCAGTGTTGCTAGTCCGGAACGTATGTCCCCCTATCTTCCGAGCTATGCCACCAACTTTACCTATGAAGCGGAACAAAAAGATGAAAACTCACCATCAAACGAAGAATGTCCTGACCATTATCATTATGTTTTTAACAGGGACGATAATTGCGGGCAATTACAACTTATACCAGGTACGGCAACGGAATATGTATGGAGATGTGAAGAATCAGATCACGATGCGGGGTATGCAGTAAAGGATATGTATTACAAATGGTCGGCAGGTGACAGTTTGCGCCTCGATCATCAGATCAGCTACAAAGGAAAGATGAAAGACCTTTATGTAATATTCAACATGATGTTAGAAAATGATCCGAGTATCCCCGATACAGCAAGAATTTGTGAGATCAGTGCTGTCTGCGATTCATCAGGTAGCAATGATTATTATACCTACGAACTTGTAAGCACGGACACAACCTATAATACGATCCTGCGAAAGGAAGATTTTAATAAAAATAGTTTATTTACACAATTCGAATATAAGATCGCAATTAAGGATGCACCGGCTGGGAATCTTCTTATTCCGGGCGGATGTACCGGCACTAATCATTTAAAGAATTTTAATCCCCGTGTATATTGGTTTGATAAAGGTGATCTCTGGATAGATAATATCACGATAGAAGACGATATTTATAAGAAACTCAAAAACGGAGATTATGATATCGGCTTTAGAGACGAAGTTGCACATTTTGGAGTAGATGATCTTAGTATTTTCAATCGCTTTTATGAACTAAGCAAACTTCTTATTTCTTTACATCAAGAAATAAGTTTTTAAGAATTAACCTTAATAAAAGGCAGAAGGTATAGTATGAAACATATTTTATTAATTTTGAGTGTACTGATATTCTCTACTTCCCTGCTGGCAGACAATTACATGGACCTTATGTGTGAATTCGAAGGTGAAAACCCGGAGGATAAATTTGGAAAATCTATGTGCAGTTTAGATTTTAACGGGGATACCATAGACGATCTAATAGTAGGAACACCCTATTACGGACCTGGCGGACAGGGAGGGAGGGTTTACTTCTATCTTGGAGGTGATGATTTTGCTGAAGGTCCGAGTTTTACTATGACGGGAGATAGCGATAATCTTATAGATATCCAAATAAGAGCTCTCGGTGATATGAATAATGACGGGTATGACGACCTTGTAGTGCCCAATTATAACCATACGATCAATTCCTTTGAGTTTTTGATCTTATTAGGGGGAGCAGACCCGGATACGATAGCTGATTATGCGTTTATTCCCGGAGATGAACGCTTAAGTAATTTGCCCGATTTCAACGGTCTTGGAGACGTAAACAATGATGGCTATGATGATGCAGGCACCACTAATCTTGAGGGTTGTTATTATATACTCTGGGGTGGTGATACGTTACACTTAGAACTCTTTCATGAATTTGACGTTGATATTGGGAGAGATATCGATGGAATCGGAGATGTAAATGATGATGGATTTGATGATATAGAAATAGGTCTTTGGTATGAATATCAAACCGGATCGCATCGTTACTGGGACCTTCTCTTCTATGGAGGTGATCCGCCGGATACTCTTTATGCCGTGATTCTCGCTGATACGGTAAGTCCAAGCTTTATGGGTGGAAGACCTACCGGAGATGTGAATGACGACGGGTATGATGATTTTTACAGTTGTGTAGGACATTCCGTGGGGCTCTGGCTTGGGAGAGAGGTGATTTCTCCTCAACCGCATGTGTATCTTGACCATGAAGGAGTTGGGGGGATAAGTGATTATGGCGACTTCAATAATGACGGCTACAGTGATGCTGCTCTTGGGAATCCTTCGTGGGGTTGGTATGATGGGAGGGTACACATTATCCTTGGAGGAACATATATTAACGGCGCAGTAGATTTATTCCTGGACGCTCCTGAAATTAGTATATGTTTTGGGGGTTCTATTGCAGTTGGTGATTTTAATAATGACGGGTTCGATGATGTTGCAGTAGGAGCTCCAGGTTACAGTTCTCATCCGAGTTTCCATGGGAAAGTATATGTGTATGCGGGTAATGATAGTTTAACCGTGGGAGTGGATGATCCAGATATACCTGATATCACAGGTACCGGATTGATGCATGCTTATCCCAATCCCTTCAGTTCAGAGATCCATTTCCACCTTAATGTTCGCTCCCTCAGGGAGCTTACGATACAAATATATAATGTAAAAGGACAATTAATAGAAACTGTTGACGTTCAAGATAGGGATATGACATGGCAAGCAAATGATAACCCTTCCGGCGCATATTTCTGCAAATTAATGTATAAGAATGAGGTTCTGGAAGTTGCAAAAGTGATATTGGTAAAACAATGAAAACTAAGAAAAACAAAGGAGTACACAAAATGAAAAGAATAGGAATACTAACAATAGTAAGTCTTGTATTTACGGGTATGCTGTATGGTATACATAATGATTTTCCCCTCGGTGTTTATTCATGTCCTGAATCGAGTAATTACATTACCTTGATGGATAAAGCGGATAGTGCACATTTTAATATTTTTAGCATGAAATATGGACAGATGGGCGAGAATGCTTTCTGGAATGCCCTGTATCGTGCCGATACGATGGGAATAGATATGAGGATTTATGATGATATTCCTGTTGCTGATGGTGGGACACGAAAAGCAACAATGTGCAACTACTTCTGGTATGATGCTGAAAACTCCCGTAACGATGATCTGGTACATCCGGTATGCCCTGATTACTGGTATTACGGAATGAGAAGTGATACAAACCGTACAGGAAATTATTTGGATTATGATCCGTATGCTCACGGAGAAGAAGAAGGAGAACGAAAAGCCTGGGAATGTTCAGAGAATGCAGAAGATTCGGCGGGCCCGGCAGTAGAATTCTTAAGAATGAAACACATAGATCGTGGGCTCACCAGCCAGATCGTTTACCAACAGGGAGTAATCGACACCTTCTTTTTTGATTTTGTAATGAAATATCAAGATACTCCTGCCCATTCATCGGAAACGGTCGTATGCACCTTACAAGTTATGGTTCAGGATACGCTTGGAAATTATATCCCTCTTACACTCAGTCCCGTGGAATTAAACTACGATACCATTTTTACAGTAGGAACTCTTGTGGATACGAATAACAATGTATTTCCCAATTATACTCATTATTCCTTCTATACTCCTTGGGATAACTTCCCTGCAAGCATCAGGAAGAGTGGTGGGAGATTGCATTATGTATTCTTTCAGGTATACTGGAATGGTATCGGCGATCTTTATATCGATGGCATACAGGTGCAGGATAACTTCTACAAAAAGTTGGAGCGGGGTGAATACGATGCTGCGATAGCAGCAAGAATAAATGACTTCAACGGTTATGATAACATCAACCATTTCTATGGTTATGATGAACCGCAACCGCCGCAATTCTCTGCATTTAAAGAGGTAAAAGAGGTATTGGAAACGGAGGATAGAGTGTTAGCAACTGCTGTATCCCATTGGTTGTGGCATGCGGAATACTTTCCTCTGAGTTTATTTGAATATCTCTCTGAGCCGGAAATACTTTTAGAAGATTATTATCCCATAAAACAACCTCTTAAATGGAATATAAATAATACTAAATAATACGGGCGATGACAGGCATGTTCAGTATAATATCTCTAAAATGCTGGAATATTATGGACAGATACCTTCTAATACAACCACGCCCTGGTATGCAATTATTCAATCCTATGGCAATTGGGAACGTAAGGCAGATAATCAATGGTGGGCACGGATGTTGCCTCCATCAAAAACCTTGAAAGCACTCTCTTTTCTTCCTCTGTGCTATGATGCTGACGGGATATTGTACTTCACATTTGATACACGATATGGTTTAAATAGAAACAGTGATGATGAAGAAATCTATATGACTCAGAAGGAACTCCTCTATGAAAGCGAACCGGATGAGAGTAGTGGATATTGGCAGATACGTGGATTGGTTAATGACGAGAATGAAGATAACTATGGCTCTTATAATGAACTAACTCCCCAATATTATGCAGCACAGGAAGCAAATGCGGAACTCACTGTTCTTGCTCAAATTATTGATTCATTGCATTGGGAGGGAGCAGGATTGGCGTGTACTATCGCAGACAGCTCCTTCGCACCTGTAGAATTGGATAGCATCGTAGTGTTCGACACACTCGGTTATCACCCGGAATATACAGAGGAATATGATGGCTTTGTTGAAGCGGGCATTTTTGAGGATACCGGTATTCCGGAAAACAATTACTTTATGCTTGTCAATAGGCGTGCGAATTTTAGTAAATCGGAATTTACGAGCAATGATACTACATATAATATACCTGAGGATGTAGATAGTGCGTTTGTTGCAGCCGATCCCCAGACGGTTACGTTTTATTTCAGCGATCTCGAGCCATGGCGGGAATATGCTTTTACGGATATGTATGAGGACGACACACTTTATACAGAGCACACAATAATTGCTCAGGTGTCTGAAACAGGTGAATTAGAATCGAGCATACCAATAGAACCGGGTGATGGACGGCTGATCAGGATGAGTATCCATCCACCCATACCGGATACTATCGACACTGAATTCTCAGTTCCAAATAATAAACACTGTATTATTGATTACCCTATTACGGTTACGGAATCCGGAACACTCGTCCTCAGCGATGGAGTAACGTTACATCTCGATGAAAACTGCTCCTTTGAAATCTATGGTGATATTGAGATTGGTCAAAATGTCACCTTAACCTCACCGGATTCGGTTCAGTGGGATGGGCTTTATCTATTGAACACAGAAGCAGAGATTGTAATGGACAATGTAACTTTTGAGAGAGGGGACATTGTCTGTGAATCTCCATCCCTAGTGATACTAAATAGTGAGTTCACAAATGCGGACATTGAGCATTATGGCTATCAATTAATTATTGACGAATCTGATTTTTACGGATGTGGAATTGATTGCGATTGGCAATCGGTAAAATCTCCCGAACAAACCGAGATTGCCATCTCCAATTGTAATTTCTCCGGTTACACTGGTTACCCTGTATACTTTTCCAATTATGATTATTATGATTTATCTAATAACACGATTTCTGAATGTAATGGTGGTTTCAAAATTTATGAAAGTGGTAATATAGATTATTGCACAATTTCCAACAATATCATAGAAAACAATCCCTATGGTCAGGGAATGGGAATTCAAATTTACCATTCTTATGCAGATATAATAGGTTATAATCGAGTCAGAGGAAATTCTTATGGTATTACAGCAAGTGGTAATTCATCAATTACAATGATCGGTAATGAAACGTACCCACTTCAAACAATTGAAGATAATATACACGAAGAGATTGTGATCACCCTAGACAGTTATCCTAAGGAGATATCCTGTAATTCAATTATTGATGATGATTTTGAATATGGTACATCCGATCAGTATCTTATAAGATGTGTTCTTGTTTTCGGTATGGAGCGATTTCTCGATGCTGAATATAATTATTGGGGGTCAGCTTCTCTCAACTGGAATGAATGGGATGGCGATGATAGATTTTCTCCGTCAACGGCCTTTGACTATATTCCTGTATGGGATCCCGGAACTCCGAGAGACGGTGGAATTGAAGGAGCAGCATTACTCTATGCAGAAGCAGACTCTCTTATCGAAGAAGAAGAATACGAAGATGCAAAAACGATCTATCAAACAATTATCGATCTCTATGCTCTTACTGACTTTGCGATATATAGCATGCGAAATTTGTTATCCATGGAAACTATTTCGGGGAATGACTTTTCTTCTTTAAGAGGATATTATCTTACCGACCCGAATTGCAACATCAATGAAGAAAGAACAAAACTAAGTAAATACCTTGCAAATTACTGT
>JAUWMT010000054.1 GCA_030613025.1 Candidatus Cloacimonadota bacterium
ATTTCGAATAATTACCAATAAAATTCTATATATTACACTCCAAAATCCAAAATCTAGATATTTATGCTTTGTTGAAATATGAAGTATATGAAATTTATCACTCACTCAAAACTGGGGTTTTTATAGTGAACTCATATATATATTTGAAAATTGATTTTCTGAAATTAAAATGTTTTTTCCCAATAGATCTGGTAAGGCACCTTCCTCCTCAATTTCCTCGAATTGTTGCATAAGTACATCTTCAGCGACAAACCACTTTCGGATTTTCTTTGAAGCAATATTCTCTTCAGGATGTTTTGTTAATTCGATTATTTCTTTTGATGTCATTTTATCCCCATACACTCATAATTTTTTGTCCGTAATTATTTCTAAAAGTTTCTGTTCCACCAAATTTGCTCGAACTACCAAATCTTAATCCCATACTATCAAAAAAATTTTTATCTTTTCCAAAACTACGGGTTCTAAAAACGGTTTGTCCGTAATTATTTCTGAAAGTTTCTGTTCCACCAAATTTGCTCGAACTACCAAATTTTAATCCCATACTATTAAAAAATGTTTTCATTTCTACGCCTAATATTATCCGAATATTTTTAGTGCATCATCAATTTTTTTTTCAAACTCATTTTGTGATAAATGTTCATTAGCTACAATTAATTTTAAAAACTTTTGTTTATCAGGGGTTACAAATTTGAACATTTGAGATTGAGGAAATATTTGCCTAATCAGTCTCATAGCTTTGCCTACTGAATTGATTGGTATTTCATTTGATCTACTTGATAAAAAAGTGAACAACATTCCCAAGCGCCAAGTCATTGTTTTTGCACAGATTGCATTAAAATAAATTCCAATTATCGGAATCGAACCGACAATTTTATCAAAAGCAATATCAGTAAATATCTCTGGTAATAATTTTTTTAAAATTGTAGTCATTTTATTTATTTCTAATTTATCCTGGTCATAAATTGCTCTAATATTATTCCATAGAGGTACATAAATAGTTGGAATAACAGCTGCATCAACACCTAATGTAAGAGGGAATCCTGCTATCCCACTTAATCCTTGAATAATTGTATTATTGTCAGCTTTTGATTTAATGAGTTTGTAAGCTTTTTGTGCTTGAACTTGTTCATTATTTTCTTTAGCATTGTTAAAAAACATTTTTTTCTCCATAATCTTAATATCTCTTTATCTTTATTTTTTTCATATTAAGATGTAAGTAAAACTATATCGTAATGTGTTAATAATTGCTTTTATTTTTTCTCTTGTTTTCATAAAAAACCTTTATAGGTCTTTTTTTGTTATATCTCATATTATCTGTCAAGAAGTTTGCGCTGGAATTTACAATCATTAATCCTCTCCCTAACCCTCTCCTTCGAAGGAGAGGGTTAGGGAGAGGTAAAAAAGGACGCACACCGAATTCGATGTGCGTCCTTAGTTTATATGATTAATGCGGAGATTATTTCATTAATACCATTTTCTTGGTAACCTGCTTTTCATTTGTTTCAAGTCTGTAGAAATACACGCCATTGGAAACGGTTTTATCATTATTGTCCTTGCCATTCCATACAAAATTAATAGCAGTGCCTTTCGGACTTATTTCAGGAATGAAGGTTTTTACAAGTTGACCTTTGATGTTATATATTTTGAGTGTTGCGTTTTGTGTATTCGCGGGCAATGAGAAGGAAATCGTTGTCGAGCCGGTAGCAGGATTGGGGAAGTTCTGGTTCAGTTTGAATTTATTTATTACCAATGGATCATCATTTGAGAACGTAGGAATTTCATAGCTGGAAGTTGGGTCTCCAATAAGAATATCATCAACATGCATGCCATCTTCTTCGACATAGCCGTCAGAATCCATAAGGAATCTGATATAAACCTGATCCTCACCAGCGAAGTCAGAGAGATCAGAAATCTCTGCGACCCAGTCTGCTTGAGTTCCGTCATAAACAGGTTCTCCGGTTGGCTGGAAAGTGCCTATGCCGGGTTCTGTATATTCACCCTCGAGGGCTGTCCATGTTGTGCCGTCAGTGGAAGCGAGAACCTGGGCATAGTCCCAGTTGGACTCGATATCCCATTTTGCATTGAAATACAGATTTGCATCGCCCTTCATGCTACTCAAACTTACAGGATCGGTCAGTTGCATAATAGCTGTTGTCCAAGAGGGATAGCTTCCACCCGGGCTGTCCGTAAAGGAGTGTGTTGGGGATACACATGCTTCATCTGTTACATGCCAATCAACAGAAGTCCACTGGTTCATGCCATCCTCTGCATCGTCAAAGAGTTGTGCGAACCCAAGATGGTAATCATACTGGGCATCGCCATTTACAGTGAGTGTTCCAATATAAGGAACATGACCTTCGGCAGTTACATAAAGAGTATAGGTGAAGTTCGGAAGAGTGACTTCATAGCTGCCCCCGGTTGACTGCACAGAAGCATACTCTTCACCATTATCGGAACGGCAGTAAGAGAGTGTTGCATTTCCAAGATTTATGAAATCATCAAATACATTACCGGAAATGAAACTGCTTTCCACCGGATCGATAACAATATCATGAGCATTCATGCCATATCCGAGGAAATAGCTTAATTCCTGGTAAGGATCGAATCCCCATTTGTTGATGTAGATATCATAATAATCAACCGGATTGCCTCCCTCAGAAGTATAGATGCCTGAAACATTTGTAGTAGCAACAAAGACAGGATCATCAGTAATGGGATTTGCCCCTTGTTCGTAGAAGCAGACTTCGGCATTTGTGACAGGAGACCCATTCTGGCTTTCTGTTACAAGACCGGATACATCTCCATAAGCTACAATAACAGGGAAAATCTCTTCATAAAGATCATATCCCGATTTTGCGATTATCGCATCTACAGGGATCATAGTTGTCGGGGTTATATCACAAGTTATATCTGCTGCAGCGTAGAAACCTGTTCCATCAACATTAACCCATAGTGTGAAATCACTCTCGTCTGCATAAGCTTCTATAGTGCCTTCGAGATTGAGTGCAAAGGTGTCCTCCAGACCGAAATCTGTGGTTACATTCAAAGAGGGATTCGTAAGATCGAGGGCAGTTACATTAAGCTCCTCTATGAATAGGAAGTACTCGTCACCTGGATTTTGTCCAAAGATTTGAAGGGTAGGACCATAACAATAGTTCACATTAAGAATTGCCGTACCTGTGGCATCAGTAATTTCTGTAGCTGAGATGTAGTCCAGCCCTTTTGCCCAGACGTTAACCCCGATCTGAGGAGAGACACTGTCCGGAGCCATAACTTCAACTGTGATCAGTGTTGGGATGTTTACATTTATTGTGTCTGGATATAGTGTTACTACGCTTGCAGTAACAACAATATCACCAACATATTTATAAAAATTAGACGCTACGATCGCAATATGAAGAATTCCTGATTCGTTTGGAACAATGTCAAAAATGACAGTACCTGTTCCGAGAATATTTACCAGTCCATAACCATAGATAGTGTCATCGTCATACACCACCATCCGGGATCCGGCAGGGGCTGTAACTTCTATGCTGGGCACACCAGCCATAATTGTTTGTGGATAAACGGGAGTGAGTGTGGAGGGTTCTGCAGTCCATATCTCAAGGGCAGGATCACCGAATTCGTTAAGTTGATAATAGCACCAGCGCAAAAGTTCACTACCAGTGACATAAGGAAGTGTGTGCTCTTTAGAAAGCTGATTAGCACCGCTGACAGAGTTTATTCCATCATCAAAAAATGCGTCTATGTACTGTCTGTGATAATGTTGTGAGGCGCCGTTTGTGCCGCTCTGCTGTCCCCAGCCGTATCTGCTGTTACCAACAAACGCTGAAGCAGCAGTTGACATATTGGTTATGATTTCCATGAAGCAATCGGAGCCATAATAGCCCGAGGAATTTCTGTTATCGATCGAGCCCGAATAACATGCTTGCGAATAACCGTTGTAGAAATTATGAGTGAGACCATCATTAGTGAGATTATATGTAGTGAGGTCGGAATTATCAATATTCAAGCAGTGAGTTGTAGAGCCGTGCCCGAGATGATTAAGCAAGTTCGGTCCGAGATTCAGTGCATTATAAAGATCATTAGAAGTCCAGTTATAGTTGATTTGGTAAAGTGTAGTAACTGCCCAGCTTCCGGGAATACCGACTGTTGTATAGCCATTTGCAGAGCTTCCTACAAGAAGTTCATCCAAATAAGTGCCTCCATAGGTTCCGGGCCAGAGGTTCTCACCAACCATGAGAGTTGTTTCCAGTTCACCTGCAATTGGTGATTCAAGATAAAGTTGAATCTTGTTGATCTGGTTTGCGATTTCTGTGCTGTTGTTTGAACAGATTCGACCAATTAAAACTTCTGCAAAGAAATCTGCTTCGTTTTCTTCACCCCAGTAACTGTTGTTGTTATTGTTCCAGTCAGGTCCAGTACCCGGAGCAGCAGTACGATCCAGGCAACCGTAATACATATCCGCCGGTATGTCATCATCTGCATATCCATAACCGGGGTCTGCATAGAGTCCTCTGTCAGGAATGATGTCCGTGTCTCCGCCCATAAGTACATATTGGACTGGATATTCGTCATATTCTGAAATAATATAGTTGCGGATCTGATCTCCGACATCAACGCCGGGATAATTGATCATAATATCACTTACAAGAGTTACTTTTGATCTCAAGCCCCGTAGTGCATGAAAATCAGCAAGTGCCTGAAAATCATACTCAAAAACACTGCCGGTAATGATGATATAATCATAACCGTCAGATTTTGATCGTGGAATTGTATATGTGTTTAGAAGCTCGATGTTATCAACAAGAGCTGCCAGTCTGGCTTCAATGGCAGGATTTTCATGAAGAAATCTCTGCGAATTAGATGCAGTATTATCATAGGAAGTCTCGATGGTCACAACAGCTTTTTTGTAGTAGCTCAGTTCTTTTGTAGAAGGGATATAGGTAAGAGGAGTTACAGCAAAAGAGCCCACAGAATAACCTGCAAGATAATGTGTTGAATAATCATTGTATTGCCTGGTTGGGAAAGGTGAATCACTTGAATAGATAGCTTGATCCGGAGGTGTGAATTCTGCCTGATCTAATAGTGAAAAAGGTGTTGGTTGCTGTTTGGGGTAAATTGTGTAGATCCCGAGAGGAGTTTCTTCATAGAATTCTATTGAGATGTCAGAAATTGCATGTTCTTGCGGGATGAGAAGATTTATGCCAAGATAGGGCAGGGAAGGTTCGCCTGGATTCCCAAGATGGTAGCTGTCTTCCAGTTGAAGAATAGCATATTCACCATCGAATTCGATTTCAGGAGCATTAAAATAATAGGTCTTTGTTATCACATCTGCAAAACTCATGGATGAAATAAAAAGAATGAGTATTAGGATACTTAGCTTTTTCATACTGATCCCCTTAATTTTATTTTTATATTTCTAATTTTCCGTTCTTAAAAAGAATTTTATTATCGACTTTAATGATTTTATCGAGCATATAGAATTGTGCGATCATATTGGAATCAATGCCGGTAGCTTCGAGTTCATCCCAGCCGACTTGCAAAGTAAAGGCACCGAAAATCTTAGTATTTATATATGGATGATAAATATTTTGATGTAATGCAGGATTCATTCCAATAGTGAACGAACCAACGAGATCTTTATCACCGCTGGCGTTTTTAAAAAGTGTTTGAAGTTTATCATTATCCGTTTTTGCTTTCATTTCTGTGATCTTATTGTCATGAATAATGATATCAACTTCTTCAAAGAGTGTGTCGTAGAGATATGCAAAGTCCGTATGGAATTTTCCACTGATCCTGCCATTTTCGAGCAATCCGACAACGAGTCCGCCAGGTAGTTCTGAATCCGAAGCAGGTGAATTTGCAATGCCGTCTTTGATCTGGATCACTCTATCCTTTGGAAGGTTTACCTCGATCATACTGCCGTTACAGTCTTCAATTGAAATATTCTTAGATACGGCAAGTAGATCTTTCACCTTGTTACATCTTTCAGTAAGACGTTTCGGATCTTCATTCAATGCTCTCCAGTACATTTCGCTTCGGATCTCTGCCTCAGCTTCCTGGAAATTGTTATAGATCGTATCGATTGTAAGGAAGCGGACATCTGTTTCATAGGTTTTGCGGACATTTTCACGCTTTGCTTCTTCAATGAGATCGCTTTTTTCGATGAGTTCTTTGCTGAGGGGTTCCCCTTCGATCTCATCAAGGAATTCTCCGGAAAAAATAATATGTGCATCTATATCATTAATAAGGAAATCGCTGATCACATCCTTGGTGGCATAGGAAAGCGGGACGTGACGGATGAAATTATACTCCATTCGTTTTGTCCAGAAGATAGGTATTGCATAGGCACCCTGACGGGCGATCTCTACCATAAGGTCTTCAACAAGTTTTCTATGCATCGGCTGGTAGCTGATAACAACTTTTTCGTTTTCTTTGATACCAAGATTGTGAGTAATGATCTTGTGGGCTATATCTTTGAAGCGTACCTTGATGACCCGCTCTCTTCGCCAGTCTTCAATCTCCTGGTTGAGAAATACATGTAGAACATTAGTTTTATTGAGTTCTGCTTCCCCGAGAGAGACGTCAACGAAATAGTTCTTTGCAACAGCCCGAAAGTATTTTTTGATAGTTCCGCGTACATGCTCGGATTCCACCAGTTCAATAAGTTCGGCGCTTTCAAGCTGCTGCATATCATACCAGAGCGCATTGGGTTTGATATTGAATTTCAGTGCGAGTTCCTGGGCTGTATATCTTTTATCAACTAGATGACGAAGAATTTTCAGCCGTCTATCAGAAGATAGGGTCTTGATACCTTTGAGGGTTGAGATATAAAATATTTCCTGCATAGAATTATATATTCCTAATTAATTAAATTAAGCCCGCGGGAGTATTTCATCCCGCAAGCCAGTCTATAATTTACTGCAATATGAGTAATTTTTTTGTGATTTCTTTCTGGTCTGTAGTGAGTCTATAGAAATAAACTCCACTTGCAACCGGTTTATTGGAGCTGTCTTTTCCGTTCCATTCGATCTCAAAATGAGGTCCTTCATCAATATTAGGTGTGAAGGTTATCACGAGCTGTCCTTTGATGTTGTAGATGGAAAGTTCTGCTTCCTGAATATTCTGTGGCAATGCAAAAGAGAAGGTAGTGGAATTGCGGACAGGATTCGGGAAGTTCTGATGAAGTGATACTGTCTGAACAGGACGAGGATCATCAACGCTGACAACAGGAATTTCATAACTGCTGTTCGGATCCCCAATAAGGACATCATCCACATACCAGCCATAGTAGGTGTGTACTGAAGTATCAGAAGCAAAAGTCCATCGCAGTGTAGCTGTTTGGCTTGAATAGGATGAAAGATCAAATTCAACCTGCTCCCATTCATCCAACTGACCACCAAAACCCGGTGCACCAAGAGCATAAATATTTCCAGTATAACCACTTTCTGGAGTTATCAAATAATAAGATGTCCCACCGTTGGTAGAGATAGTTACATTTCCACCATCCCAAAGGGTAGTGGTCCCCTCGAAATTATAATAATGCCAGAAATACAGAGTTGCATCTGAGGGAACGTTGAATTCTGGAGAATCAAGTGTCCAATCAGCATTATTAGTACCATAATATCCACCAAGTACAGTTCCCCAGAGGTTTATTCCGGAGTGAGCAGTAATGCCGCCGGCAGTTGGTTCTCCCCACTGCCATCCACTTGGATCACTACTTACAAAATTTCCATCATTAAGCTCAAAATCAGAATAAAGAGCTGCAAAACCAAGATGATAGTCAATGACCATATCACCATTCACGAGCAATGCGCCGGAATAAGGAACATGTGCAGGGGCTGATACATACACATTATAGTTGAAGTGGGGAAGAGAAACACTATATGTGCCATTGGTAATATCAACTGATGCATATTCTTCTCCGTTATCTTGCCTGTAATAGTGGATAGTTCCGCTTCCAATATACATGAAGTCATCATATACTGAGCCGGATACATTGCCACTCTCCACAGGATCGAGCTGCATGTCATGTGTGTTTGTACCATATCCGAGGAAATAGCTCAGTTCCAGGTAAGGATTGAATCCCCATTTATCGATATAAATATCATAATGATCGACTGCTTGTTCTGAAACAACATTATACAAACCTGAGGAGTTTGTGGTAGCAGTAAATAGAGGGTCGTCATTGGGTACTGCTCCTTCTTCATAGAAACGTACCTCTGCATAGGAGATAGCAGAACCATTATCACTATCAGTCAGCGTGCCGGACACAGTTCCGAATGCAACAATAACAGGGAAATCTTCTTTATAAAGGTCATAACCGGATTTTGAAATGATCGTATGAACCTTACCGAGCTCATCCGGTGTCATAAGCAGGGAGTTATTGCTTGTGCTGGTATAATCGCCATTGTTCAATTTTGCCCAAAGAGTAGTTCCGTCATTAGTACAATATTGATTGATAGAAGCTTCCATATTCATAGCGAGTGTATCATACAAACCAAATGTTGTCGTAACATCGATGTCAGTATCTGTTAAGCTCAGAGCATTGACCACGAGTGCTTCATTAAAGAGAAAGTAAGGTTCACCAGGGCGCTGTCCATAGATTTGAATTGTGGGACCAAACTGATAATTGATTGAAAGAATTGCTTCACCATTGGTGTCTGTAACAACAACTGTAGAGGTGTAGTCAAGACCTTCTGCCCAAACGTTCACGCCGACTTCGGGATTGATACCATCGCCGTCCATAACTGTCACAGTGACGTTTGTTAATTGATTCACGTTTATACTATCGGGGCTTATATTTACTTGAGCAGGTACGAGTGCATCAATAAGAGTGCTGTAAGGGATTGTATTGTAGGCAGTCACGGTAAGTAACATCTGTCCCGGATTGACAAGTGGAACATCAAGATTCACGGTCACGTGACCTGTTTCATCCGTGTAGCCGTAACCGTACAGAGTACCTTCCATATATAATCCAATAAGAGCATTCTGAACACCGACCACTTCGACATCATAGGTAGTTGAGCCAAGTGGAATTATCGGATTATGATTAACTATCATAGCCGAGAGAGCATCAGTGCGAAGTTTCAAAGAAGGGTCTCCGAATACTGTCCAATACTGGAATTCGTTTTGTCCGCCTGTGTTTTCATCCATCATCTGCATAGCTCCGCTGAAATAATAGTTGCCGAGTGTGGTCACTTTTTCGTTCAAAAGGAACATGTTTGCGTGGTATTCTGCGATCATGGGAGGGGTCCAGCTCTGACCGATAACAGATGCGTACACGCCGATAGCGCCGGTTGGTGTACTATTTGTATTATTTGTGGCTCGTAACCATGCTTCAGCAAAACATGTGTTACCAGTAAAATTACCATTATAACAAGCAACACAGATAATAAAGGGCAACATATTATCGTTGGTTAGCTGGTTAATATGAGTATTAGAGAAACCCGTTGTACCCCAGGACGTTGTTGAGCCATGACCGCAGTAATTGAGTATCCCTCGTCCTGCATTGAGTGCGTTTGTAACATCAGAAGCTGAGCAAGAAGGATCATAGATCTGATCGACTTCCGTGTAGTTCCAGGCAAGCAATGAGTCGCGAATGATATCCATCATTTCGTTATCATTCCAGCCATTATAGCCGGGTCCCTGGTTGGAAGCAACACCTGTGCCTTTATGCATCCAGTTACCTGTGATAAAAGGATCTGCTTCGTAATACAGCACTCTGTCAACCTGCGTTTCCACGTGGGCGCCGGTTTCTGCTGAGAATCGTCCGACAAAAGCATCGGGATAATAATCTCCGCCTTCAAGGCAGGCATAAAGAGGATCTTTGTTTGTGCCATAGGGTTGAACCTGGGCAGCATCTCCGACAAGGAGAATGAAGGTCAACT
Organism: Candidatus Cloacimonadota bacterium; assembly: GCA_030613025.1. Classification (GTDB taxonomy): domain Bacteria; phylum Cloacimonadota; class Cloacimonadia; order JGIOTU-2; family JGIOTU-2; genus Celaenobacter. Next base: position 9,894 of record JAUWMT010000054.1, read on the forward strand.
GGTCGGTGTCATAGAGATTTTGGATATAATTTTTGATTGATGTATAATTATTACCAATAGTGCTTACATTCACCATCTGTGTTGGGATACCCTTTTTATTTTTCCAATCATACAGCGGCTGCATTTCGTCTGCAAAATCATCATGAGTAATGATGAGCATCTTACCGACTGCAGGAATGGGTGTGTGGCGGCTGTTTTGTGAAGCTCTTGAAAAATTTACGAATTGGGTCTTGTAAATCTCAAGGAAAGATGCAACAACTGTTTCTTTTTCAAAGAGACCCACATCCTTGGTGTTTACGTCACTATAGCCATTTTCAGTCACCTGCACACTTATATTCGTGTACACGCGAAGTTTGTGCTGTACAGGATTATATTGGAAGGGCTGTACTTGAATGACCATTCCGCGCGCATCACGCAAGATGTAAGGATCGCGAGCAAAAACGATATCTTGAGGATACCATGTATCTTCATTGTAAATAGCATCAAATGTGTAGGGTACATCTTCAGGATTGATATCACGTGTGAGATTTCCTTTTGAGGGAACAACATAGATATTTTCGAATTCCACAAAATCAGAACTGACAACACCAACTTCCATGTGTGAACGGGGAGGTATAAGAACGCTTCTGTTTATATGAGGAAGTTCAGGATATCCTCGATCGAGGAAAAATCCCTCATGAGGAAGAATGATCTTTGAGTATGCTTTTCCGTCAATAAGCACCTCTTCTTTATAGAAGCCATTGACTGCATATTCGATCTCAATGAGGTTATCATTGGATGTGAGCACTTCCACCTCAACGGCTTTTTCTGTATCCCCATTGAGCGGGATCCACGTTTGCTGCCCTGCAAAAAGAGTAGATGCAAGAATCAGCAGACTAATAAGAATGACAAATTTTTTCATTGTGTGTCCTCCCTAACGTAACAATATCATTTTTCTAATTATTTCTTTATTGTCGGTCGTTAATCTATAGAAATATATTCCATTTGCAACCGGTTTTTCAGTCATATCCTTGCCGTCCCATTGAACCTCGTGAAGAGGACCATTTGAAACGTCAGGCATAAAGGTTTGTACCAGTTGACCTTTTATGTTGTATATCTTCAATTCAGCTTTGGATGTATTTACGGGCAGCATGAAAGAGATGGTCGTGGAGTTGAGAACGGGATTTGGGAAGTTCTGTTGGAGTTTTGTAGTAATGATCTGATGATCGGGGTCATTATCATAAATTGGAATGGGATAACTTGTGGTAGGATCGCCATAAAGCACATCGTCGATATACCAACCCCAATATTGATTAGATGAGTAATCTGAGCCAAAGTGCCAGCGTAGGATCGCATTATCACCTGTAAAACCATTAATATCGAACTCGACCTGTTCCCATTCATCTATCTGACCCCCGAAGCCGGGTTCGTCGTCAAGAGCTTCTATCGTGCCGGTGTATCCACCAACTGGTGTAATGACTTCAAAGCTCATGCCTCCATTAGTTGAGATGGATACATTTCCGCCATCCCAATAAGTGTATGAGCCCTCGAAATCATAATAATGCCAGAAGGTCAGCATACCGCTGCCGGTTATAGAAAATTCAGGAGAATCAAGTGTCCAGTCAGCATTATCAGTTCCATAATAACCATCTATCACAGTTGCCCAGCAATGTGTGCCGGAGTGAGCGAAAATCTCTCCACCTGAGGGGACACCCCACTGCCAGCCGTTTACATCATTACTGACAAAATCTCCATCATTCTGTTCGAAATCTGCAAAGATCGCAGCATTTCCAAGATGGTAGTTTATGATCATATTACCTTCGACAGCTAATGTGCCGGAATAGGGAACATGTTCGGATGAAGCAACATATATGTCATAGGTGAAATTTGGAAGGATGACTTCGTAAGTTCCGTTAGTGACATCTACGGTTGCGTATTCTTCACCATTATCGTAGCGATAATAGGAAAGTGTGCCGGAACCAAGTACGAGGAAGTCATCTATAAGTTGTCCCGAAACCGTACTGGTTTCACCAGGATCAATAGTAATATTATGAGTGTTCGCACCATAGTTGAGGAAGAATCCTAATTCCTGGTAGGGATCACATCCCCATTTATCTATATAAATATCATAATAATCTACTGGATATTCAGTTGTTATTTCGTAAAAACCTGTTGCATCCGTTTCATCACTAAAGAGGGGTAGCTCTGTAGGATCGCCGCCTTGCTCGTAGAAGCGTACTTCAGCATTGGCTATTGCTAAACCGTTTTCAGCATCCGTAACAATACCTGATACTGTACCGAACACCTCTATTGTCGTGAAAGTTTCCTGATATATATTATAACCGGACTTCATAATGCCTGCTAAAACATCTGTTATTACGGTCGGGGTATAGGTTATCTGATCTTCTGAAGAATATATAGTTGTGTCTTTAGCAACAATATACAGTCCATATGTACAACCAGGTTCATCTTGAGAAAAGCACACTGTTCCCGGAAGATTCAATCCGAAGGTATCCTGAAGACCGAAATCTGTAGTAAGCCATATTTCAGGATTGGTGAGATCAAGACCGCCTGTGATGGCAAAGGGCTCTTCGATAAGGTTGTAGCCGTCACCTGTTCTCCATCCGATCACGTTAAGGATCTCTGCGCCACCGTATTCGCCGCCAAAATTCAGGATACAGCTTCCGGAAGCATTTGTCATACCTGATGTCGTTCCATATACGCCAGGTCCGGTAATGAGAATATTCACATTGGGAATAGGAATCGTGCCACCGTCTTCAAATACTTCAATCGTTACATCAGTCAAAGTATTGATGGGTATAGAGCTGGGTGTAATATTGACCACTGCGGGAGTAGCAACAAGGACTGTAGTAAAAACCGGCTGGTATTGTGGTTTTGTAACAACTATATCAGCAGTTCCTGCGGTAGTAAAAGGAGGATCAAGAGTAACAACCGCAGTACCGAAAGCATCAGCAAGCGCTGTGCCGTGAAGAACACCGTCCATAGAAATTGCCACATAGGAACCTTCATCTGCCTGCACCGTGAAACTTGTTGCTCCGATGGGAAGCATACCGGGAAAGCTTACAGAGTTCGTTGAACCCTGAGTCATATATACTACAACAGAAGGATCACCAAGAAGGTTGTATGCCTGCCAGTAAAAGAGTGGGGTCGAATGCTGGGGATAGCCCAAATTTGCTGCTTCGGTTACCGCAAGATTACCCACGAAATTCAGTGCATCCTGACATACATAATCGCTCACAAAAGGAGCATCATAAGCGCCCCAGGAGGTTTCCGCATAAGTGGGAGGAGTCGGACCGCTGCCGACTGTGGGAAAAGCACCAATTGCCCAGTACACATCTTCATGCCAATAAGAAGAAGGAGCAGATGCTATGTAGCCGATCGCTCCTGTCGGGTCGCCTGTAGTGGCATCCGTTGCTCTTGCCCATGTTTCTCCAAAGCATTCTCCATAACCAAAATCTCCACTAAGACAGCAGTTTCCGATTGCGAGGGTGTACATGCCTACATTTGTAAGATTATTTACCATGGTTTGGGTTATGCTCGGATTGCCCCAGCTTGTCTGGCTGCCATGAGCAGTGTAGTTTATCATACAAATACCATCATTAATAGTGTCATAACATCCGGTATAGGAGGTGAGATATGCATGAACATCAACAAATCCATACGCAGTGTTAAAGTAATTTTCTGTGCCATAATTGATTACCGGCTGTCCATGGGTGGGATTATGGGAGCCATCCACTCCGGCGATAAGTGTTACATTATCTAAAAATGATGGATCAGAAAATTCATACTTTTCATAATAAAGGGTTCTGTCTATTTGAGTTTGAAGCTGTGCAGTTGTCGTGGCAGAAAATCTTCCATAATACATTTCCGGGAACATATCGCCATCTACGCTGCAATAATAGAGGTCCGTGACTTTATTTGTGGAAGAACCGGTCTCAGAAGTAACCTGTCCGGTATCACCGACAAAAAGCACGAAACTTGGGGCAGGATCTGTAGGAGTTCCTGCATTATACTGGTCATGTACCCATGTTTTGATTAGACTTGCGGAACTTCCGATTATGTCAGTATAGCCGACAATAACTTCAAATCCTTTTTGCGTTTTCCATTCAATGAAATCTTCAAGAGTAGATTCGAACATTCTATTTGCAACGATAAGATATTTCACAGGATAGGTTACAAGGTCGGGATGGGCTGGATAGCCGTGATCTCTGCCGTTGAATATTCTTTCGGTAATGACATTATAGTATGGAGAATAGGTTGCAGCTTTGATATTTTTGGTTTCTGCAATGTCAGGATTGTGAAAGGTGATCTGAACTTTTATACTATTATAAAATTTAATTTTCCCTTTAACTGGATTATAACAAACAGGTGCAACGACCAATTGGGCTAAACGAAGACCGCGTAATGTGCCGAGTACTTCAACTGATGCAAGCTCCTCTTCATTGTAGGCATTTACATTATACTCATCTTCATCGAATTCAAATGGAACTGTAGAGGGATCTGTACTTTTGGAAAGTGAGGGCTGCACCGGCATGATCTTATTGGATATTTGATGATCTGAAAGATCATATTCGCTGATTGTATAATCGAGAACATTAATAGAAACTTCAGCGCCAAAAGGAATTTCGATTAGTTTTTTAATTGCCGGAAGTTTTGGAGAACCAATTTCTCCAATTGAGTAACCGCCCGGAATCTGGAGTTCAGTAAAAACTTCTTTTTCGGACACCACGTCCAGAGTAGTAATTTCTGAAAATTCAAAAGTAATATCTAAATTATAATAGGAATTCTCAGTGATTTCAAATTTAGTTTCTGATTTGTCCAAAGCAATACGTGAACTGCTGGAAAAAGCCAGTGAAGCCACAAACGTGAACAGCAGAACTAACACCAATGTTTTCTTCATCGAAAACCTCCGATATTTAATCTTTATTTTTAAAAAATAAGTTTATTCAAAAAAATTTGATTAAAAAGTTGTTCTCACAGTTTTGTTGTCAAGTGAAATCAATCTTTTCTTCAGTTTTTTCATGTTCAGGACTTTTTGCAGTTCCCGAAATTATTGACATCATGATTGATGAAAATATTATTTTGCGAGGAGGTAACCGTACATGGAAACTAAAGAAATGTTAAAAAAAGTAAAAAGTGAAGTCGGCAATGTGCTTTCAAAGGTTGCAAATAAGGCAGAGGTTGTTGTAAAAATATCAAAATTAAAACTTGATATTGCTCAGAAAAATGCAAAGATAAACAACAGTTTGGAGGATATCGGAGAATATGTGTATAGCAAGAAAAAGGAATTTCTCAACGATTCCTATATTGCTGATGTGTTCAAAGAAGTTGATGAGATAAAGCAGTCGATAGAAGATATCAAGTGTAAAATTGAAGATATAAAGATGCTTCAAAAAGAGAGGTACACTCCTGTCGAGAAATGTCACAAGGATGATACTGAACCGGAAGAGTAGCATAGAATTGAAACGGTTAATGGCATTGGATTATGGGGAACGGCGTATCGGGATCGCTCTGTCTGATCCGGAGCATCTTATTGCCTTCCCCTTTTGCACGATCGATACAAGAAAAACTCCCGATGTAGTGAAAGAGATCGTAGGGATGATCAAGGATCAAGATGTGGGAATTCTCATCGTTGGGAATCCATTAAATGATGATGGCACAGAGTCAAAAAAATCGAAAGAGATAAAAAAATTTATTGCTATGCTCGCAAATCATATTTCAATTCCAATCAATTTATGGGATGAATCCTATACAACGAAATCTGCAATTCGCCTTCTGAACCAGGCAAACAGGAGACTTAAGAAAAACAAGGATAAAGTTGATCAACTCGCTGCATCTTTGCTTTTGAAGGATTATCTCGAATATCATAAAGAACAATAACAAGTCATGAGAAAAGGTTTTTTTATATTATTAATTCTCGTATTTTTGTATTTTGTATATTACACTATTACCAGCTTATACATTGAATATCCCATTCTTAATAAAACAATAGAAATCTCAAAAGGATCTTCCGTATTTCAGATCGCAAAAAAGCTGGAGCAAAAGGAGATCATCCATTCTGCAACACTTTTTCTTGTTGTTAATAAATTATTACCTGCCGAGAAACAACTGAAGTACGGCAAATTCAATTTTACAGGAAAATATTCCTTTTTAGATGTGCTTCATAAGCTAACAAGTGGGGAGGTGGTGACCAATCGTGTTACTGTTCCTGAAGGATACACTGTTCGGCGTATAGCAAGTTTGCTCGCACGTCAGGAATTGGCTGATTACACAACTTTTATGTCACTCTGTACTGATTCCTCATTTGTTGACAGCTTAGGATTACCGATTCAGAATCTTGAGGGTTTTCTTTTTCCTGAAACATATTACATTCCTTATTTTGCGGATGAGAAGTATATCATTCAAATGATGGTTGATAATTTTTTTCTCCAGTTCGAGAATGTCCACCCGAATCCAATTTCCTTTGACTCATTATTTGATGTAATTATAATGGCATCGATCGTCGAGAGGGAAGCAATTTTTGATGATGAGCGACCTCTCATTGCGGGAGTGTATAATAAAAGATTGAAAGAGAAGATGCGCCTTCAAGCAGATCCAACTGTTGCCTATGCTCTGGAATTAAATCGAATTTCCAGGAAAAAAATATATTATGAAGATCTTAAGATCAAATCGGATTATAATACATATTTATATAGGGGACTTCCACCGACTCCGATATGCAATCCCGGGATTCAATCAATTCTTGCTGCATTGCACCCACAGGAAACAGATTACTTATTCTTTTTTGCAGGGAAGAACAAACGGCATATTTTTTCAAAAACTTACAGAGAACATCTCAAGAAACTTAATAGGATATAGAGCAGGTGGGTAATGGTGAATGAGAAATATTTTACGAATAATTTGTGATGAAAATTGAAATTAGAAACTTGAAATTAGAAATTGGAGATTGTGTGTTCTTTATTGGTGTTCGTTAACGAGTTAGGATTTAAGAAGATGGCAAAATCTGCAATCTGCAATCCGAAATCCGCAATCTGCAATCTAAAATCTCCAATCGGTGTTCTTAAATCAAAAAAGAACACATTCAGATTTGCTTCGTGGCGAAGCATGAAGCGAAGATGTCCTTTTGTCCTCGAATCACACTCGCTGGAAACTTAATAGGATATAGAGCAGGTGGGTAATGGTGAATGAGAAATATTTTACGAATAATTCGTGATGAAAATTGAAATTAGAAACTTGAAATTAGAAATTGGAGATTGTGTGTTCTTTATTGGTGTTCGTTAACGAGTTAGGATTTAAGAAGATGGCAAAATCCGAAATCCGCAATCCGCAATCTAAAATCTCCAATCGGTGTTCGACATTCTTAAATCAAGGAGTCCCTACCTTACCTTCATCATTTTCTGAGTAAAGGTCTTTCCATCAAGATTTATCCTGTAGAAATACACACCACTTGGCACATCACTTCCAGAATGATCAGTGCCATCCCAATTTACTGTAATGAGATTATTTGTCGGCTGAACAGCATACGCTTTAATTAGCTGTCCCTTAATATTGTATATACCTAATTCGATTTTTGTGAAAGAATTGTTTTTCAAAGTAAAAGCAATTGTTGTATTGCTACTAAATGGATTGGGATAATTTGTAGCTTCGGTAATCACATTCTGTTGCGGCTCATCAACTGAAACCGGATTAATGACATAGAAGGAATATGCCATTGGAGCGCCGATATAGGGATTGTTTTCGCTTCTGCCGGAGTTGTCAGCAGCATGAATATAATAATTTATGATAGTTCCGTTTGGTTGTGCAGGTATGCTTGCTGAGTATACATTACCAAAAATATGACTCAAGGTAAGCTCATTGAAATTAATATCTGTAGAGCGCTTCCAATACACAAGGAGAGAATCGGAAATCAAGGATTGACCACTATAAGCAAATATATTTGCAGAAATGCCGATGTCATCAGAAGTTGTGATTGTGTCTGAAACCGGCACATGATAAATGTAGAGCATTCCCTGGTCAGTAACGCCCATTGCTCTGCAATGCAATGCATCGGTAGAGTACCAGGATCCAGTGAAACCGAGCACTTCATAGCCGGGCATTGCTGCTTCGTAAGACGCTATCGCCGGAGCATCATAAGAGCTTCCTGTTATCGGAACGAGGACTTTGTTGTTGAGGATCAGTGAGTTTGTATATGGCTGATTATTGGGCGTGTACACACGCGGGACTTCATAATTTGTTCCGTAGCAGCTCGACTGGGATTCAAAATAATCAACTGCCTGCTCGATGAGCGAGTATTGCGAGTGACTTGAAGGAACTTCGCGAATAAGAATTTGTGTTGGGCTTAGATATTTTCCCCAGCAATCAATATGCTTGATATAGTCCCCATTCACATCGGGCACGACATGGTAATTGTTAACTCCTAGGTATTCTTCAGAATAAATATGGACTATTTCTTTTGGAATTGTGGGTTCAGAAATGGGAAATTCTATATAATCAATCCACGCGCAATCGTCTCCAGCGCTTATAGAGCTATTCTTTATGTATTTCCATTCAAATAATGTATGATAATTTGGAGAGTAAATGTTAAATACTTCTTCACTCCAGTCAATCTCACCATCCCATCTATCCTTTTCAATTCCATCAATAAAAAAGGCAAGATAGTCAGCATTATCGGAAGGTGAATTCTCGCATGAAACTTTTTTAAAGAATCTAATAACTCCATAACTATCTATGTCACTTAAGTTAATTGAAAGAATAGTTGATTCATTATTAGAAATTTCTCCTGATCTTGTTGAGAAATTTTTATTATATCCTATATTGTCAATAAACCAATTTGAATCACCATTGAAAACCCATAATGAATCAAAAGAACCGCTTTCAAAACTTAAGCGGTTTTCATCGTAAACTAGATCTGTAGAAACAGATATACCATGTCCGTCAGTCATATAATTTCCACCTGTTGCTGTCAGTCCCATACTGTATAAATTGATTCCGAAATATGTAGCGCAGAAAGAGGGAATAGCATTGTCATCAGGGCGGGGACGATTATATATATAATCTGTAATTCCCGGTTCATTATTTCCATTAAAAATAAACCACGGACCATAATCTCGTATCCAGTATGTATCGGTATCAGCTATAAGAAATTCGACATTGCTCATGTTCACGCCACCGTTATTAAGAGTGTTATATGCAGCGGTTTGGCTGTATGATGAGACCACGCAATAGACAATTACATCTTCAGCCATTTCTGCGATAATAGATGTTGAGATGCCAAATCCATAAACATTGGGGTAACTAATAAGCACACCCTGCATCGGTTCGAATTCCGCATGTTGACGAACAGGTGCCGGAGGTTCGAGTGTCGGGCGGAAATCTTTGCCAATCTCGTCAAGATGGAGTTTTTCCTCTTCGGTGAGCCAGATGGGAAGTTCTCCAGGATGATCTTCATACCACTGCTCAGCATGGGGAATTTCTGTGTAATGTATATTGGTATTTGCAAAAAGTGTAGTGTGCAAACAGAGTAAAAAAATCACAAATAAGATTATTTTCTTCATTAAAACCTCTAAAAATTTTTTGATTTTGTTGGAAATTCTCTATTGCGATTTTTTTGTCAATGCTCTTGTTAATTCCGTGATAGTGAATTTTTATATGTGTTTATAAAGGAAAGAAAGAGACGCACAAATGTACGTCTTTCATTTTATGTAAGTGAGGTTTAAGATTATCTACATTAGTGCCAAATGTCCCCTTAGGTTGTTAGAAATAATTTCGAAAGAAGAGAAAACAAAAAAAGAGTTTCCTCTTCCTTCGATTTCTTTGTTCAATATTAAAATTACTTTCATACTTATTCCTGTCAATT
>JAUWMT010000098.1 GCA_030613025.1 Candidatus Cloacimonadota bacterium
ATAGAAACCATGATGAAATTGTTGGATTGATAACTCTCCGTGTTTATCGATAAAGCATTCAAAAATCTTTCCATCGACTACTATCACTGGAAAAACGAATACAAAAGGAGAATAACCTTTTTCGCCCAGGATACGCTTTCGCGAAATTGCCGCCTTTAAAACACCAGTTGATGCTTTAAACGTAACATCGCTACCTGTTGTGAATGCTTGAGTTAGTCCATAGGCAACTCTACCGCTTTTTTTCATCCATGGTAGCTTTACGCCTGTTTCCATTTCTTTCTCTATTAAAATCTCTCGTGCTGAATCAGAATTGATACAATATGAGAAGAGGATATTCAAACCCTCTAAGGTGTGTTCAGATGTAAAAAGGACCCATGGCTTTTTCTTTGACGATTTGCATTCGATTACAAATGAAACATCAATTAGACCAGTATATTCGGGTGTAATGGCAACAATATCGATTTCTCTAAGATTATTGTTTTCTGGATCGGGGTAATAATGAGACTGAATAACCTCGAACCCACGATTCCGAAAAGAAGTAGCGACTTTCATCTCTAATGGATACCCTTGACCTACCACCCATTCTAAAACCTTTTTATTTAGATCATTTACGTTATTCATCTGAAGAAGCTACTCCATTTCTGTTTTGTGTTGAATCTAATATAGGTTTATCTGTACTAATAAAATTACAATTACGGCTATTTTTAACCATATAAACTTCCTCTCTACTCTGTATTTTACTTAACCATTCACTTTATTTATAAGCAGTTAGATGATAAATATCTAATAAATTTACACTCTCTCTTATAGGATAAATAAGTATAAAATAGGGACAGCTATTTATCCCAATACTCTGATTTGCATATTTATTTATACCAATAAAATTTGCAACGAAAGACATTTTATCCTCCAAATAACAATTTCATTATTAATTCAGAAATTTTTGGATTCACTAATATAGTTATTTGAAATATAGATAACACAATAATAACTATTGTCAACCAGAGTACGGAGTTCTTTATATTCTTACTAAATTCAAGGTTCTTCAAATTTAGAATGGTTTCATATTGCTTTGTAAATTCATCAATTAAGTTATTAATCTCCTCAATTCTTGTGTCAATACCTTCTTTTAAACCTTTGAATAAGTCTATCTGCCTTTCGGGATTTTTTTTACCTTTAAGACTCTTAAATGCGAATCTATCAGAAATAAAACCACATCTTTTATATTCTACTCCAAATCTTTTAAAAGAAAAAACACTCTTTAGAACAACTTTTCTTGTTTCTATTGCTTTGCCGAACTTATTTTCTTGAATTTTTGATATCTCTTCCGATACTGTAGAATTCAGTTTCCCAACAACACTTTCTTGAATTCTAATCCATCTTTCAATAGCAATTAAATCAAAAGAACAGAAATTAAGTCCTCCTTCAATAGCTCTATCAATATCAGTATACATCTTGTCTGTACTTGTTTTTCTGTTAGCAAATATCACATAATTCTCGAATTCATCATCTCTTTTTGACTCAAAACAAAACAAATAATTTTTATACTTAAAAGAATAATAGTAATTTATATGTGTACTAAAGCAATTTAAAAAGCCGATATTCTCGGTTCCCCAAACAAAAATTTCATCTTCTTTTACGGGATAATCTAAAGAAAACAAATCAATCGAAGGTACTACTGAAATATTCTCTTGTGACAATTCAAAAAAATAACCTTTGAAATAATTATTCAAGAAATCTACTGCTTCTTTGTGTAAATCTTTTCTTAATTGACATATCTCAGATTCTTTCTGTCCTTCGGGACCATACATCTTTATATATTTTTCTTTTGGTGTGCTAATAGATTCTCCTATTTCTTTGTGATACTTGTAGATGGAATCATTTATTTTTTTGCTTATTTTATCATCTAAATATACTTGAATCTGGAGAATTACAGTCGATGGTAAAATTTTATAGATAGAGATATGTATATGTCGAATTTTATCTCCAAGATCATGAAAAGTACAATTAGGTAAAAAGTTTCCTTTTAGTTTCGAAGTAGTAATATATGGTAAGTACAAAGTACACCGTTGAAATAATTTTGAATGACAGTCTGAAAGAAACTTTTTGCAATCCAATCTTGATTTTTGAAATATTGAAGCATTGGCATATAGTTTGTCAAGACCAGAAATTAATTGCTTAACTTTTTCTAAATATACCAATTCCAAAAGAATAAATGAATGATATTTTACTTTTTGTTTATCTTTTAGAAAACATCTTTCATTTTCTTGTCTAACTCTATTCTCATATTCTTCCCCATATTCTTTCCCATATGAAAACTTTGATTCTTTCTTTATTTTTTCCATATTGTATCTCCATATTATCTAACTTATTAATAATAAGTAATGGTAAACGGGCTCGGGTCTTCATATTTGATATACTGTAATTTCTTAAAATATGATAAAAGAGTAATAATAAAAGATTTTCTTCTGCTATATAATATAAAAACTTTTTATTTTACAAAAAATATTTTAAAATCTAATAAGATTTTTTTCTATTTCAGGGTAAATATTATCGATTTGCTTTTGAATTTCAATAGTTTTATACAATGCTGTAACAATGCGGCAATATCGTGGTGCATCGTCCATCATTCTATCTTTTCTGTCTTTCAGGTATTTGTGTAAAACCTGATAACCGCCAATGTAATAATTCCAAACCCCCGGTGTAACACCTTCAAAGTATTTTCGCTTATTGATATAGACGCGCTGCTCATCTGCTTTGTAAATTACTTTTTCAATCCGGTCGTTATCTCCGGAACCCTGATATTTAGCAGTAGGCGAATCAAGCTCCGGGCTTTTGAGTAAATGCAAAGCAGCTAATTCTTTGCCCAATTTTCCCATTTCTATGAATAGATCATAGTCCGAAGTGAACGGTACACGCGGAAAATCTATTTTAAGAAAATCTGCGTAGGTTTCACGGTAGATTTTACTGTAAAAAACACCATAGATGTAAAAGAGGATTTCTTCAGGGGTGGGCTTCTGTTTATAGGCAATTTTAAGTTTTTCAAAAGTTATTTTATCAATATTGGGTTCGCGTGTTTGACATTTAGCCTCTGTTCCAAAGAGCATTAGACTCGAACCGTTTTTAGAATTATTTTCCTCTTTGTTTGGGTAAAGGTAGAGCGGGAAATGGTAATTTGTTGTTTTTGAAGACAAGACACCGTGCTCTGTGATATGCGATGTAATAAATGCATGACTCCATTTTAAATTTAATTCTTCTCTTTTGTGAGTAATTAATCCAATATTATCTTCCAGCATATGCCACATAATATCAAGACGCATTCTTTCAATCAATGATTGGTGATAAAATATATATCTATTATCAAAGGGACGGTATAATATTTCTTTGATATAATTTTCATAATCATCTAGATCTTTTACTTTTTTTCGGGAATATTGAATTTTCCAGTTTGACTTATTTTTTAAATTATACGCCTGTGCAATTATATCATCAGGTTGGGAAAGATTCTTAAATTGAAGTATCCTGTTTTTAAGTTCATTTTTCTTAAAATC
>JAUWMT010000008.1 GCA_030613025.1 Candidatus Cloacimonadota bacterium
ATTTATTGCATGAAATCATTAAATTATAGTAAATTTCTTATCACAAAACTGTAACTCCTGAAATAAAACATGAAAAAAAATTAATCTAAACAGAATATCATTAAATCCCTTTGGAAATTTCCTTATGGAATTTTCTAGGAACTTTTTATAAAAACTTTACAACTAATATCTTATAAGAAAATTATAATTAATAATATAAAATTAAAAGGGAGATTTAATAACGATGAAAAAACAAGTAATCTTCACCCTTGTTTTGGTGATATTCTTAGGTATTTCTTCTCTTGTGTATGGCAACAATATCCTATGTAAGACCCTCTCTAATGGGATGCAGATCGCTGTGAAAGAGAATCATAATAACAATTCAATAGGTTTCTATTGTTTTGTAAAAACCGGCTCTGTCAATGAAGGAGAATATCTCGGAGCAGGCATTTCTCATTATTTGGAACATATAGTTGCCGGCGGCTCAACCACCTTTCATACAGAAGCTGAATATGAAGCAATGGCAAAGGAAATGGGAGCACTCGTTAATGCATATACAACAACTGATGCTACTGCCTTTCATATTACTGTTGATAAGCAATACGCAGACCAGGCATTGGAAATATTGTTTCAGCAGATGCATGCCTGTGCTATTGACTCGGCAGAAGTAGCCCGTGAAAAACAAGTCATTCTCAAGGAGATCGTGATGCGCTCAACACCGCCGCGATCAAAAGTTTATCAAAGAAATAATGAGCTTGTCTTTCCTACTTCAAATAGGAAGTACCCTGTCATTGGTTACACAGAATTATTTAAAACAATTACCAGAGACGAACTTGCAGATTATTATCATAAACGATATGTTCCAAATAATATGATCTTCGTCGTTGCAGGTGATTTTGATGCTGAGGAGATGTTTGCCAAGGTAGAGGAAAGTTTTAATGGTATCGAAAGAGGACAACTGGATCCAGTGTATCTTCCACCTCAGAATCCAAGGAGTGGAACCATCGAATATATGGAGGAATTCCAGATTCAACAGCCGATGGTATTTATTACAAGCATTCTGCCTACAGCTGATTTCGAGCAGTATCCTGAACTTATCGCAGCCCTCGATATTTTATTTGGGAAGAGGCAATCTCCAATCAAATATAAACTTATGGAAGAACTCCAACTGGTGAATTACATATATGCGTATATTAATACCTCAATGCAGATACCCGAGGGAACAATCACTATTGGTTTTGAAGCAAAAGATCCCTCCAAAGTGAAAGAAATCGTTTCTATAATAGATGAAGAAATCGAATGGTACAGCATGGTGGGTATCGAAGATGAGGATATTCAAAATCTCATTACACGATATAAAGCAAGACAGCTTTTGAGCACCCCCGGAGTTGATATGGATTGTAATAATATTGCATGGAATCTCATAATGTTCGGCATACCGGATTCAGATGAGCTCTTTATCAACTTCTTTGAACAGATCACTGCAAAGGATGTGATGAACAGCATCAAAACATATCTTGTGCCCAAGAACAGAGTTATCTTCTATGCTCTTCCTGAAGGAGCGAAAGAGATGCTTGAGCATGAAGACGAGCTAGTGGCAGAAAAATTGCAGCCGCAAAAGGTCCAACTTTCAGATAACCTCACTCTCATTTATAAAAAGAATACTGAGAAACCGATCATCAGTGGAGTAGTGTACATCCCCATCAGTAATAATTATGAAACTGTGGAGACTGTTGGAACTATTTCCTTTATGATGGATCTTATGCTCAAGGGTTCGGCAAAATTCAACTCCCTTGATCTCACTGAATGGAAAGAAGACCACGCAATCGATCTGCATGTTTACACAAAGGATGATGGAACCTTTTTGAGGTTCAAATGTCTGAATGACGATTTTCCCAAACTTCAGGAGATCATTATCGATGCCTTTAATGATCCATCTTTTTCGGAGCATGAGATAACTCTTGCTAAAGAGAGAGCAATCGCTCGTTATCAAAGATCATTGAGCAATGCTAATTCAATACATTCTGAGTTTCGTAGAGAGAAACTATATCAGGGGCAGCCGGCTGGTGTTTCAGATCTGAAAGAACTTGGGATCATTCAGGCACTCGATCAGCAGGACTTGCAGAATATTCATAAAAATTATTTCAATGCATTAAAGGCAATCGTAACCTTCTTTGGCGATCTTACTATTAATGAAGCAGAAGCGTATGCAAAGACATTCTATAAAAACATTCCACACGCAGAGATCGTAGGAACAGAATATCATTTGGTCGTTCCAAATATTGAAGAAACGTTTGTTCAGGAGTATGCTTTTGAGCCGGTGAATATTGATCTCAATTGCATCGCTCCTCCACGTGATAACGAGAGCATTGATCACTTGACGGTGAGTGTTATTATTGCGATTTTAAACGGCTCTCGTGGCAGGATTCATAAAGCTGTACGCGGTGATAATGATCTTGCATACTATGGATACTCTCGATATCAAAGCGACGATGATTACGGATTCTTCCGCCTGACAAGCCAGACCTCTATTGATAAAAAAGATGAGCTGATAGCAGTGCTGCAGGATCAGATAAATAAGCTGAAGAACGAACCAGTGAGCACAGAAGAGATACTATCATCTATCGATGAGTATTCAAAGATGATCATTACGAGTATTGACGATAATCAGCTGCCCTATTATATGACACATTATGAAGCAATTGGGCTTGGCTATGATTATCTCGAAAACATGAAGACTTATTTCGACAAGGTCACTCCTGAAGATATTCAGCGGGTTGCAAACAAATATTTTGCGAAAGTAGCTGTCTTTATCTCCGAACCAAATGCAGAAGTTGAGCTTATGGTGCAATAAAATGCAGATTTTAGATTTCGGATTTGGGATTGCGGAATAATCAGATTATGGCACACTACTTCTGCACTTCTGGTTTCCAAGCTCCAGCTTGGAAACCTATTATCACAGCATTCCCAAGCTGGGCAGTCTGTGTGAAAACAGATGAAATGATAGATATTTTCTCAACCCCCTCTAACTCCCCCTATTTAGGGGGAGAATCTATCTCGGTTAGGGATGGGGGTCGTTATAACTTAAAAAAACCATTTTCACACAAGCTGGGGCTTGGGAACGAGGATAAATGTGAAAGATCCGAAATCTAATATGATAAATGGAGTATGCTATGGATAAAAAAACATTAAAATTGTTAATACTTGAGGACAACCCACTCGATGCGGAATTGGAAGTAAAAGAACTTGAAAGCAAAGGATTTATTTTAGACTGGAAAAGAGTGGATACAGAAAAGGACTTTAAAAAAGCTCTTAAAGAAAACCCCGACCTTATTATAGCAGATTATAAACTTCCTTCTTTTGATGGTATGTCTGCAATAAAAATTCAACAGAAAACCACGCCTGATATTCCACTGATTATTATTTCAGGAACAATAGGTGAAGAAATTGCCATTGAGTGTTTAAAAGCCGGTGCAACAGACTATGTCCTAAAAGGCAAACTCTCCAGACTTATTCCTGTTGTGAAACGTGCCCTAAAAGAAACAGAAGAACGCAGAGAACGAAAAAAAGCTGAAAAAGCACT
Organism: Candidatus Cloacimonadota bacterium; assembly: GCA_030613025.1. Lineage (GTDB taxonomy): Bacteria > Cloacimonadota > Cloacimonadia > JGIOTU-2 > JGIOTU-2 > Celaenobacter. Next base: position 3,563 of record JAUWMT010000008.1, read on the forward strand.
ACGAAAATCGGAAGAGCAATTCCGATTAATTGCAGAAAACACAAGTGATAATATTGCTATAACTACATTTGATCTGAAAGCTACCTATCTCTATCTAAGCCCTTCATTAAAATCCATGGTCGGCTATGACCTTGAAGATCTGCTTGGTAAATCCTTTTTCGATTTTATCCATCCGGAAGATAAAAAGATTTTATTACCCTTATTAAAAAAATATATTAATAATAAGATCAAGAAACTTATCTCAGGAAAAGAATCCATAGTTAGTGAGACAATTGAATATCGCTTCATAAATAAAGATAGAGAATGGCGTAATTTTCAAAGTACTGTAAATATCGCTGGAAAGCAACTTATTTCAGTTACACGTGATGTAACAGAGCGCAAGCAGGCGGAAGAAGAATTGATACAATCTGAAAAAAGCTATCGAGATCTTTTTAACAATGCATCTGATGCCATATACATACAGGACAGGGAAGGTCGTTTTCTTGATGTCAATCAGGGAGCAGTGGACATGTACGGTTATTCAAAGGAGTTTTTCATAGGAAAGACACCTGAATTTTTATCAGCTCCGGGAAAGAACGACATGAAAAAGATCATCGGATTTGTCGAGGATGCATTTAACGGCAAAACCAGACAATATGATTTCTGGGGTATAAGAAAAAACGGCGAAGTATTTCCTAAAATTGTCCGTTCCCAACAAGGTTTTTATCTGGGTCGGAAAGTCATTATTACATATGCTTTAGACATCACCGAGCAGAAGCAAGCAGAGGAAATCCAAAAAGCATTATACAACATTTCCAATGCTCTGAATACAACCGATAAAATGCGCGACTTTTACAACAAAATAAGAGAATACCTGGGAAATATGATTGACACTACCAATTTCTATGTTGCTTTATATGATGAGAAAACTGATATGATCTCTCTTCCTTTTAATGTCGATGAAAAAGATGATTTTGAAACATTTCCTGCTGGTAAGACTATCACAAAGTATGTCATCAAAACAGGCAAGTCCCTTTTTGCTACGAAGGATGTAGTAAAAAAATTAATAAAAAAAGGATTAATTGAAACAGTTGGAACACCATCTGAAATCTGGCTCGGTGTTCCCCTGAAAATTGAAAATAAAGTAATCGGTGTTATAGCAGTTCAAAGCTATGATGATCCAAACCTCTATACAGAAAAGGATATTGAAATTCTAACCTTTATTTCCGAAGAAATTGCTCTTGCTATCAATCGCAAACAGGCAGAGGAGACTTTAAATAAAGAACTTCGTAAGCGACAAATACTCCAAGATGTGGCTTTAAGTCTTCTTGAAACAGATTTAAAAAAATCTATTAAAACCTCTTTAAAGGCAATTAGGATTGGCTTAGATCTTCCAAAAGTAATGCTAAGAATTAGAGTTGATCCTAACAATGATTGGCAAATTGTAGATTGTAGAGAAAGTTTGCTCGGAATTGGATCAGTTTTACCTACAAACATAAGAGGGGTAGATGCAATACTGGCTTATGAAAAAAAAGAGATTTCCGTCGTTAATGATATTCGTAAAAAATATTGGTATGAAAAACATAAAGATATTTGGGAAAAAACAAAAACACTTGCTTATCTCAGCATACCTTGTATAGATTATTCCGGTGATGTTAAAGGAATTCTCTACCTTCATGATGATAGGGTGCGAATATGGAGTGATGATGACAAAAACATAGGGAAAGCAGTAGCAGCAGAATTAGCTTCAATCATCGAACGTAAACAGGCAGAAGAAGAATTAAAGATCAATCGGGAACGATTAAAAACAGCAAATTCAATTTTGCGTCACGACATTGCAAATGACGTTATTGTAATAAAAAGCGCTCTTGATATCTACCGTGATGAGCAGGACGAAACTATGCTTGACGAGATCGAGAAGCGAGTCGAAAAAAGTTTAAATACGATAAAAAAACAACGTGACCAGGAACAGTTCATAGATTCTCATACAGCTTTAGATGAATATGATATGGAAAAAGTAGCACATGATATTATTAAAAATTTTCCAAATATAAAGTTTAATGTTACTGGCACGGGCAGGGCTTATGCGGACAATGCAATTTATTCAGTATTTGAGAACATAATAAGTAATGCAATTAAGCATGGCAAAACAACCAAGATGGATATTGATATTAGTTCAGATGAAGATCATTGTGAGATCAGATTTTCAGATTATGGCATTGGCATACCGGATGAAATGAAATATAAGATATTCGATGAAGGTTTCCAATATGGTGAAACAGGGCATACCGGTATTGGATTGTATATCGTACAACAAACAGTTGATGATTATGGTGGAATAGTATTTGTTGAAGATAATAAACCGAGTGGAGCAGTATTTGTAATTCGATTGAAGAAAATTATTGAAAGATGAAAGAAGTCATTAAGTCATTAAGTCATTGGGTCATTAGGTCATTTTACAGCGCAGCGAATGACCATCTTTGAGGTTATGGAGTTAAAGTATGCAGAAGGTAGAATGTGTATTAAAAAACCAACCATTTTAGTTATAATACTTTTATTTTTTTTTCATATCTGTACGATATTTGCAGGGGAAGTAGATTCATTAAAGAACAGATTAGAAACCGAAACAGGTGAGGGAAAGATAGAAATTTTAGACAAGTTAGCAGGAAATTATTGGGAGCTTTCTCCAAATGAAAGAATTCCATTTGCAGCACAAATGGTTGAATTATCTGAAAAACTTAAGGATCAAGGTTATAAAGCAGATGCATACAATTATTTGGGAATAGCTTACAATCAACTTGATGAAACTCAAAAATCCATGGATTATTTCCTGAATGCATTAGATATAGCCAAACAAACTAATGATAAAGACAGAATTGCAAAATCTTTTCTCAATCTCGGACAGGCAAATTTTTATTTGGATAATTTTGATAAAGCCCAAGAATATTTTCAAAAACTTTTGGAGATAAGAACAGAAATTGAAGATAAACAAGGTATATCCATGGCGTTAAACCAGTTAGGTACTGTTATGGCTAGAACCAAACGGTATGATGAAGCTTTAGACTATTTTTCCAAATCCCTGATAATAAGAAAAGAGATCGATTACAAAATAGGTATTTCTCAGATATACAATAATATTGCGAATGTATATTTTGATTTAGGAGAAATGGATAACGTTCTGGAATATCGGTTACGATCATTGGAAATCGTTCGAGAATTGAATAACAAATGGGAAATGGCTATTACCACTTATAATGTTGCAGAATATTATTTATATAATAATGAACCCGACGAAGCTTATCCGTATTTACTTGAATCACAGGAATTGGCAGAAATGCTTAATAATCAAGGATTGATCAGAGATAATACACAATTTTTTTCATGGTATTATGAATTAAAAGAGGATTATCCAAAATCGATAAAATATTTGAAAGAATATGCGAAATTAACAAAGAAGCAATTTTCCCAGGCACTAAGTGAAAAAATTGCAGAAATGCATGCAAAGTATGATGTGGACACAAAAGATAAGGAAATTGCCTTGCTTCAGAAGAATAATCAGATACATCAGCTTAACCTCTCAAAACAAAAACTTGTGATCTTCTTCTCAATATCATTCTTCATTTTGTTTATAGTTATAGGATTAATTATATTTATTAAAGACAAAAATATTGAGAAAAAACTTGAGCGAGCGGTGAGTGAGCGCACAAAGGAGCTTAAGAATGAGATTGATGAGCGAGTTCAAACTGAATTGAAATTACTACAAGCAAACGATGAATTGACCAAGCTACAACTGAGACTGGAACAAAAGGTTGAAGACTCGATCAAACAGATACGGCAGCAGGATCACATGATAATCCGGCAGTCACGACAGGTAGCAATGGGGGAGCTCATGAACAATGTAGCCCATCATTGGAGGCAGCCGCTGGCAGCAGTTGGATTGATCGTTCAGGACATTCAGGATGCCTTTCATGCGGATGAACTTAATGAAAAATATTTGCAGGAATCGGTTGGTGAGGCAATGAAGCAGTTGCAGCAGATGTCAAAAACAATTACGGATATTTCCGAACTTTTTATCACAACCAAAGTTGAAAGATCTTTCAATGTAAAAGAAGAAATTGAAAGAATGATCCATGTTTTATCCCAGAATTTCAAAGCAAATAACATAAATACATATTTGGATTGCAAAGAGGATTGTACTGTTTTAGGATATCCTCATGAATTTGCGCAGGTGGTGTTCAATATCCTGACAAATGCAAAAGAAATAATCGTCCAAAGAGAATGTAAGGAAAGAAATATATTCCTGAAAGTTTCAAATGAAAATAAGATATGCAAGATCATAATTGAGGACACCGCAGGTGGAATAGATGATGAAATGATTGACAAAATATTCGAACCATATTTTTCTACGAAAGAAAATTTAGTCGGAACAGGATTAGGTCTATATATGTCCAAAATGCTTATCGAGAAGAACATGAAAGGTTCTCTTACTGTGCAGAATACCGAAAAAGGAGCAGTGTTTACCATTGAAATCACAACCAATTAAAGATACACCAAAAGCTCTTTTACCCTTATCAATTATGTATGTCGAGGATGAAGGTGTCATTCTCCGTTCGATCAATACGATGATGGAACGTAAGATCAAAGATGTTTTCACCGCACTTAATGGGGAAATTGGACTTAAGATATTCAAAAAGCATAAGCCACAAATCGTTGTAACAGATATAAAGATGCCTGTCATGAACGGTCTGGAAATGATCGAGAAGATCAAGGAAATCGAACCTTCAACGAAATTTATCGTAGTGTCAGCTTATGGAGAAATAAACTATTTTATCAAAGCAATAGAACTTGGAGTTCAGGGTTTTATTCTCAAACCGGTTAATGTGAAACAGCTTATGGGCTTGATTCAGGAATTGGGCAACGGTATTTTACTTCAAAAGGAGATAGAAAGGAAGGAAGAGGAACGCAAGAGATCTGACGAAGCGCTTCAGGAGCAGAAGGCATATTTCGAGCATCTTTTTGAAAGTTCGCCGGAAGCAATTGTGGTTGCTTCGATTGAGGGAAAAATAGTACAGATCAACCGCGCATTCTCAGAAGTGTTTGGTTACACTGAGGAAGAAGCGATTGGAAAAGTGCTGGATGAGCTCATTTCTGCTGATGAACTTTTAAACGAAGCTACTGAATACACCAAGCAAGTTGTCAGTGGAAAAGATATACGGCTTGAAACAAAGCGTAAAACCAAAAGCGGTAAATTGCTGGATGTATCCGTTCTCGGCACGCCTATCATAATAGAAGGGCAGCAGGTAGCGGTGTATGGTATCTATCGAGATATCACCGACAGGAAACGGGCTGAAGATGAGCTTAAGGCAAGTTATGAGAGATTGCAGAAGCTAATTCAGGATACGGTAAATGTGCTTGCCAATGTTGTTGAATTGCGGGATCCCTACACTGCAGGTCATCAGCATAATGTAGCTCAACTTGGGATTTCCATAGCAAAGGAAATGAAATTTCCCTCCGATATGATCGAAGGTATTCGCATTGGTGGGACTATGCACGATATTGGTAAGATAAAAATACCGATCAGGATATTGAATAAATCGGAAATGCTAACAGATAAAGAATGGGAGCAGATCAAATTTCATCCTACAGTTGGATATGAACTTTTAAAGGACCTGGATTTCCCATGGCAGGTCGCAAAGATGGTTCATCAGCATCATGAGCGTTTTGACGGTTCGGGTTATCCAAATGGTCTGAAAAAAGATAAAATTCTTATGGAAGCAAGGATCCTTGCAGTAGCTGACGTTGTAGAAGCAATGGCAAACGACCGACCCTATCGTCAAAGTCTTGGATTGGAAATAGCCCTTGAAGAGATCGAGGATAACAAAGGTATTCTATATGATCCTGATGTCGTTGAAAATGCTGTAAAAATTCTAAAGAATGGCGCATTTGTTTTTGGCAAAAAACATACCACATAACGATAAAAGATTTCTATAAAATAAAATCTGAAAATACTCCTGCAAAATTGACAAACATTTACATTCAAAAAAATTTGAATAAAATATAATTGAGTTTACTTAACAAAAGTTATGATTATAAATATGTTAGAAAGATTTTCAAATATTCGGAAACCGATCCCAGTTAAATGAATAAGGATTTAACGGGACAAGTGAATCGGTTGAAAGTTACTGTCTTCTTAATTAACCACCAACTTAAGTTGGTGGTTAATGAAACAAAAAAACATTAACCGTTTTAACGGTTTATCATTTTATTAATTCTGATTTTTTTAGAGTGGACTTATAATTCAAAATATGCATACGCAGGGAGCACGTATGAAAAAAGTAGTCTTGTTTTTCACACTCATTATATTTTTATTCTCCGCTCAATCATTACTCGCGCAGGATAATATAGCCACCGGCAGCATTCAACCTTCAGAACTTTTACCTGGTGGGAAGGGTATGATCACAGTGACCTTCACTATTCCGGAAGGAATGCATCAAAGCTTGCAGGAAGACTATTTCTATATCGAAGCTGAAGAAGTAGAAGGTATTGAATTTTCACACACTCAATATCCCGAAGGTATCGAAGAAGACAGTTTGATAAATTATTACGAGTCCGTAATTTTGCAGCAGGAATTCACCCTCTCAAAAGATTTTCCTGCAGATGCGTATGAGCTTTTGGTCTATGCCGGCTACCAGTTCTGTGAAAACTCTGGAATGTGCTATTTTCCGGAAGAGGAGGAGCTTGTACTTACTTTTGCCGTCCAAGGTGTGCAAAGTGTGATCTCTGCAATGGAGACGCTCCAGACAGATTCAAAAACTGAAGTAGAAACATCGCCTGAGATTGAGTTCACAGAGATCAAAAGTAAGCTTGATGGATTTGTCATGACAGACATTGCTGCCGGGTATCTGAAAAGCAAGGATTTTATCTTGTTTGCAGAAGATGCAAAAACAGCGGATGGTTCGTCCGCAAATAGATTTGCAGGAATGAGTATCTGGCTGATACTGCTTCTGATTGTTGTCGGGGGTATTGCACTTAATCTCACTCCCTGTGTTCTTCCTATGATGCCCATAACCATTGCAGTGCTTGGAGCCGGCACACAGGCGGAATCCAGAGGAAAGGGTTTTTTGATCGGTAGTGTATATGGAATCGGTATGATGCTTGCCTATGGCTGTCTCGGTTTGATCGTAGTGCTCACCGGTTCACGATTCGGTGAGATTAATTCCTCGCCCTGGTTCAATATAATAATTGCAATTATTTTTATCCTGCTTGCTCTTGCCATGTTTGATGTGTTCCCTATAGATTTTACAAAATTCCAGTCCGGCAAGATGGCTGGTAAGAAAACAGGAAAGGGAAAATATATTACAGTATTTGTGCTGGGTATTATCGCCGCATTGCTTGCCGGTGCATGTGTTGCTCCTGTCCTTATTTCGGTAATTCTGTATTCGGTAACTTTATATACTTCGGGAAATCCTGCCGGTTTGCTGCTTCCATTCCTGCTTGGTGCTGGTATGGCATTGCCGTGGCCCTTTGTCGGCGCCGGACTTTCGATCCTTCCCAAACCGGGAAAATGGATGCAGTGGATCAAATATATCTTTGGTGTGATCATACTGGTTATTGCGCTTCTTTATGGCTACACAGCAGTTTCAATTTTTAAAACACAATCCCAGCCGGTGGTGTACGAGCACACAGACGAAAGTACGACCGAAGAAACCGACCTTGTCTGGATGCCTTCTTTGATAGATGGTCTTGAAAGAGCAAAAGAAGAAGACAAACCGGTTCTCATTGATTTCTGGGCAACTTGGTGCAAGAACTGTCTTGTAATGGAAGCAACTACATTTAAAGATGATAGGGTTGAAGAGGTTTTGAAAGATTTTGTTCTTGTACGGTATCAGGCAGAGGATTTGAACAAATCCCCGACAAAAGAGATACTCGATCATTTTGGTGTGCTTGGACTTCCATCTTATGTCGTACTTATACCTAACTCGGATAAACCTGAATAAATATAACCACGAATTAACACGAATGCACACGAAAGCACCCGAATGAAAAAATTAAGCATAAAAAATTATCTTTGTGAATCCTCTATAATAAAGAGGTTACAGAGACTTGAGGTAATATTTTGCCAAAAAAATATTCTTAATTTTTCCTTTACATCTTTGCGTCTTTGCGAGAATCTTTGTTTTCACGTCCGTCGGCTGATTGGAATCCTAAGTACCTAAATAATTTTTAAGAGGTTTAAAAATATGAAAAAAGTTTTGTTTTGCATACTTGGAATTGTCATACTGCTTTCAATTTTTTCCTGTGACAGATTTAAACATCATTTTGATCCCATTCTTACACCCTTTGAACATTATTTAGAACGCTTTGCCGCTCATATGGAAGATGGTATTTTATTTGATGATGTTGCATCTATTATGACCTATTATTCGAACACTTATCTAAACGATGGAATGGAAAAAGCTGACATGCAAGCTCTGTATGATTCACTCGCATTAGCATCACCGGACAGCATTTCAATCAATATAGATATTCTATCTGAGTTCGATTATAAGGTGTCGTACCGTATTATGACAGCAGGTGTTGACACTACGATAATCGACTATGCCCAAGCTCAACGTGACAGCTTTCTTTTCATAGGAAATCAGATCGCTCCTGCAGTTCCTCAAAAAGTTTTGGTCGAAATGATCACAGGGACATGGTGTTCGAACTGTCATTATGCAGAGGAAGCGCTTAAACAGCTCAAGCAGGAATACGGGAATGCCTTTTATTATATTGAATACCACTGGGACGACGATCTGGATGTTGGTGCAATAGAGGTAATTGAATATTATAATATGAGCTATTCAGCCCCTCAATCAATGTTCCAGGGACAGGTAAAGGTAACAGGCGGTGGGGGAGACACCTATGATCAATATCATAACACTATCACCAGTTTTTTTGATCAGGACGCTCTGGCAGAACTGAAAAATTTCTCCTACACAATTTCTGATACTTTATCCGGGCAGATCACAATTAGGAAAGACTATTCTCTTCCTATGGAAGACCTATATATCAAATATGCGCTGATTGAAAAAGTATCTTCTGTGCTCGGATATACAGGAAGACCCTGTGAACAGGTGGTTATCGCAAAAGGAATGAAAAATATTGGTGAGGAAGATTTTTCCAATCCGATTTCTTTTAAACTTGGAATGCCTTCAACCGTTCCGGATGACATTGTGCTCTATGTATGGCTGCAAACTCTTGAAGATCCCTATAATGCAGATACGTGTAAAATTTATAATGTGATAGAAGAAGATATTTTACTTGAGAAGGGGAGCATTTAATGAAAAGAACGATTTCTATTCTGATATTCAGTGTTCTCTTTTTAATTTCAACAGTATTCGCACTGGACACCATGTCGGATTTTACTCTTGAAGACATCAACGGAGATCAGATCGATTCTGACGAACTGTTGAGTAAAAAAGCAGTGATAGTTGACTTCTGGGCAAAGTGGTGCGGTCCCTGCAAGAAAGCCCTTCCCCATCTCAGCGATCTTCAGGAAAAGTATAGGGATCTCGTTAATGTAATTTGTATCAGCACAGATAAAGCACGTGATGCCGGTAAGGTTAGATCCTTTGTAAAATCTAAGAATTTCGAATTCATTACTCTTCTTGATCCCAATAAAAACGTAAGCAAGCTTTTCAATGTAAACACAATTCCTAGAACATTCATCATCGATGAAAATGGTGAGATCGTTTACAGGCACGAGGGCTATATACAGGGCGATGAACACGAGCTTGAGACAGAATTGAGAAAGGTCATTTATAAAGATATTACCATCGAGGAACTCAACGAATTATTCCCACCTGAAGAATTGCCTGAACCGATAAATTATGTGTCTCCAGTTTATCCTGAAAAAGCTTATGATGACAAAGTTGAAGCAGATATCATACTCGATCTTGTGATTATGGAAGATGGCACTGTTGGTCAGGTATGCCTTATCAGCGCCTGCAAAGACACAATTTATGGCTTTGAGAAAGCTGCCATCGATGCAGCACAGCAATGGGTATTTGAGCCTATTATTGTTGACAGTGTGGCTGTAACAACTCGTGTGCTTTATCCGAGCCGGTTCAGAATAGAAAAACAATAGAGGTACTTATGAAAAAAGTAATAATATTTATCCTGATCCTTTCTATTGCTTCATCACTTTTTGCATTGAAAGATTTTAGTGTAACCGGCTTGAATGAAGCAACATACGTCTATAAAAATGCAGTTGATTCTCTGAGGAATTATTTCTCAGACGAGTTTAGTTTCCGCATGACCTATAAGAATTTCACCTTTGGTATGAAGTTCATTGCAAATCTTCCAAAGTATGATGAATTCGCAGCGATGCAGGAGCTTACTTCGCAGTCGATTTCCTATACCTGGGATGAACGATTCCTTGAATATAAAGTGGATGATTTCTCTGCACGAGCCGGCAACTTTGAACAGGTTTTTGGCTCAGGTATTGCACTGCGTGTTTATAGGGATAGAGATTTTGATATTGACACACGATTGAACGGTTTCTCCGCAGAAATCTTCCCTAAATCCTTTCAGATGAAAGCACTTTATGGCGCACTTCCCAATGAGGATAATGACATTAAAAACGATGTGGTTGCCGGTATTGATATGCAGAAGGATATATTTGATCCCGTTAAACTTGGCGCTTCTTTTGTGAATGTTCGAGAGTGGCAGGCAGGTGATAATTATCTGGATAGAAAGATTCTCGGCATTCGTGCTGACGTGAATGCAAGCCGGTTTGATATGAGCGCTGAGTATGGTTATCTTGATCAATCTGAAGGTATCTCAAAGATAGGGCATGCCTTTTATGGAAATCTCAATACCTATTTTGATATAATTTCTTTTTCAGTTGCCTACAATAATTACCTGAATTTTGATTCGCGCTTGAACGACCTACCGATCCTCAATCACAGTAATGAACCGTTATATGACTCTCCGATCGGGAAAGACCAGCAGGGCGTGATGGGAGAAGTGATGTTCATGCCTAATGACTTTAATGAGTTCGTAGTCAATTATGCTGAGGAATGGAATGATGCGTGGACAATTCGGCAGAGCGATTTGTGGGTGGAAGCGATCCACTACTTTGACACCTCGATCCTCATCGCAAGCTTTTCTCATATTGAAAGAAAGGACGAGGAGATAAATCACTGGGAAAAAGAAGTTACACCCACGCTTATGTATGATTTCATGATCGGTGAGACGCCTATTTCCATCAAAGCGGAATACCAGTATCATGACAAACACTATCAGCAGGAAAAAATCCATCATTGGGAACCTCTTTTACAGATCGATACGAATATATTTAATATTGACTGTTCGGTCATTGCGGAATATTCTTATGAAAAAATGAAAGATATTGGAAAAAATCCTCTCTGGCTCGGTGCAGAGATCAGCAAAGAGATATTTGAGAACACCACAATGCGTCTCTTTATCGGTAAAGAAAAAGGCGGAAAGGTCTGCCGCAACGGCATTTGTAAATATCGCAACCAGTTTGAAGGATTACGTTTAGAATTAATAACCACTTTTTAGTGGGAGGAGCATAAATGAAAAAAATGGCAATTGTGTTTTTAAGTTTAATGATATTTGGTGTCATAAGTCTGCAGGCAGATCTGGCATTTGACATTCCATTTGATCCGGATGTTGTCGGACCAGCATATAATGACTCGAGTTATATCTATGTATCCGAATATTTCAGTATTGTTAATAATGGAGTAACAGATCATTTCACCGTTGTTCTAGAATACGGCTCAATGCCACCGGATTGGTCGATCATGTTCTGTCATATTTTGAATGGTTCTGGCGCATGTCATTTACCGGTTTATCCATGGAATTTCAATTTTGCCAGCGGAGATACCCTTTTTCTTGATTTCACGATCAATGTGAACTCAGCTGGCTCAATGGATTTCACTTATACATTTACTGCACCAAGCTTAACAACGCCTTATGTGCTTGATTTTAGTTATACTACAGGCGTTTCTGTGGATGACCCTCAATCCAACGAAAAGGTACTTTTGAAAAATTCACCTAATCCCTTTAGTGAATCAACCTCTATCTCATTTAATCTAAAGAATTCTGCACATAGAGGTGCAGAGATCACAATATACAATCTTCAGGGGAAGTGTGTTAAAACCTATGATATCACCCCTGATATGAACTCGATCACATGGAATGGTAAGGATGAAAAAGGCACAGCCATGCCAAGCGGTGTGTACTATTACACAATTTCTTTGGATGACGAGATCACAAAAACAAAAAAATTATTATTACTCAAATAAGGAGACCTATGCGTTTTAAACTTGGACTATTGATATCAATGTTACTGATATTTAGCGGATTTTCAACATTGTATGGAAATCAGAAAATATTAACCCCGCAGCTTGAGCAGAAGTTGCAAGAGAGTACTCAGGATGAATTAATACCTATCAATATAGTGATGAAGCAGCAGTATGATCATCAGGATTTGTTGCAGCAAAGTAACTTTTTACCTAGTTCGGAAAGAAGAGATTTTGTAATTCAGGAATTGAAATCCTTTACTGATATCCATCAGCAGGATCTTCTTTATGATCTGGAGAACTTATCCTATAATGATATTGTGCAGGATATCCAGCCCTTGTGGGTTTCGAATGTCATAACCTGTAAGGCAACATCGGAGGTCATATATGATCTTATTCAAAGAAATGATATTGACTTTATTGATCATGATGAGGTCCGCAATATGCTGATGTTTGAAAAAGAAAATTCCTATAATCCAACCTCCCGTGAGATCACATGGAATGTGATCAAGGTCAATGCAGATGATGTATGGAATCTTGGCTATACTGGGAGCGGAGTAACTGTTGCTGTGATCGATACCGGCGTGAACTATAACCATGTTGATCTTGCAGATCATCTCTGGACTGATCCCGGTTACCCAAATCATGGCTGGGATTTTCGTTTCAATGACAACAATCCTATGGATGATCACGGACATGGCACACATTGTGCGGGAACAGTTGCCGGAGACGGAACTGCCGGCTCTCAGACAGGTGTTGCTCCTGATGCGGAGATCATGTGCCTGAAAGTACTCGATAGTGGTGGAAGCGGCTCTGAGTCCGGTGTGTGGAGCGCGATCCAGTTTGCTATCGATAATGGAGCAGATATAATGAGCATGTCCCTGGGCTGGCTTCATGCATGGGGACCGAACAGAGTAACGTGGCGGAATACCATGAATACAGCTTTGGCTGCAGGTGTCGTTGCATCTGTTGCAGCAGGCAATGAGGGAGATCAGCAGTATATGTATCAAATCCCTGATAATGTCCGTACTCCCGGAGATTGTCCTCCCCCCTGGCTTCATCCCGACCAAACACTGACAGGTGGTATAAGCTCGGTTGTTTGTGTTGGTGCCACCAACTCCGGTGATGGAATTTCGGGCTTTTCCGCTCGAGGTCCTGTCACATGGCAGAGCATTTCCGGATTCAATGATTATGCATATAGCCCCGGAATGGGTTTGATACGTCCTGATGTAGTTGCGCCCGGATCTAATATTAAATCTTTAGCCCATTATAGTAACTACGGATATGAAAACGGCTGGAGCGGAACATCTATGGCTACACCCTGTGCTGCAGGAGTCATGGCTCTGATGCTTTCAAAAAATCCCAATATAGCTCCTCCCCAGATCGACCAGATCCTCGAAGAAACTGCCCTTCCTCTGGCAACTTCAAAGAGCAACACTTATGGTTCGGGAAGAGTGGATGCGCTGGAAGCAATAAACCAGGTTCCATTCCCAAGTCCGGTCATGAATTTTTATCCTGACAGTCTTGATTTCGGTCCTGTACAGATCGGTTATGACTCCACCCTGCAATTCTATATTGAAAATGTAGGCGGAGATACTCTGCGTGGAATTATCATATCACCTGAAGGATATTCCGTTGCACAGGATGGTTTAAAAGAACCCGGAAGAAATACTGTCGAATTTGCAGTTCCATCAGGCAACACTGATACTTACAATCTTACTTTCACTCCCACAAATGTTCAATCCTATGACGGACAGGTCAGGATCAGTCAATACCCATTTTATAACTTCTTTCTTGATGTCTATGGCGAAGGATATCCTGAAGTGGGCAATGAGCCCGACCTCAACTTTAATGCGATAATTGAACATTTTCCAAATCCTGTAAGAACTACTCTGACAATTCATTATGCTCTTGGTCAACAAAATACCGATCTGCCAATTGCGATCTATAATATTAAAGGTGAGTTCGTAACGGAAATTCAGGGAAGTAACGGCTTTGCACATCTCGACGCAACAAACATGAACGATGGTGTGTATTTATACAAAATTCAAAATAGTGAAACAACTTATATTGATAAATTCATTATAATAAAATAACATGAACCACGAAATACACGAAAGTCACGAAAAAATTAAGAAGAAGTTTTGCAGAATATTTTTATTAAAATCAATTTTCGTGTTTTTTGTAGTTAGAAATTTTTATATGGAGGTGGCTGAATAGTCAAAACATTGATTGAGGATGATAGCAAAAGCAGTTCCATAATTAAAAGATGAAATAAAAATTACTTTGACATTTAAATTTTGACATTTTATTTGTCATTAGTAATTTGGATTTAGAAATTATTTTAAAGGTTAATATGATCATGAAGAAAAAAAGAACAAAAATATTTGCTATTGCGTTGATATGTGTTGCAATTCTAGCAGTTGTGCTCATTTCCGTTCATAAACCAGCTCTAAAAGGCAAACCTGCAGAACGCTGGGTGGAGAGACCTCACGGCGAAAAAGTAAAGAAAGAACCGGATGTGCTTCCTAATGAATGGATGGCATATCAACGTGTATATCCCTATAATAAGATCAAGCTTGAGAACTATCTCAAAGGTATTGAAGATGCACAAAAACTGCATGAGGGGTCCTCTCAATATAGATATAACTGGGAACTTGTCGGTCCAACTAATATCGGTGGACGGATTACCGATCTTGCTATTGACCCGACTGATCTCAATAAATACTATGTGGGAGCAGCATCAGGCGGTGTGTATAAAACCATAAACGGCGGTGCAAGCTGGGAAAATATCTTCACGGATGTACCTGTTATCTCAATTGGAGATATTGAAGTCGATCCTAATGATGGGAATACACTTTATGTTGGAACAGGCGAAGCGAATGCTTCGAGTTATAGTTTTTTGGGAAACGGAATGTATAAATCTACAAATGGCGGATTGTCCTGGGATCATATTGGACTTGACGAATCAGGATACGTCGGAAGAATTATTGTGGATTATAACAATTCCCAGAGAGTATTCGTTGCTGCTTGCGGAAATTTGTTTTCAGCGAATCCGGAACGTGGTGTATATCGCAGCGATGATGGGGGACAAACCTGGGTTAGAAAGCTATTTATCACAGATTCTACAGCCGCAGTTGATTTGGTTCAACATCCTACAAATCCGGACATTTTGTACGCTGCTATGTGGGAGCGTATGAGGGGTTTGAATTACAGACGCTCATTTGGTTTGAGTTCCGGAATTTGGAAATCAGAAAATGGCGGGGATACTTGGACTGAGCTGACGAATGGCTTACCTACAGGAAACGATGTCGGCAGAATTGGTCTGGCAATTGCAAAATCTAATCCGAACAGACTCTATGCCTTTTATGATAGAACGAATCAGATTGATGTCTTTAAAACAAATGATGGCGGAAACAGTTGGACTGCTACGAATGATGGTGCGCTGCAGGGAATCAACAGCACCTTTGGCTGGTATTTTGGGCAAATTCGGGTTGACCCGAATGATCAAGACCGGGCGTATGTGATGGGAGTATATCTCTACCACACGACAAATGGAGGTTCAAGCTGGAGCCAGATCGGCAGCAACATCCACGTTGATCATCATGCAATGTATATTGATGAAGTCACAGGATTTATAATTGAAGGAAATGATGGCGGTCTTTATACAAGCTCAAATTCCGGCACATCCTGGACAAAAATCAATAATCTTCCAATGACCCAGTTCTATGCAATTGAGATCGATCAAACCTACCCATACAGAATTTACGGCGGCACACAGGACAATAATACTATTCGAACTCTCACTGGAGCACTCAATGATTGGGAACCAATTCTGGGCGGAGACGGATTCTACTGCATTGTAGATTACACTGATCCTAATACTATATTTGCAGAATATCAATGGGGCAATTTGTATAGATCTACAAATGGCGGTTATAGTTTTAATTATATTTCCTATCCAATGAGCGGAGACAGAACGAACTGGTCATCACCTTATGTGATGCATCCTATCAATCCTGATATTCTCTACTTTGGTACTTACCGAATTTGGAAAACTACGAATGGTGGTTCGGGCTGGAATGCGGTCAGCGGAGATCTTACTCAAGGTGATGATGGAAGCAGTTATCACACTATTTCTACAATAGCAATTTCGAAACTCAATCCAGGTCTTATTCTTGCAGGCAGCGATGATGGAAGAGTTCACATTTCTCATAATAATGGAAGTTCATGGATAGATATTTCTACAGGATTACCGGATCGCTGGATAACCAGAGTTGCTTTTGATCATCATGATGCAAATACTATTTATGCAACTGTTTCGGGATTTCGCTGGGATGAGGAAGCTCCTCACGTCTTCAAGTCCACCAATCTTGGAATGGACTGGTTGAATATAAGCGGAAATCTTCCTGAAATTCCTGTGAACTGCATTGCTGTTGATCCTAATATTCCGAATAAGTTATTTGTAGGAACGGACTCCGGCGTATTCTTCTCTGAAGATGGAGGACAGAACTGGTATGGACTTTCTCAAGGGCTTCCAAATGTTCCTGTTACAGATATGAAGATCTACAATCCAGATCGATTTATGGTCATCGGAACCTACGGCTGTTCCGCTTATAAGATCGATCTTGATGACATTATTGTTAGTAATGATCCGGAACCGGAAGAGCAAGTATTTGTGAAGCTTTATCAGAATTATCCAAATCCGATTTCATTGACAGCGCATACTTCAACTCAAATCGGTTTCTCACTTGGTACAGCTGGGAATGTAGATATTTCTATCTACAATATAAAAGGGCAGAAGATCAAAACTATTCTGAATACTCAAATGGCAGCTGGTGATCATACTGCGCAATGGAATGGCACTGATGAGTTAGAACAATCTGTCTCCACCGGCATCTATCTCTATAAATTATCAGTAAATGGCAATGTAAAACAAATAAAACGATGTACGGTTATTAAATAGATCTAAATATCTCAAATCATTTGCATATTTGAAAAATCGAAAAGCACGAAAAGACACAAAAAAAATTTAAAGGAAAGGGACCAGCCCGAGGGATGATCCCAATTTGAACAATCTCAGTATTTTTGCTCATCAAGCACTGAGACTGAACAAAAGAACACCATTTTTATAAAAAAACGTATTAACGATGTCAAGAAATAGGTGGGGATAAGAAAGAATTGACAAAAAGGTGAAGAAATTAAATAAATGATTAAGCATTGAAGTGGATATTGTTTTTACTATTGAAATTGTGCGGAATATAAATGTGGAAATAATAAAAAATATTATGAAAGAAAATAAAAGCAAAATACACGAAATATTACGTATACACACCCAAATGAGAGGCATATACGAACTTTTGTGGAAATTTAAAGTAGATATTCACGAACTTGTTCGGGGATACACATGTTAAGTGCAACAATAAATATAGACGAAGGAAAAAATGAAGTGTCCAAAATGCAATGCAGATGTAATTAATGGTGTAAAATTTTGTAGTAATTGTGGATATTCTTTAGGCAAAGAGAAAAATATTAATTTTGCTGAACACAATTCTTCTTACAATTATTCAAGCTCAAACAAGAAATTAAAATCACCTGGTTTAGCATTTTTTCTTGGTTTTTTGTTTGGCCCTTTGGGTTTGTTATATATTTCAACTAAGCTAGCTTTAGGTGCATTTATATTATTAGCTTTTTTTGCATTAATTACTGGAGGGATAGGTTTATCTTTATGGTTTGCATGTGCTTTTGGTGGTTATTTTGCAGCTAAAGACTATAATAAAAAACATTAATATATGGAGGTAAGATGAAATGTAAGAATTGTAATGCAGAAATCTTAGATGATGCTAAATTTTGCAGTAATTGTGGTTTTAAAATGGAAAGCAAAAATTTATGCCCAAATTGTGGTATTGAAATTGAACAAGGAATAAAATTCTGCGGTAGCTGTGGTGAGCAAATAAGTGGTTCATTTAGCACAAATCATCAACAATCAAAATTAAAATCAGGATCAACAAAACAAAGAGTCTATGTAAATAAAGCTTCTCAATTATCTAAAGCATCAGAAATTGTAAAAGCCCTGTTATCAAATGAAAATCTTGAGTATCAAGAGTTTCCAGATTCTAATGGTATTTTAATACAAGCAAGAAAACCACCAAAAATTTGGAAAACAGCTTTAGGACTAGAAATTGCAGCTACAATTAAATTAAATAAAGATGGTGAAGACCTTATTGTAAATATTGGTGGAGGTAAATGGTTAGATAAAGCCGCAGGTGGGACAGTATTTTGGTTTGTTTTTTGGCCAGCGATATTAACTACTGGTTGGGGAATATATATACAGCAAAAGTTATTTAAACAAATTGATAATGCATTAATTGCAAATTTAAATTGATATTACTAGTTATGGGAGAAAAAATGAATATCTTTGAACAATTAGAAAGAATTGATGAAATAATTGAAAAAAAATTTGAACTTGAAGCTCAAAATATGATGCAAATATTAGAAGGAGGAAGTCTTGGAGGATTGGGATTTGCTAATTCAGGAATGCAACCTTTGAGCCGTTATCATAAAGACCCATTAGGGAATGTTATTGATCAAGATAATGATGACATACCTGATAATATGGATTATCATTGGGGACATGGACAATATGATCAAAATGATTTAAATCACAATGGTACACCAGATTATTTAGAAGAGTAATATGAAAACAAATAATTCTGATAAAATTCAATTATGCTATGTTTTTCTATCTATATGTAGAGAAAACGAGATTAATAAACTAATCGAAATAATTTTTTCATTATTTTCGAAAGAAGAGTTTGATGAAATTATAAATAGCTTGCCAAAAAGGGATAAATTTATTAAAAAAGCAAATCCTGAAAAATTATCCAATAATCAAAAAATACTTATTCTAACATATTCACATTTATATTTTTCCTATCATGATATATCTCTTCAAAATCCTGATTTAAGTTTTCTATTAAAATCATTCAACATAAATAAGAAATTCTCCGATACTTTTCATGATTTTTTTAATGAAGAAACTATAAAAAATCTGATAGATAAAAGAACTCCAATTGAAAATATTTTTGAACCAACAGCAAGGACATTGCATTTTGTTACAAATTTTATTTACTTCATTTTTCAAAATGGCAGTTTTATTGAAAAACAAATTCTATATGATTTAAATAATCGTGAATATGAGCACGAATTAGATAGAAAAGCTTTGATGGCTCTTGAGGGTACGCCAGGTTTAGAAAAAGTTGTTAGATTTTTTAATAAATACGGTTTAGAGAGGTTTATTAAAATTCAATATACAGGAAGTAATATTAAAGTTACTAAAACTAATTTTCCGATGTTACATAAAATGCTTTTAGAAGCTTGTAATGTATTAGCTATAGATAAAATTCCTGATTTGTATATTGAATTAGGTTTCATCAATGCTAAGATAATGGGAGTAGAAAAACCGATTATTGTTTTAACTTCAGGTTGTATAGGATTACTTACATTTGACGAATTGCTTTTCATTATAGGTCATGAATTAGGTCACATTAAAAGCGAACATGTTTTATATCATCAGATGTCTGAAGTACTTCCTATTTTGGGTGCTGTAATTGGTAACGCTACTTTAGGAATCGGAGGACTTGTGGCAACTGGTATTCAAATTGCACTTTTAAATTGGCGTAGAAAATCAGAATTTACTGCTGATCGTGCCGGTTTATTAGTTTGCCAAAATATTGATTCTGCAATCACGGCAATGATGAAATTAGCAGGTTTACCACCTAAATATTATAAAATTGCGAATACAGATGATTTTATTCAGCAAGCAAAAGAATTTGAAGATTTTGATTTTAATCAATTTGATAAAGCTGCTAAGGTATTAAGCGTTATGGGTGCAACACATCCTTGGACGGTAATGAGAGCTGCTGAAATGAATAAATGGATAGATTCTGGAAACTATACTAACATCATAGAAAGACATGCAAAAAAGAAATCAAATCCAGATAATATATTTTGTGTAAATTGCGGTAAAAAAATCAAGAAAGGTCAACCGTTTTGTAATTTTTGTGGATGCAAATTATAAGAGGTAAATTATTGGTTGGGCTGATAATTTATTAAATAGGAATTAATGTAATTTTGCATTTAATTTAAGAAGGATAATGAATATTATGTGTATAGTAGAAATAAACACAATGGTATTTATGCACCCAAATTGGCAGGCTAAACACAATGAATTTATCTACAAGTTGTGCGCCATTGTTTAGATTATTAAAATACACCAAATTAAAATGAAACACAGTGTTATAAAGAAAAATTTTAAATATAAAAAAATCAAAACATATTGGATAATATCATGATAAAATATCAAGAAGCGATTGATACAATAATTTGGTCATTACCTTTTAAAAGGCTTGGAGGGAAAACACAAGTTTTTGTAAAAGGAATTCAAGATCACCATCGTGATAGACTCACACATACTATTGAAGTAATGAATCTCTCAGAGAAACTGGCAGATGAGATTAACAAGAAAAATAAGAAGAAAAAGAAGAAAAAAATCGATATCGATTTATGTAAGGCTATTGCGCTTGCACATGATTTAGGGCATACACCTTTCGGCCATGCAGGGGAGGAAGCTTTACATATTGCACTATCAAATATTATAATTTTAGGATGCAATAATATAAAAGGCTTACAAGGTTTTAATCATTATGAACAGGGGCTCGATGTAGTTTCATATATGTATTCAAAAGATACAACCAATAGTGGCAAGGGTTTATTTAAAAAAAATGTAAATAAAGAAATATGTAAAGGTATACTTCAGCATACATATTTTATAAATGGTTGCAAGTCAAAAGAAAATGCTGGTTTAAATTATTTAATAAAAAACACCAAATATATAAAAATTATAACTAAAAAAGCAAAAAACCCATCTACTGAAGCCCAAATTGTAAGAATTTGTGACAAGATAGCGTTCATGATTTCCGATCTTGAAGACGGATTTATAGTAAATGCTATATCCATCTCAGATTTAAAAAAAATATCTCATAATTCTCATAATAATTTATTTAAACAATTAAAAAAAGAAAACTTTGATTTTTCTGAACATAGAAGCTTTTTACGATGTCGAGAAAAAATTATAAAGCGATTGATTCAAGGTTGTGAAATAAGTGATGATAAAATTAAATGTAAGCAGTCAGAGGTTATGGATGAGGTATATAAGGATATACAGGAAGGAATAATCTTTAAAAATTACTACGTTAAGAATGGTACTGAAAAAGGAAAATTAATTGTGAGTTGTTTATTCTGCCAATATTTGAGAAATCCAGAACTTATTGGGTTTCAATCATTTAGGTACAAATATCATGATCAAAGCCAGAGCTTTGATTGTAAAGAAGTTTCAAGTAAAATATCTTTTTACTCAAAATTAGAGGGTCATTATAATTTTTCTAATAATCAGGAAGTTCAAATTTATTTATCTAAATGGTTCAAAATTAATAACTGTAGCGGCACAAACGTAGAGCAGGATTTTAAAAGGAATATTGTTGATGTTATTTGCGCTAAGGATTGGGTTGCAAGTTTAACCGATAGATATGCTGAAGAGTGTTATCATGAGCATGTTAATTGTTGGAAAAGTAAAGAGAAGTGGAAAAGATTAAATAGTACAGAAAATATAAACTAAAATAAAAAATTTATTAAAGAGAAGAATTTATCAATACAATTTTTATCTATTTTGATAGAAGAACAGCGCACAACAAAGCATATAAGCTGCGTCGCTTCGCTCCTTGGCCTACGGCACATTTTGCTTTCATTTCATTACAGCAAAACGTCTCATATACTAACCGTTATATGAAAAAATTAAAAATTGTATTTTGGTTGTATGTATCCTTTGATAGGTTGTGAGAGAGGGTGATCTGATAAATATGAAGGTGCATTTTATTGATGTGAGGGAAGGGGACGCGATATTAGTACAGTATGAGGGGGAGAATTATTTGATCGACTCGGGGCGGAATTTGAGCTCGAACCAGCTGATTACTTATGTTGATTCGGTGGGGTTGCTGCTTACAGGGGAAAGCGAAACAGAAAATAACCAGTACCTTTTAGATGAATATGATCTTGATGTGGAAGTTTTGAAGGTTTCTCATCATGGAGCTTTTTACTCGTTCCTATCCGTCAGCTGACGGATAGGAACGAGGTGTTAAAGAATCAGAAGAAAATCTGTGGCTGATTAAGGGTAATAAGCCCTCAAAAATCATCGTTTTTCCTATTGGATTGGGTCAAATTTCGCAATAAATTAATTGCAGAAAAATTTGACAACATTTTGTAGGAATTTCGAATGAAAAAAATAAATTCAGGAGGTGCAGATGAAAAAAATAGCTGTACTCTTATTTTTCTTGCTTCTCTCAACAACTGCTTTTGCTGCTTATCAGGTAGGGGATGTTGTTTCGAATTTTAGCTGGACTGATAACACCGGAACGTCACATACGATCTACGATCTCATCGACGCTGAAAAGGCGATCGTGTTTTTCTGGGGAGGTGCTGGTTGAGGTGGCTGTGTAGCGGCGGCGCCGCAATTAGAAACTATCTGGCAAAACTACCAGGGAACAGGTCATTGCTATATTCTATCAGAAAACAATTGGACTTCCTATGGAGCAACTTATTATTATTCTTATGATATCGATCCATACTATGGTCAATATGGAAATGGTTACATTCCGTATTTTGCTGTTATTGGTGGTGAGTATAAAGTGTTTTATACAAGTACTGGTGTGAGCGGTGTAAGCGCTGGACTTGATGCTGCGATCGCATCTCTAGGATTATATGCAAACTTTACTGCTAATATTACCCAGGGACCTCCGGAACTTACTGTGCAATTCACAAGTACATCTTCTGGAAGCCCCGACACGTGGGAATGGGACTTCAATAATGATGATACGATTGACAGCCATGAAGAAAATCCTGTCTGGACGTACACAGCAGTCGGTTCTTACGATGTTTCTCTTACTGTATTTGAAGGAGCTGATAGCGATGAACTCATACAAGAGGACTTTATCACTGTGTTAAGTCCCACAAATATCTCCGGTCAACTCGCAGGAACGTGGTCACCCATTTATGGAACGTACACTATTACAGGAGATGTAACTGTTCCTGTAGGTACAGTTCTCTCGATTGAACCAAGTACAAACATTGTCGCGAATAATAACAGCAAGATCCAGATTAATGGAAGAATTGAGGCACAAGGCTCTGAACGTGGATTGGTAAATTTCTCAACAGACGATCAATGGAAAGGTATCAAGATCATTGATAGCCAGGAAGATAATTTGATCGATTATTGCTATTTTACGGGCTCAACAGAAAGTGCAGTGGATATTGATAATTCAACTGTCGATGTGCTGAACAGCACTTTTTATGAGAATACAAACACCTCTCAAAAAGGACCTGCTATCAATGTGTTGGATGCAAGTGATGTACTTATAGAAGGCAATGTTATTGCAAATAATTACAGCTCGGTGCTCACCGGTGGTATTGGACTTGATAATTCAGCTTGTGTGATCTCACACAATATCATTGTGAATAACGAAGCAAACTTTGCAGGTGCGATCGGCATGAAGAATGGTTCTGATACATCACTTATCAATAATACAATTGCGAATAACCTGGCTAACTATGCGTGCATTTACATGCTTTCTTCCTATCCGAATGTGCTTAACACGATCATTATTCATGACGGTTTGATCTTCACAACCTTTAGCAGTAATCCAATTGTTAACTATTCTTGTATCTCAGGCGGATATTCCGGAACAGGTAATATCAGCGATGATCCGCAGTTTGTGGATCCCACTGCTGGAGATGGAAATGCGTATAATGGCTTGATTGCGTACTGGAGTTTGCAGTCAACTTCCCCATGTATCGATACCGGCGATCCTTCCTCACCTCCTGATCCAGATGGAACGATTGCAGATATGGGTGCGTTGTACTATCATCAGCAGGTTTCAAATGACGATCCTCATAGTAATATGATCTATGTCATGCAGAATTCACCAAATCCATTCAAGGGTTCTACTTCAATATCTTATTCTTTGCCGAAAAATTCTGAGAATGCTATTATCACTATCTATAACATAAAGGGTGACATGATAAAAGAATTCACACTTGATGATTCTGAAGGTGAGATCGTGTGGAACGGGTTTGATCAGAATAATAAAGCAGTCGCAAGCGGAGTTTATTTCTATAGACTACAAGGAGATTCCATTTCCCGGACCAGATCAATGGTCTTCATGAAATAACGTATTTCAAAAAAATAGAATAGCTTTCGGTTGAGAGGAAGGAACTGGTGTTCCAGCTGGTCTTCAAAATCAGTAGTGTGCGGATAACACCGTTCATGGCAGGTTCGATTCCTGCCCTCTCGGCCATTTTTTTATTTAAAAATAGGATATAAAATGGATAAGAACGAACTTAAAAAAATTCCCGGAGTGGATACATTGATGAAGAACTCCGCAATCAAAAACCTCATTTCTGAATTTGGTGAAAATCTTACAGTTTTCTCGATCAGGCAAGTACTAAGTGATATTAGAGACTCAGTTCTTAAAGGAAAAAAAATTCCATCTGATGATAGAATGCTCACACTAATAAAGCAAAGAGTATATCATATTGGAATATGCTCATTAAAGCCAATGATCAATGCGACGGGTGTTGTACTGCATACAAATCTTGGACGTGCCCCTTTGGGTTCTGCACTCACGGAAGAGGTTGCAAAAATAATTGGGGGGTATTCAAATCTTGAGTTCGATCTTGAAAAGGGGAAGCGGGGTCACAGAGAAGACCATATTACTGATCTTATTACTTTTATTACAGGCGCAGAAGATGCAGTTGTAGTAAATAATAATGCTGCCGGCGTTTATCTGTCGCTAAAAACCTTTTGTGAAAACAAGGAAGTAGTAATTTCACGAGGTGAGCTTATTGAGATCGGCGGCTCATTCCGAATACCGGACATCATACAGCAGAGCGGTGCAAAAATGGTGGAAGTCGGTACAACAAACAGGACACGGATCTCAAATTATGAAGCAGCGCTCACGGAAGAAACTACGGTATTATTCAAAGCTCATAAATCCAATTATTATATTCAGGGATTTTCCGAAGAAGTAGAGATCGAAGCATTGGCTGAACTGGCTCATGCTCATGGACTTGTTTGCATCTATGATTTGGGATCAGGACTGCTGCGTAAGCCGAAAGGGTTACCTCTGAACACAGAGCCGGATGTTATATCTGCACTACAGTCAGGAGCGGATCTCGTGATGTTCAGTTGTGATAAACTGCTCGGCGGTCCTCAATCGGGCATTATTGCCGGAAAAAAGAAGTACATCCAAAAATTGAGGAAGTCGCCGCTTATGCGTGTGCTTCGTGTGGGTAAAATGACCCTTGCAGCACTTTCTACAGTGCTCCGCTGCTATTTGAAAGATGAAACTCTTCTTGAAAACGTACCTGTTTTTCGCATGCTGGATCAGACAAAAGATGAGCTTCGAGAAAAAGCAGAAAAATTCTCCGAACTCCTGAAAAAAGAGAAGATTTCCAATAAGATTATTAAGAATACTGCACGTTGCGGTGGGGGAACTCTTCCGCAGGTTGAAATTTCCAGCTATGCAGTACAGCTCGGTCTTACAAAAACTAAGATTTCTCCCGAGCAGCTATATCATAAATTGCTACAATTAGATAAACCGATCCTTGGCATTCTCAGAGAAGGTTCGTTACTTTTTGATATGTTTACTCTTGGTAAAGTTCAGACAACCGAAATTGCAAAGCAGATCAAGAAAATGATCCAAACATAACATGAAACATTTGATAATGGGCACAGCCGGTCATGTTGACCACGGGAAAACTGCGCTCATAAAAGCACTTACAAATTTTGATTGCGATACGCACAAAGACGAAAAGCAGCGCGGAATAACGATCCATCTCGGCTTTACACACCTCGATCTGCCAAATGAGAACAGCATTGGCATTATCGATGTACCCGGGCATAAAGATTTTATCAATACTATGATCTCAGGCGCCAGTACCATTGATTTTGTGCTTTTTACAATTGCTGCAGACAGCAGTATCATGCCGCAAACAAGGGAGCATCTGCACATCATGGAGTTACTTGGGATCAAGAACGGCATAATTGCTCTCACAAAAAGTGATACGGTCGATGAAGAAATTTTAGAACTCGTTGAACTTGAGATAAGTGAATTCGTTTCCGGCACTTTCCTGGAAAATGCACCAATTATCAGAACTTCAGTCAAAGATAATACCGGCATCGAGGAGTTGTTGCGGGAACTGGAAAAAGTTACAGAACACATTGAGCAGCGTTCGGGCGGATGTTTTTTCAGAATGTATATCGATAGAATATTCAGTGTGCAGGGATTTGGGACAGTGATCAACGGGTCTGTATTGCAGGGAAAAGCAACGAAAACGACTCCATTATATTTGCTTCCAGTAAACAAAGAGTTGCGGATCAGAAAGCTCGAACACCACGGGCAGGAAGTTCAAGAAATATATTCAGGACAGAGGGCTTCTCTTAACGTGGTCGGATTAGATATTCAGGATTTCACAAGGGGAATGCTGGTTTCTGAGAGGGTGATCAAGCCAACAAAAATAATCGATGCAGAACTCACTTTGTTTGAACACGAGAGAACATTGGAGGTATGGAATCATGCACTCTTTCTTATGGGAACTTTTGAAGACCAGGCAAGAATACATCTGCTCGATAAGGACATTTTGCAGAGTGGAGAGACCGGACTGGTACAGATCCATTTTGAAAAAGAGTGTTTTCCCATTTTTGGAGACTCTTTTATCATAAGAAGTACTTCTAGCGATATCACACTTGGTGGTGGAAAGATTCTCGATGCATATCCTCTTCATCATAAAAAGAGAACTCACAAGGTAATTCAACATCTTCAGCTTATTGCAAGCGGCGGTTTGCCTGCATTTCTGGCAGCAGAAGTGAGAAAACAACCCCACGCAGTTTCTCTTGCATACCTGGCTGAAATATCTAACAAAACCGACAAAGAGCTTCTTGAGATCATTAGAAAATCATTTCCTGAAGATATTGAAACAAGGGAGTTTAACAAAGAATTGTTGCTCATCACACGCTGCATGATTGACCTTATACGAGCAGAAATAATTAAACTCCTTACCGCTCATCATAAAGAAAATCCACTCATCAAAAAAGGAAAAACTTTCGATGAAATGTGCAGTATGTTGAATATGAAAAATGCCAATGACAGTACGCTATTGGGAATACTATTAGAAGAAATGGTTCGGGATAACCAGCTTGCCAAAGTTAATGGAACTTTTGCCCTTTTAGATAGGGCAGTCACACTTTCGCATGAGGAAATGCAGAAGATTGAAAAAGTAGATCAGTACTTGCTGAATTTCGGAATGAAAGTGCCGATGATAAATGAGATAAGAGCATTTGCAGAAGGCGAGCAGATCTCGTCAAAAGAGTTGAATAATATCCTCAGCTATCTTATCGAAAATAAAAAAGTCTTAACAATTGAGGGTTCGTTCATTCATGCTGAGATCATAAAAAAAGCGGAGAAGGTTTTGTTGCAGCATTTCAAGAAAAATGACAAGCTGATCCTTGCTGATTTTCGTGACCAGTTACAAGCAAACAGAAAGATCTGCCTGCTGCTTCTCTCCTATTTTGATGATAAGGGATGGACGGTTCGTAAAGGGGATTATCGTATATTATCCGAAAAAGGAAAACAATTATTGAGCAGATAGAAATGTGATACGAAATTGATTTTGAATAAAGGAAAAAAATTAATGAAGCTAAAGAAACATTTAATAGATTTTAACAACCTGATAGAGTTTAGTGATCAAATTCAATCAGGAGTAAAAGAAAAAATTATTAGATATATCAATGAAAATGATGAGATTTATTTAATTACAGATAATAATCTCTATCTCGGTTTCATTCATTTAGAAATTTTTAATAAAAAAATATCAATAAAATTGTATTTAAGTTCTAATTGGAAAGGTGATTTTAATGAGCAACTATTTGATAATATTTCAGAATTGATAAAAAATAGTAATCAAAACTATTTAACATTTTTACATTGCTTCGATTCGAAGAATATTCTAAATAGACTCAAGGGGATTGATTTTATGCATCAATATGAATGCAATGAAAATTTTCATAAACCTAATCCTAAGTTAAATTCAAATTTCACAATTTCAAAAAACATAAGTGATTATAAAGAGTTGATTGATTTTCATTATCTCTGTTATTCTGATGATAAAGATTATATGAACAGTAATTGGGAAAACATACTTCAATCGTTTCATAAAGCACCAATTCCAAAAATCATCTATATTTGTCATAATAAAGACAATATTATTGGTTCCTGTATTGGTTATTTAATTCCAAAGAAAAATATGAAATATCTCTATTCAATCTGTGTTCATCCTGATTATAGAGGGAAATTGATTGGAGAATATTTGCTGCAATTATTTCTTTCAACCGAGCCCTTGATTTCTTGTTATTTAACAGTCTATGAATCTGCGAAACCAGCTGTAAATCTTTATGAAAAATTTGGATTTATGAGAATAAAAACTGTTGAAGCAATAATAAGAAATGATGTTAAAATTAGTATTGAATAATTCGTATAACAATGCCTCTGCGGTTGGCTTCGTGGTTTGTTTGGGACGTAATCCTTCTAAATTCGTAGCACGCTTAACCGTTAACACACGATCTGTCCACTCAGCGGATCGTAATTTTGAGAAGTATATTGAAATACAAAAAAGTTAATGCTATAAGTACGTTGAATCATGCAGAAGTAAAAACGCTGAATGGAAAAATTTGTTTGAAGGATGGTATGATTAAAATAAATATGGAGCTTATTAAATTTAGGTCATTTCCACGAAAGTGGGAATATCATAATTTAAAGATGGAAAAAGCATAATAATCTTAGAAGATCCATAAAGAATAATGAAATCCGAGAAGCCCATTCGAAAGATCATTCATATAGACATGGATGCTTTCTTTGCAGCAGTGGAAGTGCGTGATCATCCTGAATATAAAGGGAAACCTCTTATAGTAGGCGGTGATCCGAACAGTAGGGGAGTTGTCGCCACGTGTTCCTATGAAGCCCGAAAATACGGCATCCATTCTGCAATGGCGAGCGCTGTGGCATACAGACTCTGTCCACATGCCATCTTCGTGCACGGCAGGCATGAGGTGTATAGTCAGGTTTCGAAGCAAATAAGAAAAATTTTTGTTGAGTATTCTCACCTTGTCGAACCTGTCTCCATCGATGAGGCATATCTTGATGTGACCTATAATAAGAAAGGTATGAAATCAGCAACACTTATTGCAAAAGATATAAAGAAAAGGATTTATCAAGAAACAGGATTGACTGCTTCTGCAGGTGTGTCTTATAATATGTTCCTTGCAAAAATTGCTTCTGATATGGATAAGCCGGATGGGCTGGTAGTCATTCTTCCAGATAAAGCAAAAGAAGTGCTGGAAGGGCTTCCCATCGGAAAATTCTACGGTATCGGCAAAGTGACAGAAAAGAAAATGCAGATGCTGGGCATTCATACAGGAAAGGATTTGAAAGCCCAGACTCTCGAAGAATTAGTACGTCTTTTCGGAAAAGTCGGAAAATATTATTACTACATCGTAAGGGGAATTGATAAAAGAGAAGTCACAACCGAACGGGAAATAAAATCAATTGGTCATGAGAATACCTTTGCAAAAGATATCGATGACATGCACGAAATGAAGGAATATTTGGAAAAATGTGCTGCGAAAATTGAAGAACGATTGAAGAAGCATAATGTCGCCGGACGAACGATAACTCTAAAAATAAGATACCCGGATTTCTATCGGGCGACAAGAAGTAGAACGATACTCAAACCGACACAAGATAAAGAGGTTATCATCAGCACAGTCAATTCTCTCTTGGAGGAAACGCTTGTGAAAAAATGCAGTATAAGATTGCTCGGGATAAGCGTTTCAAAGCTTGAGAAAGACGAGATCAATCTTCCATATCAGCTTACTTTAAAACTATAACAAAAAAAATACATTGAAGGATAGCTAAAAAAAGTGGCAGGTAGAATAAAAAAAATCACAGACCTTGACGTTAAAATTCTATAGAAAACCATTTTATCACACGGAGGTTCCATGAAAGATAAAAAGATATCAACGCTGCATTTGCCTGTAGATCTCTCGTATTTACCGGCAGCTCAGGCATTCATAAACGAGCTGGCTCGCCTGGCAAAGTTTTCGCAGAAAGACATTACATTTTTCAATGTTGCTGTAGAAGAAGCAATTTCAAATGTGGTAAAGCATGCTTTTTTGCCCGATGAGAATGCAACATTCGATGTGATCTGCGAATTAACACCTGTTGAATTCAAGGTGATTATACGGGACATGGGATTGCCTTTTGATCCAAGTCAGGTCGAGGATTTTTCTGCCGAAAGATCATTGGATGGAGACGAACAGGTTGGTTTAGGGTTTCGGCTTATGAAAGGCAGTGTGGATCAGTTGTCATTTCATAACATGGGATACGGAGGTAAAGAGGTACATCTCGTAAAGTTCGTGGATCAGAAGCATGTTGAGAAATACTTTCAAAAATCTGAAATGGAAGCATTCGAGCGGCCCACGTACAAATCCAAGAAAGAACGGGTTAAGATACCTTTCCATGTGCTGCTCCTCCAAAAAAAGCAAGCAATCGAGATCTCGCAATGTGCCTATCGAACCTATGGTTATACCTACATCATGGAAAACATATATTATCCGGAACGTCTGATCGAGATGACCAGGACTGGTGAGCTTATCTCCGCCGTAGCAGTATGCGATGAAAATGATGAAGTAATGGGACACTGCGCACTGGAGCGTTTTGGCAGAAAGTGTGATGTTCCCGAATTGGGAATGGCGTTCACAAAGCCGAAGTTCCGAGGTCAGGGATGTATGAACAGTCTGAATGAATTACTCGTAGAACAAGCCAAAGAGAAAGGTATCAAAGGCATGTTTGCTAAAGGTGTGACCACGCATCCTTTTTCTCAAAAAGCATTGCTCAGAAGCGGATTCAAAGATTGTGCGATCCTTATTGGCTTGTCACCTCCGAAAACTTTTGAAGGCATGGAGGAACAGGGAGCTCAGAGAGAAACTCTTATAGTGTGTTATTCTAAGCTCATTGACCAGAATCTGAAGATCTATGCTACACCTGATCACAAGGGCATGATAGAAAAGATTTATAAGAATATCGGGATTGTTGCGGAAGTGCTCATCCCTGAGAATTCTAAGGTGGGGTCAACGGGAATGGTGCAGTCTGATGTCGAAGTTGAAGTTAAAGATTTGCTCAATTTTGCGAATATTTATATCAATGACTGCGGTGAGAATATTAAGCTGGAAATTGATCAGCGCATGCGCGAACTTTGCCAGAAGAAGACCGAGACTATTAATCTCTATCTTGACCTTTGTGATGAAAATTCAGTGAATTATGTAGAGGATATCGAAGATTTGGGATTCTTCTTTGCAGGAGTATTCCCTAATGATAAAAAGCAGTACCTCGTGCTTCAGTACTTAAACAATGTGCCTATCGATTATAAGAGAATAGTGCTTGTTTCTGATTTTGTAAAAGAACTTGGAGAGTATGTAAAGGCGTGCGATCCGAATCAGAAGTGAAAAGTTGTTGAAGCACGAATAAGCATTCAATAATATCCCAACAAAAATCGGGTAGATGCAGGTTTATCCTGCATCGGATTTCTACAATCCGAACCATTACGACCTGTCACGTCGTAGTCCAGAAAGCATTCGGGACGAAGTCGGAAGGTTTCGAAGCTCAACCATTCGCAAGGTTCTGTCACTTAGAAAAAATCAAAACATACCAGTGTTTCTGTCAGTTGAAGAGGTGGTTAGACTGTTCCTGAATTGATTTGAAGTTGGATATTTTTTTCGATTACTTTTACCCTCTAAATAATAAGAATCCAAAACTCTTTTGTAATTTATTTCATTCATGTCGATATTTTCAACTGTTGCACCTACCCAACCAATATTAGGCATAAAATACAATTTAATTCCCAAATCATAATCTCTTTTAATAAGTGGTTTCAATTTTTTAAGTAAATTTAAGCGTTCTAAAATTGTTTCATCTTCATAAAAATCCCAAGTATAAACAACACAGTTATAATTACCTGAAGGCGTTTTAAATTGTTCGTTTATTGATAAACATTTGAAAGAAATTGTATCCATAATTACACCATTTTCGTCAGCATTATGAAAAAACCATTCTTCACCTTCAGATACTGGATATTTAAAATGAATGCATCTAAAAATTATAGTATCTTGTTCTGAATTAATACTACCATAAGAATAACAACCATCATTTTCATTACCATATAACCATTTTATATTGTAAGGTTCTTCATATTCTATAAATGCAGTATATTCTTTATCTTCTAATTGGAAATTAAATTTACCAATAATTTCAATACTTATTGTGTCTACAATTATTGTGTCAATTGGGTTTTCTTGTGGAAATGCCACAAATATTGAATCTATATAGGTCCATAAATTACCAACAGCAAGAGGATAGATAACATTCTTTTCTGGTTTATCTTTTTCCTTACTACATGATGTAAAAGAATAAATCATTATTAATATAATGAATATGAATATTATCAATTTTTTCATAATTTGTCTCCATGTTTATTTTTATTAGCGGTCTAACGTTACAGCTCAGGGGCGGCAAACAATGTGGTGTAACCAACCTTGGAATACCACCAGACTTCATGCGGGGCACTCACTTGGAAAAATCCCCATGCTGTTTGCCGTCCCTTGCAACCGATTGTTAGCCTTTCTAAACACGTTAATATAGTTCTACAAAGCCACAAAGTTTTGAAATACTTTCTTCACTATTTTCTGGTGGATTTTGAATATACAAAATGTACTTCTGAGAAAGAAGTTTATCTTTTAGCATATCCCAAAGTTGAAGAAAATCTGATTCATTATACTGTTTCTCCCATTCCGTAATAGTTGTGGCAATTATTAAGAACAAATCTTGTAATCGACGGAATATGTTTTCAATATTGTCTCGTTTGAATGGAATAAGGCGAGAGTACTGAATATTTCCATTGGCAACAATAAAAAGCAGAACAGAAGGATAAGCCATTCTGGTACGTTCTTCTCCGAAAAAATTTTTTAATAATTTTGAAAAGTAGTAAGTCCTACTACGTGAACGCGATAAGGACGCTTCAGTCAATAATTCTAGGGTACGATCTGTCTCAGTTTCACATTCTTCATCATCCTTAATAGCAAAGATTTCAAAGCGATGGCCTGATGAGGCATCAAGAGCGTCCCAGTAAATCTGATCAGAAAATAATTTTCGTATCTCTGCGGTTTTTTCATCATAAACCACAGTACCAAATATAGTTACAGGTTGTTTTCGGCATAAATCTATTAAATATGACGTAAGATGTTCAGCCTTAAGTTGTCCAAGGGGTATTCTTGGTATTTTTATTTCTGGTGGGATAACCAGTTTCTCATTATGATCAGTTATTTTTTGCACAAGTATTTCACAAACCCCTATCACTCCCTGTTTCCTTAAATCGAGATATGCTGTAGCAGTCGGCAATCCTTTTGGCCAAGAATCGTCAACCAGTATAGGCAGAAAATATTCTGATTCACTTTCTATCATCCTATCAAAGGCAGAATGTTTTTCTACTGTTGTAAAAGCTTTTACACAATAGTTATTGGAAATTAAAGCAACGCAATACTTGCCGCGTGTACGATACGTTTCATCCAGATATTCAACTAAATTTTTCCCCCAAATTTCATGCTGTAAATCTTCGTCAAGAAATACTGTTATTCCGTTTTCTTTACATATATCTGAAATGGCACGAGCATACACACGTTCTGTCCCAGCAAAGGAGAGTAATACATCAAATTCCCTAGTTTTTTCCATTTCGATTATCATCTCCTATTTCGTTTATGGCTAACATATTTATTAAGTTACTTAAATTTGTATATTTTGCTTAACTCCGTAGTATATGCCATCAGTTAATATCACCAACACAATTTATGTTTATTTGGTAAATATTTAATTTCACTGTCAATTTTAAATAATAACAGCTTAATTATGCAGAAGGTAAAATTAGGATACACTATCCTACCCCATAAACTCATTTCCGACTTTACGTGCGCGTTCCGGTTTATCCAGATCAATACCGAGCGCTAAACCGATTTCAACCAACAAATTCCAACCGGCGCTCAAATATACATAAGGATTCATCTCACCGGCATCCGGCACAAGTATTGTAGTGAAAGGTGTTTCTCTATTAGCAATCGCTACTACGTGAAGCCCGACACCTTTTACTAAAACATCCTGAAATTTTTCGATTTCATCATCGATCGGATCTATTACAAAAACAATATCACTCTTATTCATAACTTCTTCAATGCCGTGAACAGCATACGTACCTTCCAAAAAGTCAGACTTTTTGCGGGTGATTTCATTTGTTTTAAGAGTCAGCTCTTCAGCCACGCCATCGTTATAGCCGGCAAAGAAAATCGTTGGTGCTTTTGTTGCTGCTTCAATAATACTCGGATCGATCGGTAATGTTAATGCTGTTTCAATTTTCTGTGCCAAATCAGGATAAACATCAGTATTATTTTTATTGGCTATATGCCCAAGGATCGATTCATAAAATAATGCTTGTTCAATAACACTCTTTGTTGCTGCTACTGCCTGTTCCCAGCCACATGTGAGGACAAACGTCTCAGCGCAGGCATCTTCCAGAAGTGTTCCTTTGTTGGCAGATAAACAAAAACGATATTTGTTACCCAGTTCAGTCAGTTGTTTTGCAAGCAGAACCACCTCTTTGGTTCTTCCTGAGTTGGATGCGCAAAAAACAGCAAATTTTAAAAGATCATATTGTGCTGCTTGACGAGAACCGTCAGTTGCAATGCAGAGATCCAGTCCCATTGTAAGCGCTTTGCGAATAGCATTCTTTGCAGGAAAGATCCTGCTCGAACCTTCACCTGTAAGTAGAAGCCTGCCAACAGATTTGATTTTCTCTGCTACATCTTTTGTCTGATCCGAATTAAAATTTTTCACCACATCGATAGTATCCATCATTTCCTGAACTAATGCATACTTAGAATATTTTTCTTCTGTCAAATTCATTTCTTAACTCCTTTCATGATTAAGTTAATCTAATTGAGTCCATTCTAAAAAGTTAAATTTAAGAAAGCGAGAAACCGTTGAAACGGTTAATGCATTTTTTTTCATTAACCACCAACTTAAGTTGGTGGTTAATAAGAAGATAGGAACTTCCAACCGATTCATCGGTTTCCAAATATTTGATACATTTTCTAACATATTTCTAATCACATACTTTTTAGAGTAAACTCATAATTGTAATTGATTTTTTTATCTCAACTTCTGTTTTTAATATTAGCTATTAGTTTCTTAAAATCTTCTGTTTCATTTCGAACCTGATTAATAAAACTATTATCTTCAATAGTTCCAGTTGCAGCCGTCATCTCAGCCATATTTCTGTAAGTTGCCTGGCGAAACGGATTATCATAATCTTTTTTCCTTGAGATGTAAACCTGATCCCTGATGAATCTCTGGATTTCTACTGCTTTATCCAATGCTGATATCCATTGTTCATTTGTGGGTTTATCTGTTTCAAGTATTTCGCAAAGTGTAGCAAATGCGTGCTTTTGTTTCTCAAACGTATATTTTTCCCAAAGTGTATCATACCTGTGATGGATTTCATCCCAATTGCTAAGTTTGCCGGAACCAATATCCGAACGAATTTGATCGACATTTTGCTCTGGAATAAGTTGTCCGCCGAGGTTTACCCAATTTTTTTCGCGTTTACTTTTTAAAGCTTCACACATTGATGAAAATCCAACTTCCGGATTTGTTTCCAAGTATTCTAATAGATTCTTAATTGCGTAATAATGGAGCATATCGCGATATGCATGATATGCCTTGTATGCTTTGAGGATCACAACCTTTCGCTCTGATTTCTCCATGTTTTCACCGAGAATTTCTAACTCATTTATTTGCTGTTCAGTTCCCAATAAAAGCTTACGTCCAATTATGGCGAGTTCTTCATTGTTTTTATCATCAAACGGATCACCCTTACTGCGTAAACTGGCTTTTGCAGTCCATATTTCCAATAATTTACAAGCGCTGAATATTTCTTCAATAGTGTCGGGCGCCAAAGAATCAAATTCAATATTTTGGAATTTTCCTTTACGTTTGTCACGCTTCTGAAATTTCCAAGAATTCCTTGCCAGTGCATACATATTATACAACCACCAGAATGCAGGCATAATTTCCAAATGATCCTTCGATGTATTGTTGTTGAGAAGTGAAAACGGCAATGGGATATCAAGCTCGTTTGGATAATCAGCTTTGGAAAGTAGTACGAAAGAAGCAAAACGACATGAATGTTTAATACTCGTGCATAATCCCGGCCAGAATCCGCGACCTGCCTGGATCTCATTATCATTAGCTCTGCTATTGTGATTTGAACCGATTGTTGCACCCGCAGCCATATTGCTTTGACCCATTACAACCGCTGCAACAAGAAATGAATTATTATGATGCTGTTCGTGTGCAGGAAATATCAGACTGTAGAGCACTTCACAACATGAAATAGTTGAATTGGCTCCAAGAAATGAGTGGATAAGTCGTGCTCCATATTTTAAGCTTGAATTATCCCCTAAAATAAATCGTACTGCTTTACAGCCGTAAAAAATATGGCAGCCGTATCCAATAATGCCATTAACTAATTCAACGCCCTCGCCAATCTGTGTTCGTTCTGACTCTGAAGATTTTATTGTTAGATTCTTAAGTTTATTGATTCCCTTAATATAACAGTGTGAGCCGATTTGAACATCCTTAAGAGTACGGGAATTTTTAATTACGCACTGATCTCCGATCGTGCCATAGAAACCTCGTCGAGAATCGCAGCTATTTTGTGTTATCTCTTTCAGTTTTTCTTGTAATGCGGTATCATCCCGATACTTTGCCCAGATATAAGCATCGGCAGGTATTATGCCGTCAAAAGGTATTATGCTTCGAGAACCGGTCTCATTTATCAGGTCAAGCCATATTCGGACATCTTCTGTTTCACCTTCTTTGATAATTCCATTGCCGAATTTTGCATGGTTAGTTGTTTGTATTTCATCGATGCTGGATAGGATACAACGATCGCCAATAATGAAATTTGACAAATACCGAACATCATGAATTGCAACATCATCTCCTATATCACAAGCTATAATTGTGCTGTTTGTAATACCAACCGGAACCTTTAGGTCATGATGTTCAAGAATTACATTTCGTACATTTCCAATTCGGATAAGTCCGAAGAACTCATTATTTTTTATTTGAGCAGTATCAAATTGATCGGTGACGAATATTTCGTCCCAATTAACAGAAGTATTGTTGTTTTCTACAAGTTGCTCAACTTCTTTTGAGCTCAAATGACGCCAGCGGTCTTTGGTCCATGAAGTTTGTAAATTACGAAGATAATATTCATCTTTTCCATCCGGGAGGTATTCTTTGGGTATGAAATTTTTTCCAATACCGCCTGATGAAAGAATTGAGACAGTACTCATATTATGTACTCCTTAAATATTATAAATTTGATATTGATTTCTTTTTTCTCGTATTTTATAGTCAATAAAAAAGTGCCCGATCAAGCAATTTTGATTTAATTAATTTTCCGGCAGGTTAATAAAAAGAGAGTAACTATGGAAGTATCCCAGAAAAAATGTGATTTAAAAAAAAGTAATGACTGTGCTTAAAATAATTCGGAGCTGCGATTGTCTCAACCGAGATTTTTGTATTTTACTTCACTACCCAGCAACCTTCTACCACCAATTTTCTTTTTTCAAATATTTTTCCGTTAAACTTATCACCAGATTTAATAGGACCCACGCCTTTTGGCGTACCACTCATTATTAAATCACCATCCTCAAATGAAAGAAAATCGGTCGCTTCTTTTAATATTTCATCTGGCTTATTCAGCATTAGATCACAGCCGCCCTTCTGTACCAAACTGCCATTTATATAAAGCTCCATTCTCAAATCGTTAATATTACCCCTGAAAGTGATGAACTCACTAAATACAGCAGATCTATCAAAAGATTTTGCGCGTTCCCATGGCAGCCCTTTTGATCTCAATTTAGATTGGACTTCTCTCTTTGTAAGGTCCAAGCCAAATCCCACACCCTTCAGTTTATCAGAACTAATTAAAAAAGAAATTTCACCCTCATAATGAATAACGTCATATTTACTGGAATAAATATCATTTGATATGGATGAATTTGGCTTAATAAATATTATCGGTTGTTTTGGCACTTCATTATGAAGCTCTTCAATATGATCTACATAGTTTCTTCCTATGCATACAATCTTAGACGGATAAACATCTTTGCCGTCAAATATAATTGATTTCATTTTGTATTCCTATTCATAGTTTCTTTTTGAAACAAAAGACACAAAATGGTGTCAATTTTTTGTTGATTTGCAGTCTTTGAATTCAATTTAGGTGTGAAGATTTTGTAAAGATAGAATAATTTATGACAAATAGTAGTATTTTTACTTTAATGGTCGGTTTAACAGGAACCGAGCAAACGCTCGCTTAAATCAAAGAAATAATTCCATAAACATTGCTCTTTAGAATTCATAGTATGTGTAGGAATCCTTGTATAAATCTGTGTTATATGATGATATCATTAACTTTTTAAAGACTCTAAGCAACAATACTTAAGTTTTTCACCTGAACCACATAAACATTGATCATAAATATTAATTTTATTTGCATCACAATATTTGAGTAAAGTATTATAACTCCTTTTCTTCCATAATTTTAAAAATTTTGTTGAATATTCTAAATCATTCCAAACAATCGGACTTTCTCTTTCTTTATAATTTTCATTCATCAATAAACCGGCCAAATGACCTTTAGCTTTTTCCATTATTTCCAAGTCAATAGATTCTTTTAATCCAGCATCTATCGATGCCATAAATTCCTTAGACCTGTTATTTATAAGTTGTTCAAAAATCTCCTGTCTAAACTTGATACCTAATGAGCTTTCTCGATACTTAATTAACGCCAAAAGTAATTGTGGATTCTCAATAAATCGATTACCAATAATAGTATCAAAACTTCCACTTAATACATAACTAGTTATCTGATCTGCATTATATTTTCCATAAGGTGCTGAAAAGCCAATACTTGCTAGTGCAGATGAACCAAAATCAAGTTTAGTTGAAGCTATACCAAGTAGTTCACAAGCAAAACTAATTTTTAAAACATTTCCTAACCTCAATACTGGAAATTGTAAATATTTGGGGATTGAATTTATAGGTGTTGCCTCACTCATGCCAATTAACTTTCTTACGGATGGGAATTGCAACAAACCCCTCACT
Organism: Candidatus Cloacimonadota bacterium; assembly: GCA_030613025.1. Classification (GTDB taxonomy): domain Bacteria; phylum Cloacimonadota; class Cloacimonadia; order JGIOTU-2; family JGIOTU-2; genus Celaenobacter. The sequence goes on from JAUWMT010000008.1 coordinate 43,293, forward strand.
GAATGAGCAACTGATGGTTCTTGGTGAGTATCAATAATTTCAATATTTCTCTCTAATAATTTGAATAAATCACTTGCTTCGGATTCTTTACCCGGATTTGCCTTTAAATGTTTTTTTATTATTTCGTTCAGTGAGTATTCAGTTTTATCTTTTTTATAAAGGGTAAAATTGCCAATATCACCATTAGAAATAGATTTTTTTTCTGGAAAGATAATGCCGGTTAAGCTTCTCCATTCAATAAATTTAAATGAACTACTTTTGACCATTGCCCAAAAAATATTTGCACCCAATAAATCATGTATCCGAGAGAGAGCAGATAAAGGCATATAAATAATGTCAAAACATAAAAGACCAACAACTAAATCATGCATTGCTGTAGATTGCGTTATGGGCAATTCATTATTACTTATTCCATTCCCTACAACCATAGAAGTACTTATCCCTTTTTCATTTTTTAACCCAAGTGTTTGAGAACTAGTCCAAGTTCCAGGCGGATATATATCGGATATTAAATGTGCACTTCTCTTTTCTGTTTCTGTATAAGAAACTAGATTACTATCAGTATCAACCCGATCTTTCTGGTTAATAGTGATTTCCTCAATAACTCTTATGGGTGTTCTATGATCAGTGTATATGCTAGCATCATATTTAATAATATGGACATTTTCAGGTAATATAATATTCAAATTCGGAGTAATTATAAAATGTTTTGATTCGTCGAATATTGAATTAAGTTTATTGTTCTCCTTCAAGAGGTCAAAAACATATTTATCACCTAAACTATAACCAATAAAGATTACTGTTGTAGTACTAAGGATTGTTTGTAATAATGCTAAATATTTATCATTTCTGATTAGAGCTTCATAATCTGATTTTTTAAATACTACGGATTCAATTGAACTCACACTTCCGTGCAATTTGCATATAAACGATTCATCTCTTTTTATATTATTAACACATCGTTCAATATCAGAATTTTGTATAGTTTGGATATGAGGTATATTTTTTTCAAGTTGCTCATCAATATTAGTTGACACTATGTATAAAGGTGATGTTTTATTTAAAGTAGAAATAAACCTATTGTAAATTGGTGTTGTTTTTTTAACTTTGTATTCTGAAACAAGTAACCTGTTATATGACTTTGAGTTGACTTCAAAACAATACTGAAAAAAACTTGGATAATCATAACTCGCAATAATATCTGAAGCATGTTTTATGTCATATTTACTTTCATTTCTAGTATAATATTTCTTGAATGTTTTAACAATTTCGTCCCACAATTTGTAATTAGACCAAGCGCTTGCACCAGCACCGATCCAAAAACAAATTTTATTCTTAGAAACATTTACTTCGTCAATTAATAATCTTAATGCGAAGTAAGTATTTTTATCTTTACTATTTAACATACCAATAGATTTAGATTATTATATTTTTGGTACATAGTGAATTGAATTCAGCGGTCCCCGGAGGGGCAGCGAAGCCATGAAAAAACGTCGCGCGTTTTGGCAGTCCGCTGAAATGATTAGTTATACAGAAATTTTTTTCATTTCTCATTTGTTGATTTTGAAAAAACTTCTTCATAGAAATCTTTATTAATTGGTGTAGCCCATTCAAAGCCAAAAGCTCTACGGGTTGGTCCAGGGCCAAACACTACACCAACAACTTGCCCTTTTTTTGCTAAAATTACGGGGCTACCACTAAAACCAGGAACACCTAAAAGATCAAGGAGCAACATCGGGCCAGATGCCCAAGTTATTTCTGAAGAAGAGATAAGACCGCTTCTAATTATAGGTATATCTACATTATCTTTGGCAAGCATTGGGTAACCAACAATTAGAACTTCTTCCCCAACTAAAGAACTAAAATCGTTTGATTCATAAACAGGAAATTTGTGTAAATTTCCAGAATTATACGGTCTGTTTTCAATTTCATATAATTTTAAAACTGCTAAATCTTTTTTATCATCTTGATATAATAGAGTTGCTTTTAATGTTCTAACTTTTGATAAATCTGATGGTAATTGAAAGCGTATAGCAATTCTTTCTTTGTCTATACTTTTTAGTACGTGCTTAGCTGTAATAAAAGTACATTTAGAGTCAACGAGAAAGCCGGTTCCTAACCACTTTTCAATAGTAATATTCTCTGACGTAGATTCTTGTGAGATTAAACCAATATGAGCAATACCACTTCGTATATCTTTAAATAGTATTTTATGATTTGAATCTTCATCGTTTGAAGCAAAACATATCCTTATTGGAAAAAGTAATAAAAAAATAAGAAAAAACCTATTCATTTTAATCTCTTTTCTGTATAACACATATTATACTGCATAAAATGTCATATACTGCGAATTTAAGCAGTATATAAATTGCCTATCATATTTAGTAACATTTATAAAGTAAATCTTCCTCTCTTTGACAATATCATCCTTTAAAATCCTCTTTGTGTAATTAGCAATGTTGACAGAAATAATATTCACAAATTTTTGTCAAATTATTATGAAACCTATTTATCTCGACTATAATGCAACCACACCTCTTGCACCGGAAGTAGAAAGATTTCTGTCTCACTTAGCAGTTAAGATAAAGGCGCGTCGAACGGATCCAACTTCGGCGAGTGGTTAGGTCGACTCTCCCTTTGTCATCATATGCTCCGGCATCTGCACTGCCAATACCTGACCTCGTGCGCACACCTTCCCTTCGGCCGACACTGTAGCACTCACCACCACCTTTCGGCCCTTAAGCTCTTTAACCCTCCCGCGGACCTCAAGGGGAACTCCAAGCGGCGTCGGACGCAAATACTCCACCTGCAATGAAGCCGTGACGAAACGCAATGGTGGGTCAGTACCCATCTCACGTCCCTCTTGCCGGTATGACGCTGCCGCAGCCGTGCCTGTGCAGTGGCAGTCAATTAACGAAGCAATCAAGCCGCCATAAACGTAACCTGGAATCGCAATGTGATATGGCTTAGGATGGAATATGGCAACTGTCTCCTCACCATCCCAATAGCTCTTGAGATGCAGACCGTGCTCATTGAGTCGACCGCAACCATAACAATAGCTTAGTTCATCCGGATAGTAGTCCTGAAATGATTTCTTATTCATACGTCTATCTCTCCATGGGGCGGCATAACGGAAAAGCTCACCTGCAGAAACGCAAAGGCAGATTCACCCTATGTAGTCCCGATGTATCGGGATTACTACACGGGGTAAACTATAAATTACCATACTGACTTTTGAATGCCATCTAAACTGAAAAATTCAAATCCCGTCTGCGTTTCTGTCAGGTGAAGCGGTGGTTAGACCGCCGACAACTTCAATTAAAGACTATTTTAACAATATTGCTTTCTTTGTTTCAGAAAAATTCTCCGTTTTCATTTTGTAGAAATATATTCCTGAACTCATATCTTTTGCATCCCATTCAATGGTATAATTTCCAGGTTTTTTATCCTTATTTAAAAGTGTTTTTACTAATTGACCCTTGATATTATAAATTTCAAGTTTTACATAAGATGGTTTTTTTAATGAAAAGCGAATTGAAGTTTCAGTGTTGAATGGATTGGGATAGTTAAAAAGATAGTTATTAGTTACAAAAGGCTCGTTATCTATATCCAGAAATCCATCACCATCTGTCTTTATAAGATAGACATCATAACCGCCTGCACCGTAAGAATTTGTCTCTCCTGCTATGATATAACCTCCATCTGTTGTCTGGGCAACAGACCAACCCCAATCATCGAGAGTGCCGCCATAGGTCCTGGTCCAAAGGGTATCTCCAAGGAGGTTGGTCTTTATAAGATATACATCAGGGCCGCCTGCACCGTAAGACCTTGTTGTTCCTGCTATGATATAACCTCCATCTGTTGTCTGGGCAACAGAACGACCATAATCATTGCCAGTGCCGCCATAGGTTTTGGTCCATAGGGTAGCTCTCCGAGAGAGATAAGATAGACATCATAACCGCCTGCACCGTAAGACTCTGTCTCTCCTGCTATGATATAACCTCCATCTGTTGTCTGGGCAACAGACCAACCACAATCATTGCCAATGCCATCATAGGTTTCGTCCCATAGGGTAATTCCGCTGAAGTCGGTCTTTATAACATAGACAGCATCAGAGGTTCCCGGATAGGCAACTGTAATTCCTGCTATGATATAACCTCCATCTGTTGTCTGGGCAACAGAATAACCATAATCATGAGAAGTGCTGCCATAGACACTAGTCCATAGGGTAGCTCCGAGAGAGTCGGTCTTTATAAGATAGACATCACGCCAGTGTGGATAGTAAGATTCTACAGTTCCTGATATGATATAACCTCTATCTGTTGTCTGGGCAACAGAATAACCATATTCATAATAGTAACCGCCGCTATAGGTCTTGGTCCAAAGGGTATCCCCTATAGAGTCGGTCTTTATAAGATAGACATCATTCCAGATTACACCGTAAGACCTTGTAGATCCTGCTATGATATAACCTCCATCTGTTGTCTGGGCAACAGAACGACCCCAATCATCGTCAGTGCCGCCATATGTCCTGGTCCAGATGATGTCACCAGAGGGGTTGGTCTTTATAAGATAGACATCAGTGAAGCCTGAACCGTAAGACCTTGTAGATCCTACTATGATATAACCTCCCTCTGTTGTCTGGGCAACAGAATAACCATAATCATTGCCAGTGCCGCCATAAGTGCGCTCAAATGTTGTTTGTGCCATTACTCCGGAGGCGATAAATAAGCTCAGAACTATTGTTAATATAGTCTTTTTCATCTTTTCTCCTTTTTGGTTTGCTTTACCGTTATATTTATTTTATCATTTTTACTATAAAGAAGGCGGCCTAACATATATTATACTGCTTAAAATTTCATGTACTGCGAAGTTAAGCATTATATGATGTTCCTATCCAATAAGTAAATTTTGTTAAACTGTAATTTTCCTGTCTTTGAAATTAACATCTCTTATCTTCTCCTTTGCTTAGATGGCAATTGTTGACATAAATTATATTAAATCTTTTTTGTCAAATATTATGAAACCTATATATTTAGATTATAATGCAACCACACCTCTTGCACCGGAAGTGGCGGAAGCAATGAAGCCCTTTCTGGAAGAATATTTTGGTAATCCATCGAGTGTGTAGCTTTAATAAAATACATAGCTAAATAATCATGAATACTATTTGAATTAATAAGCACTGTTCTGAACAACAGCGAATTAATGAAAGTTGATATGATTAAAAAGAAAAATTTACGGATTTTACTTTTTTGTTGACATTAAGTTATCATATATATTATTTGAAATTTAATAAAAAAAATAAAGAAAAATTATCATGGAAGCCATTATTTCTCCCCAAATATTAAAATGGGCTATCAGAAGGAAAGATATTTCCGAATTTGATTTGGCTCATAAAGTTAAAGTAAAACAACAACAAATTCAGGATTGGGGTGATGGTTTTTCTTATCCTACATTTAATCAAGCAAAGCAGATAGCAAGAAATCTTAATATTCCGTTTGGTTGTCTGTTTATGTCTAATATTCCTGACGAAAAAATAGCTATCCCTGATCTGCGAAGAATTGATATTAGAGAAAATTACCCAATCAGCACAGATTTTATAGATGTATTGAATGATGTGTTACGAAAACAATATTGGTACAAAGAGAACTTGATTCGAGAAGGAAATGAAAATCTTAAATTCGTTGGTAAATATACTATTGATGCTGATGTGAAAAAGGTTGCACAAGACATTTCCCTGCAATTTGGAATAAATAAAGAATTACGATATAATGTTACAAGTTGGAATGCATATCTTAAAAACTTAGTGGAAATTGCTGAAGATAAAGGAATAATAATTTTAAGATCCGGGATTGTAAATAGCAATACCCACAGAAGTTTAAATATTGATGAATTTCGTGGTTTTACCATAAGTGATTCTATTACACCGTTTGTTTTTATAAATAGTAAAGATTCTATTGCCGGAAGAATCTTTACACTGGCACATGAGATTGTTCATATTTTTATTGGCGAAAGTGGTATTTCTAATATAAGAGTGGAAGAGATTGATCCTGTTCATGAACAAAAAATTGAAGCTTTTTGTGATTTTGTTGCATCTGAATTACTTGTACCTGAGAATGAATTTATCTCTGAATGGCATGATAGTAAAACGATTGAGGAGAATTTATATGATCTTGTGAGATGTTTTAGAGTAAGTTCTATTGTTATTCTCCGCAGAGCGTTGAGTTTAGAATTAATAAATAGAGAAGATTTTTTTGAAAACTATCACAAAGAAGTTACCAAACAAAAGAAGGATAATGATAAATCTGGTGGTGATTTTTATAAAAGTTTCATTAATCGAAATAGCTATACATTAACTTATGCCATTATTAATGCAACTTTAGAAGGTCGTTTATTATTCAGAGATGCTTCTCAGCTTTTAAATGTTAAGGTAAAAACATTGGAAAGGGTAACGGAAAAAATTTATGAGGTTTAATTTTGAAGAAATATTGTCTCGATTCTAATGTATTTATTCAGGCAAAAAACGGACCATACGGCTTTGATATTGTTCCTGCCTTTTGGGATTGGATAGACGCAAATGTGCAACAAGGGAATCTTATTACATCTTCAGAAGTTTATAAGGAAATAGTGGAAGGAGCAGACGAACTGGCAGATTGGTTCAAAGAGAGAAGAAAATCAAAATTATTCATTGCTCATACCATTGAAGTTCAAGAAATATATCAAGATATTATAGATTATGTTACAAGCAATTATGAATTTGCATATTACCAATTATTTCTGGAAAAAGCTGATCCCTGGGTAATTGCTTTAGCAAAGTATGATGAAGCGATAGTAGTTACCCTCGAAGTATTAGTAGCCCCAAACTCTAAACAGGTAAAGATCCCAAATATATGTAGACAATTTGGCTTGAAATTCATAAATACTTATCAGATGCTTCGTGAACTTAATGCCCGATTTACTTTGTGAAAATATTTCCTATATATACGACATAAACAACCAAATACTGGGAATGAATATCTATAGAATATTATATAATCAATCGAGCTACATACAAAAAACTAAATATTTACAGGATCAAGATTTTGTGGAGTAACAATGAAGCCAATTTATCTCGACTATAATGCAACGACACCTCTCGCACCGGAAGTGGCGGAAGCAATGAAGCCATATCTGGAAAATTATTTTGGCAATCCGTCGAGCGCTCACTGGTACGGAGTGCAGACAAAAAAGGCAGTTGAAAACGCACGCAGGCAGGTTGCGGAACTTATTAATGCAAATCCAGATGAGATCATTTTTACAAGCGGGGGTTCGGAATCCAATAATTTTGCAATAAAGGGGATCGCCTTTGTAAAGAGATCGCAGGGAAACCATATCATTACTTCGTCTGTAGAACATCCTGCAGTTATCGAAGTATGCGAGTATCTCAAAACACAGGGATTTGAAATAAGCTATCTGCCAGTTGACGAATACGGAATGGTCGATCCAAATGATGTAGAAAAGGCGATCACTCCGCAGACAATACTTATCACAATAATGCATGCAAATAATGAAGTTGGCACTATTCAGCCAGTAAGAGAAATTGCTGAGATCGCACATGTTCATGATATTATTATGCATACTGACGCAGCCCAGTCCACAGGAAAAATTCCTGTTCTAATTGATGAGCTTGGCGTTGATCTGCTTTCCATTGCCGGTCATAAACTGTATGGACCGAAAGGGATAGGTGCACTCTATATTCGAAGAGGAGTGAAACTACAAAAGATCATTCACGGCGCAGATCATGAACAAAATTTACGAGCCGGCACAGAAAATATTTTATGTGATGTCGGTCTGGGAAAAGCATGCGAAATAGCAGGTCAAAATTTACAGAAAAATATACAGCACATGAAAGAAATGAGGGATCTGCTTCATAAAAAAATTGAAGCTTCGGGGCTTGATTTCAGATTGAACGGTCACCCTGAAAAAAGATTACCGAACACACTCAGTCTTTCCTTCAGAAATGTGGAAGCAAATACTGTTCTTTCCGAGCTAACAGAGGTTGCGGCATCAGCAGGCGCGGCATGTCATTCCGACCAGATCGATGTGTCTACTGTACTGGAAGCAATGAAAGTACCTCTAGAATATGCAATGGGGACGATACGTTTTTCCACCGGTCGATTTACTACGAAAGCAGAGATAGAACAAGCTGCAGATAAGATCATAAAAGTTATCAGTAAATTTCAGGATAAAAAAGTAGAAATACCTCAACAGGATGATGCTGAGATCAAGCTCACACATTTTACTCACGGCATGGGCTGTGCTTGCAAGATAGAACCGGCTCTGCTGGAGGAAATTCTAAAAAAACTTCCAATTCCTGACGATCCTGATATTTTGGTTGGCACACAAACGTCTGACGATGCTGCCGTTTACCGGATAAATGATGAAACTGCGCTTGTAGTTACGTTGGATTTTTTCACACCAATTGCTGACGATCCTTATGAATTTGGTGCTATTGCTGCAGCAAATGCGCTAAGTGATGTTTATGCAATGGGTGCAACTCCTTTATTCGGATTGAACATTGTCGGATTTCCCTCAAACAGATTACCTATGTCCGTATTGGAAAAAATTCTAAATGGAGCACAGGATAAAGCTCGGGAAGCAGGTATTTTCGTAATCGGCGGTCATACGATCGAGGATACAGAGCCCAAATATGGAATGGTTGTAGTCGGGCAAGTTCAGCCAAAAAAGATCTGGAAGAATGTCGGGTTGCAGAAAGATGATGTGCTTATTTTCACCAAACCCATTGGAACGGGCATTCTTTCAACTGCATTAAAAAGAGGTTTACTCGATGAAACGCAAAAGGACTTGTTGATCTCATCAATGACAGAATTGAATAAAAAAGCTGCAAATGTACTTCAAAATTATCCGGTTCATGCATGTACTGACGTAACAGGTTTCGGACTTCTCGGGCATCTTATGGAGATGGTGCAGGGTAGCAAAGTTGCTGTTGAGATCAAAGCTGACAATGTTCCCATTCTTGATGGTGCTCTTGAATTTGCAGCCGGCAACGTCATACCGGGTGGAACGCTGTCCAATATGAAATTTGTCGAGGATATTGTTGAGTGGAGTTCAAATATTTCTCAGATCCAGAAAATCATACTGTGCGATGCTCAGACATCAGGAGGTTTGCTCGCTGCAGTTCCGGAAAAGGAATCGCAAAAGGTGCTGAAGTCATTGCATGATTCCGGAATCACTCATGCATGTATGATAGGAAAAGTCATAGGAAGTGGTTCTGAGCTCATCAAAGTAACCTGATCCGTCGTAACATAAAAATTTCTAGATTACACCTTTTTATTATGTGGAAACATATTGCATATTATTAGTTTGAGTAATTACGTTTTCATATGCCCTCAATGAATAATTTTGAGGGCTTTTTTATCCCAATAATTTTGAATAAGTTATTTATATTCTGTAATTTGTATAATATTTGACAAGGAAACACTGCCTTCCAATTTTTAAACAAAATTCATGCAGTTTTTCGCTGGTTCTCCCGACCAGCATTTTTTATATTTAGAAATGAGAGTATGATCGATAAAAATGAACTAAAGAAAAGTATTGATCGCATCTGCGGTGAAACTGGTTTTCAGCTTTATGACTGGAAACTTAAACGGAGAAAAAACGCCCATAATCTGGTTGTTTATATTACAAAGCCAGGAGGTGTTTCCTTAGAAGATTGCGGGGTTTTCAGTAGAAAACTCGGTGATGAGATCGATATGAAGGATGTTATCGAAACTCGATATTATCTTGAGGTTTCTTCTCCGGGACTGGAGCGTCCGCTTTATACACTCGATCATTTCCAGAGTGCAGTTGGCGAATTTGTGAAAGTTACTTTTCTCAAAGACGGAAAAATGCCCGAAACGATACGTGGAAAACTCTCTGATGTAAATGGACAGATGATCACCCTCGTAAGCGAAGATGACGAAGATAGATTGATCAATATATCTGCTGTACAAAAGGCAAAAACTGTGTTTGTATGGTCGAGCGCATCTTCATCAAAAAAGAAAAAGAAATAGAGGTTATTATGGCATTTAATTTGATTTCTATTATTGAAGAATTTTCCCGGCTGAAGCAGATCGACAGAAAAAAAATAGCTGAGATCATCATGGAGAGTCTGGAATCCACACTTCAAAAAAAACTTTCTGAGGAGACTGAATTTATAGTTGAGATGAATTTTGATGAAAACGAAGTAGTGGCAAAATTCGATGCCGTAGTTGTTGAAGAATCCACAGGTTTCCTCGATGAAATAATACTTGAAGAAGCCAAAAAGATCAATCATGAAGCAGAGATCGGTGATATCATTCCTCTTGAAATGCCGGTGTCTGATTTTGGACGCAAGACAATACAGTCTGCACGTCAGGCAATAATAAATAGATTCAGAGAATCAGAAACCGAAAAGGTCAAAGTGGACTATGAAAAGCAAAAAGGGGAGATCATTTCCGGCGCTGTGAAAAAGGTTGAATATAATGGTTACATTATTGATATTGGTTTTACTGACGCACTTCTGCCAACTGAAGAACAGGTGGAAACAGAATTCTATAAAGCGGGTGATTTTCTGAAAGCTTATGTTGAAAGTATTCGTCAGTCAAAAAACGGTGTGCGTGTCATCCTTTCAAGAAAACGTCCGGAATTCATTATAAAACTTTTCGAAAACGAGATACCTGAAATAGCAGATAGTATTGTAATGATTAAGAAAATCGTTCGGGAACCTGGTTTTAGAACAAAGGTTGCCGTTGCGAGTAATGATGAAAATGTCGATCCCTATGGAAGCTGTATCGGTACAAAAGGAATCCGTATTGAAGAGATACGTAAAGAGCTTCATGGCGAAAAGGTTGATGTTGTACTCTGGAGCGATAACTCCGAAGAATTCATAAGAAATGCTGTTGGTCCCGAACTTGTGAAGCGTGTCTATCTTGCTGATAAAGGACGATTTGCCCAGATTATCGTTAACGAAGATAATAAAAATATTGCGATTGGCAAAGGTGGCAAGAATATCAAACTTGCTGCAAAATTGACCAATTACAAACTCGATGTCCTTCTTGAAGAAGAATATGAAGAGATCGCAGCAAATGAACGCCGCATAACAAGTCCCATCTTCGATCTTGATGGAGTTGCTGAAAAGGTTGGTAATATCCTTCATGAAGCCGGATACACTTCGGTACAGGATATCCATCTTGCTTCAGTAAAAGAATTGACTCATATAGAAGGTGTGGGCGTAAAAACTGCGGAAAAGATCAAAGAATCTGCAAAATATTTTTAATGCCGAATAAAGCTTCGAATAAAGGTCATATACCTGTTCGAACATGTGTGATATGCAAAGAAAAAGGTTCGAAGTACTCGATGCATAGGTTCGTGATACAGAAAGGTACCATCCTCTTTGATGAGAAAAATGTGCTCGATGGAAGAGGTTATTATTACTGTGATAAGGAAAAATGCAAAGCTTCGTTAGACTCATGGTTAAAGAAAGCAAAGAAAAAGTAGCAAACATGCTTCGGCTTGCAAGGAAAGCAAAAGCCGTTGCAATTGGCAGGATCGCTGTTGAAAGGAGCATCAAAAAGGGTGAAACCTTGCTCATTTTTGCAGGTAAGAAGGAAAATAATTTCATGAGAAGACGAGCACAGGATTGCATATCAAAAGGGATTAAAATATCTCATCTTTTTGATGACAGTGAATTGAGCAATATTTTTGGACGGCAAAAATTGACCCTTGTGGCAGTAATTGACAAGAATTTCACAAAGGGCATAAATGAGATTTTAGAAAGTTAAAGGATATATATGGATCAAATTAGAGTGTATGAGCTGGCTCGTGAACTCAAGATCTCTCCTCAGGCGCTTATCTCAATTTTGAGGACTCTGAAGGTGAAAGTTAAAAGCCACATGAGCTATATCGAAGATGATACTGTTGCTCAAGTAAAGCAGATGTTTCAAGAACAGATGGACGCTGCAAAAGCACGACAGAAACTGAGAAAGAATTACCAGCAACAACAGCGACAGAAACGCCTTGAAAAACTGAAAAAAGAAGAAAAGAAGCAAACTCAAAAGAGAGAAGATAAAAAAGAAGAGAAGAAAGAGCCAGCTAAAAGACCTGAAAAACGCCAGGAAAAACCAAAATATCCTCCTAAAAAATACGTCCAAAAAGATAAAGAGAAACCGAGTACTGGAACTCCTAAAACTACTACTGCTAAAGACAAAGACAAGCAAAAATCGAAATCATATAAAGATAAAAAACAGAAAATACTTGAAGAGAAGCAGAAGAGGTTCTTTGATCAGCAAAAGATCAAAGGCAATATAAAAGCAACTCTTACACAAGATCCCAAACGCAAGAAATATAAAAAAGAAAAAACAGAAGTTGAAGAAGAAATTACAAAGATCGTTATCGGCGAATTTACTTCAGTATCTGAACTCGCAAAGATCATGGATAAGAATCCAACTGCGATCGTTGCAAAGTTCATGGAACTGGGGAAGATGGTTACCATCAACCAACGTTTGGATAATGAATCTCTCATTATGATCTGCGATGAATTCAATTTTGATGTTGAGTTTGAAGATCAATATGGAAAAGAAATTCTTGAAGTTGATGTAGAAGATGAAGACAAAGCTGAAGTCAAAGACCGCTCTCCTATCGTTGTCGTTATGGGTCATGTTGATCATGGTAAGACATCCATCTTGGACTATATCCGTGAAGCGAATGTTATCGCCGGCGAGGCAGGGGGCATCACACAACATATTGGAGCGTATCAAGTTGAGTTTAATGATAAAAAAATAACTTTTATTGATACTCCCGGTCATGAAGCTTTTACTGCAATGCGTGCAAGAGGTGCTGAAGTCACTGACATCGCAGTTATTGTTATTGCTGCTGACGATGGAGTTATGCCCCAAACTATTGAAGCTATCGATCATGCAAAAGCTGCTGGAATTCCACTTATTGTTGCTATAAATAAGATTGATAAACCTACTGCTGATATCGAAAAAGTGAAGGTTCAACTCTCTCAGAAAAATATACGTCTTCAAGGATGGGGTGGTGATGTTGAATCTGTGGAATGTTCTGCAAAGACAGGTGTAGGTATCGAAGGACTGCTGGAAACAATATTACTTGTTTCAGAAGTTGAAGAGCTTACAGCTCAATTTAATCAGAAAGCAGAAGGTACGGTTATTGAAACCAAACTCGATAAGGGCAAGGGGCCTCTTGCTACTGTACTGATACGAAATGGAGTTCTTAAACCGGGAGATATTATCATTTGCGGAGCTCAATACGGTCGTGTTCGACTTATGCTCGATGAAAGGAAAAATGAAGTTAAGGAATGCCCTCCATCCGGAGTTGTACAAGTACTTGGTTTGAACGGTGTTCCCAAAGCGGGTGATACTCTTAATGTAGTTGCTGATGAGCGCAAAGCAAAAGACATAACTTCAAAAAGGCAGCAGGTTATAAGACAGCGACAGATCGCTACAGGAAAGGGAGTTACACTCGACAATATATTTGATAAAATTCAGGAAAGCGAGATCACTTCTCTCAATCTGATCGTAAAAGGTGATACTGACGGCTCAGTTGAAGCACTTTGTGATACACTTCAGAAAATACGTAATGAGGAAGTTGGCGTTAATGTGGTTCATCGTGCTGTAGGTGGTATTGTTGAGGCAGATATTGACCTTGCTACCGCCTCAAAAGCTATTATTATTGGATTCCATGTTCGCCCCAATGCAGAAGCCCGATCAGCTGCTGAAGTGAACCATGTGGATATACGGTTGTATGATATTATTTATGAAGCTATTGATGAAGTGAAGAAATCTCTTGAAGGATTGCTCTCCCCGATGGTCAGAGAAGAATATCTTGGAACTGCAGAGGTGAAAGAGATCTTTAAAATTTCCAAAATCGGCACCATTGCCGGATGTATGCTCACAAAAGGAAAGATCACAAGTGATGCATTAGTAAGACTCTTCCATGATGATATCAAAGTCTATGAGGGGACTATTAAAAGTCTGAAGCGCTTCAAGAATGAAGTTAAAGAAGTAACCGAAGGGCAGGAGTGCGGAATTTCGATCGTTGATTTCAATGATATCAAGGTCGGTGACGTCATTGAAGCATTCATAACGATCGAGGAAAAGAAAAAATTAGAATTATAATTAATGCCTGTAAAAAGCGTGCTTGTAAATTTGTATCTTCCTACATCCCATTCGCTTAAGAACAAACGAAGTATCGTACAGAGTATTATCAAAAAACTAAAAAACCGTTATAATGCATCTGTTGCAGAGATCAGCGGACTGGATAAATGGCAGTATGCCGGTGTTGGTATCTCGATTATCTCAAACGATCCAATCATTATTGATAAGATCCATTCGGGGATCATAACTTTTATCGAGACTAACTACACCGATGTCCAGATAATAGGAATTCAGGATTACGAATAATGCAGCAGCGTAGAATTGACCGGCTGAGTAAACTCCTCTTTCAATCAATTTCAAATATTGTGAGCTTTGAGCTTCGTGATAATCGTCTGGAAGAGGTTAAAATTGACTATGTGATTGTTTCTCCTGACATGAGAGATGCAACAGTTTTCTTTTCTGTTTTTAATGATGAAAAAGAGATTTTGGCTTTAGCGGGTTTGAATAGTGCAAGCAAAGTGATCAGAAAAAAGCTCGCAGATATACTGGATCTGCGCTTCACGCCGAGATTGCATTTTAAATTCGATAAACAGGAACATAAGGCGCAACATATCGAAGATACGATTGAGAAAGATAGAGAAAGAAATGAATCTGAATGAATTCAAAGAAACCCTTTCAAAATTGATTGGAAGCCACGAAACTTTTATTCTTACCACTCATGAAAATTCTGATGGTGACGGTGTAGGCGCCGAATACGCACTTTATCTATACCTTGAAATGTTTGGGAAAAATGTTAGAATGATCAATAATGAAAAACCTTCATCACAATGTGAATTTCTTCATATTGGTAGCAAAGTTCACACCAGTATAGAAACTCTCGATAAAAATGCTATTATTATCATGCTGGATTTCAACGAGATAAATAGAATTGGGAAAAGGTTAATTCCACTGCTTACATCGGGCAATCAGATTGTAAGGATCGATCATCATAAGAAGCCGGAACCTATATCGATCTGCATTTCATATATTGATGATACAGCTTCTTCCACCTGCGAGCTTGTGTTCAATATTATTGAGGATGACCTTCCACATTTTCCTGAAGATGTGCAAAAAAAGATCGCACTTGCCCTTTACAGCGGCATTATCTTTGATACGAATAATTTTGCAAATAAGAATGTATCTCCCAGAACTTTTGAGGTGTGTGCTCATCTCAATGCTTATGGTGCTGATAATCATCTGGCGTATAAAAAGCTCTTTGAGAATAGAAAAACAAAAGAATTGCAGCTTCTCGGGCTTACTCTTAGTAGTATTGAAGAATTCCATAACGGAAAGGTCGTTATGTATTCGACAACTCAAAAAATGCTTCAGGATAGCGGTCTTCCGATCGAGGTTACAGAGGGTTTTTCTAAGGATGTCAAACCTACAAATGGAAGAGAGGTAGTAGTATATATTCGTGAAGCCGGCAAAGATATCTATCGAGTTTCTCTTCGTTCAAGCTATCGGAATGTCCAGAAGATCGCTGAATATTTTGATGGCGGGGGTCATGTTCTGGCATCGGGCTTTCGCGCAAAAATGAAATTAGCTGACCTGAAATCTAAATTATTATCTCTGCTTAAATAAATTTAAGTTATGCAAGGTGTAATTTTTATTGATAAACCCGCTGGGATGACCTCTTTTGATGTGATCAAACGTTTGCGTGTTGTTACAGAAATTCGCAAGATAGGACATGCAGGTACATTGGATCCTTTTGCAACAGGTTTGTTAATAGTTTGTATCAGCAGGCAGGCAACGAAATATATTGATGAATTTACACAATTAGACAAAACATATACTGCGGTATTAAAGCTCGGCGAAAAAACGGACACCGCTGATATAGAAGGAAAGATTATTGAAATTAAAGATGTACCGGATACTGTTGTCCAGAATATTGATAAAGTATTTTCTTCATTTTTAGGTGAAATAGACCAAGTTCCTCCTCAATTTTCAGCAATTAAGAAAAACGGAGTTCGGCTTTACAAAACTGCAAGAAAAGGGATTCAGGTTGAAGTTGAACCCAGGAAAGTTTTTATTCACACACTTTCATTCTTAAATTATCATAAACCTTATCTTAAATTCAGTTCAACTGTTTCAAAAGGCACTTATATTCGTTCCTTGGGTGAAGATATTGCTGCAAAGCTCGGCACTGTTGGGCATCTCACAGAATTGCGAAGAGATGCAATTGGTCCATTTTCTGTTGTCGATGCGCTAAGTTTGGAAGACATAACAGAAAGAGCTCTTGAAAATTCAATAAAACCTATTGAAGAAATAATTGCATTGGTGCAGAAATACAAAAATGAAAGATATTCATAAGATACAAAAGCATCTGAAAAATCCTGTGGTTACGATTGGCACTTTTGATGGTGTGCATATCGGGCATAAAGCGCTTCTGACCAGAATGGTGGAACGTACAAAGGAGCTGAAGGGTGTTTCAATCGTAATCACTTATCATCCTCATCCGATCGAGATTTTGAAGAAAAAAGTATATCCTTTCCTACTCACTGAAAAGATAAAGAAAGAACAGTTTTTGAAAGCAATTGGCATTGATTACGTGCTTTGGCTGGATTTTGATGTGAATTTCGCTCACCTTACTCCGGAAGAGTTTGTAAAAAATTATTTATGCAAACAAATCGGAGCGAAAGAGATAATTGTCGGTTATGACTGGCATTTTGGAAAGAACCGATCCGGAGATTTTAATCTTCTGAAAAAAATGGAGCACGAACTTGATTTTCATGTTGAGATGGTCGATGAAGTTTTAATTGATGATGAAATTGTTTCCAGCACTGCTATTCGAAAATATCTAAGCGAAGGCAATATTCAACGAGCAAATAAAATGCTCGGGCGGAATTATTGTATTATGGGGACTGTGGAAAAAGGTAATCAGATAGGCAGAGAGTTTGGGTATCCGACAAGTAATCTCAAACCTTTGGAGGTCAGAAAATTGTATCCTGCCATTGGAGTGTATTTTACGCAGATAAAATATGCTCATAATATGTTTTGGGGACTTACCAATGTGGGTACGAGACCAACGATTGATAAAAATAATCGACAGAAAAATGTGGAGACACATATTTTAGATTTTAATGAGCACATCTACGAACAGGAAATTGAATTGTTTTTTATTCAGAAAATTCGTGATGAAGTTGAATTTGAATCCATAGATGCCCTTGTCGAGCAGATCAGAAAAGACGAGATCTATGCTCGTAATATTATTGAGGAATTGAACAATGAGTAATTCTGCGATCATAACTGCCGCGGGGAGCGGGCAACGGATGAACTCCTCGAAGAAGAAGCAATTTATTGAAATTGGAGGTAAGCCCATTCTGCTTCATACCCTTGATAAATTCATCCAAACGCAGTGTTTTGACAGCATAATCATAACATGTCCTGCATCGGATGTTGTATTTTTGGAGGATCTACTTTTTGACAAATTTGATTATGACCGAAATCAGATTTCAATAATTCCAGGTGGAAAAAGACGGCAGGATTCTGTGTATAATGCGTTAAAAATAATCGATGAGACAACAGAGATCGTGGCAATCCACGATAGTGTCCGTCCTTTTGTGAAAGTTTCAGAGATAGTTGAGAGTGTTGAATTAGCAAAAAAATATGGCGCAGTAACCCTTGCTCATCCTGTAAAAAATACGATAAAGCAAGTTGAAAACTATCAAGTTATTAAAACATTGGACAGAAAGAATTTGTGGGAAATCTATACTCCACAAACATTTAAGGTTAAGCTCATCAAAAAAGCTCATGAATTTGTAAAAACAAAAAACTTAACTGTTCGAGATGATGCAGAATTAGTAGAAATTTTCGGCAAAGATGTTTATGTTTTAGAGGGCTCATCCGAAAATATCAAAGTGACAAACCAGTTTGATTTAAAAATTGCTAATATGATCCTTAAAAACAGGAATAGGACACAGATAAACGCAGATGAACACGGATTAAGAAAATATAATGAATAAAAATAAATTGATTTATTTAATCAACGAAAATCAGTTCAATCTGCGTGGTTCTGCTTGCCGGGGCTTATTCCGATTTATCGGAAGAAGACGGGCGTGCTATTTCCTTAGGAGGTTAAGATGAAAATCGGTTTTGGGTATGATGTTCATAAGTTAGTAGAGGGCAGACCTCTTATACTTGGTGGTGTGCACATCCCTTTTGAAAAAGGTTTGCTTGGTCATTCAGACGCAGATGCTCTTATTCATGCAATAATCGATAGTTTGCTGGGAGCCGCAAACCTTGGGGATATTGGTACTCATTTTCCGGATAATGATGAAGCATATAGAGATATTTCCAGTATCATACTTCTTGAAAAAATACCTGAGCTTTTGAAGGAGTCAAAGTATACAATCGTGAATATTGATGCAACTGTGGTTTTAGAAAAACCGAAGCTGATTCCATATATTGCTGATATGAAGGAAATTATTGCTGACAAACTTGACATAGAAAGCGCACAAATCTCGATAAAAGCTACTCGAGAAGAGGGGATGGGTTTTGTAGGAAAAGGCGAAGGCATAAAGGTTTTCGCTGTGTGTTTGATCGAAGATTTTAATATATGATAAAGAATAAGCATGTAGATATTATAATAAAGAATGCAAGCCAGCTTGTAACAGCAGCTTCAGATGTACCCAAAACTGGATTAGAATTGCAGGATTTGGGTATTATCGAAGATGGTGCTATTGGTATTGTTGATGGGATGATCACTTGTATTGGAAAAACTGATGAAATTTTAGAATCCTACACAGCAAAAACAATTATCGATGCTTCTCATAAAGTTGTCATGCCAGGATTTGTGGATCCGCATACTCACCCAATATTTGTAAATACTCGTGAAAACGAATTTGAGATGCGCCTACAGGGAAAATCGTATAAAGAGATTTCGCAAACAGGAGGGGGAATACGGGCAAGCATTAAAGATGTGAGGAATGCATCTTTAGAAGAACTTATTGAACTTGGACTCAAACGTATAAACAAAATGCTGGAGATGGGCACAACCACGATCGAGGCAAAGAGCGGGTATGGACTCACCACAGAATCTGAAATAAAAATGCTCAAAGCGTTAAAGAAAATCAATGAAATTTCAGATATGGAGATCATCCCAACATTTCTTGGAGCTCATGAGTATCCTGAAGAATACAAAGATGACCACGAAACATACATTGATATTCTCATAAATGAAATGCTTCCAGCAGTTAAAGAGCAGAATTTAGCTGAATATTGTGATATTTTCTGTGAAGAGCATGTTTTTACAGTGGATGAATCCCGAAGAATTCTGAATGCTGCAAAGGAACTTGGCTTCAAAATCCGATTTCATGCAGATGAACTCGAACCAATTGGCGGAGCCGAATTAGCAGCAGAAGTGAATGCAGTTTCTGCTGATCATCTTGTTGCAATTTCTGATGAAGGAATTCTAAAATTAAAGGAAGCGGGCGTTATACCCATTTTACTTCCTGCAACTACGTTCAGTCTTGGGCTTTCAAGATATGCTCCAGCACGAGAAATGATCGATGCAGGTTTACCGGTAGCTCTTTCTACAGATTTTAATCCAGGTTCATGCAATTGCGATTCACAGCAGTTCGTCACGAGCTTGGCTTGCCTTCAAATGAAAATGCTACCTGCTGAAGCTATCAATGCAGTAACTATCAATGCAGCTCATTCCCTGGAAAGGGGTAAACTTATTGGATCACTTGAGGTTGGTAAGCAGGCGGATGTTATTATTCTGGACATGCCGACCTATCAATATTTACCATATCATCTAGGAAGCAACACAGTGGAAACTGTGATCAAAAAAGGTAAAATAATAAAAAATTAAATGGATTATCGACTATGAAAAAACAGATTTTTATTATAATTTTAATCATCCTTCTTCCTTTCATTCTCTTTGCACAGTCGAAGATGAGTATTGATCAGTCATCTTATCAGATGATTCAATACAGTGTGTCTGTGGTTGGAAATGTAGTCAATCCTGGAACCTACACTTTATCACCGATCAAGAGGATTTCTGACGCCATTCAAACTGCGAATTCAGCCCCAATTGATTCTGTTACGGTTGAGATCAGAGAGCTGTTAAATAATTCTTCATCAAGAAATATTACAATCAAAAGGAAGAATGAAAGCATTCATGTGGATTTGGAGAGATTCCTGCGTTATGGAGATGATAAGCATAATCCCTATATTCAGGATGGAGATATCATTATAGTTCCTGCAATTGAGCAAAAGGTTACAATATCAGGTTCAGTGAATAGGGGTGGCGAGTTCGAGCTCGTAAAAAATGATCGTATTATGGATATTGTAATGCTTTCGATGGGATTATCCGACAATGCATATTTGAATAAGGCGGAAGTAGTAAGATTTATTAACCAAAGTGATTCAACTGAAATTATTGAAGTTAATTTATTTGAAATACTTAATAATCCCTCAAGTGAGGAAAATTTATTTTTAGAGAATGATGATAGAATTTTTATTAAATCAATTCCTGAATATCATAAGAGAAAACGATTAGGCGTATCTGTTTTTGGTGCTGTTATTAATGGAGGTGAATTTGATTTAACAGAAGGATATAGATTATACGATGCAATTGCTGTTGCAGGAGGATTAAGGGATGATGCCTATTTAGATAAAGCAGAGGTAGTAAGATTTATTAATGATTCTGATTCGACAAAGATCATTAATATTAATCTTTATAAGGTTATTGAAAATCCTGAATTCCCAGATAATTTACTACTTGAGAATGATGATAGAATTTTTATTAAATCAATTCCTGAATATCATAGACAATTTAATATTTCAATAATGGGAGAGGTAAAGTTTCCTGGAACATATGCTATTATTGATCAAAAAACAACTCTTCGTGATGTTTTGATTGAAGCTGGCGGACCAACTCAAAAAGCTGATCTTCTAAATGCCTATCTTCAAAGAAGGAGCAGAGAAGATGTTGTTGATCCGGAATTTGAACGATTAAAATTAATGCTTGTGGAAGATATGACCCCTCTTGAATATGAATATTTCAAGACAAAATCTCGTGAATTAAGAGGGAAATTTGCAACTAATTTTCCGAAACTTTGGCTTGAGAACGATCCCGAGTTTAATTTCTTACTTAAGACTGGTGATTACATCTATATTCCAGATAAAACTGTAACAGTTACCATATCAGGACAGGTAAAAAATCCGGGCTTGGTCACTTTTGTAGAAGGTAAGAATTATCTCTATTATATTAATAAAGCAGGTGGCTTTGCCTGGCGAGCTCGTAAGGGCAAGATACGTCTAATTAAAGCAAACACAGGTGAGTGGTTGAAACCTAATGAGAATACTCCAGTAGAAGTTGGCGACATGGTTTTCATTCCCGAAAAACCGGAAATTGATTATTGGGATTTGACAAAGGATATAATGACTATTGCAGCACAGATAGCAACCGTAATAATTGTGATACAAAACACAGTTAAGTAAACTATGATAAATTATTGATTGGAATATGAATCTTGAAAAGGAACAAATGAAAAGAATAAATCTATCAGATATTATTAAAAAGATATGGAAAAGGAAAATTTTAATAATTATTATTGTGGTGATTGTAGCAATTTTGTCATCTATTATAAGTCTTTTTTTACCACAGAAGTTTGTTGCCACATCGACTATTCTCATACCCGATAGTGAGTCTAGTACTCTAATGGGTTTAAATGCCAATTTGTCAGCTTTTGGTCTTGGAGATGTGCTGTCGGGTGATCAAGATAAAATGAAGCTATTAGCAATTTTACACAGCAATCAACTTTATAATGCTCTTGATAAAAAATTTGACCTTCAACAAAAATATGGTACTCTTTACCGAGAATATACTTTTGACAGAATAAGGAAAAACCTAAGAATCCAAGAAGGTGATCAAGAGCAGATCATAATTTCAATGATCGATAAAGACCAAAAAATAGTTGCTGAAATGGTAAATTTTGTTGTATATTGTTTGGACAGTCTTAATATATCTCTTACAACAAAAAAAGCAACAAATAATCGGCTCTTTATTGAGACAAGAGTTGATATCGTTAAAGATAGCTTGCGATTTGTACAAACTTTATTGTCGGATTATATGAAAAAAAATGATATTATAAGTATTCCCGATCAAGTTAAATATGGGATTGAAAATGCTTCAGCAATGAAAGCAAAAATATCAATAAAAAAAATTGAATTAGCCTTGCGATTACAAAATTATTCTGAGGATTCTCCAAATTTAATAATGTTAAAGGATGAGATTGAACTCCTTCAGCAAGAATATGATAAATATTTTTACAAAGATAATAACCTTTTTATTAGTTTTCATGATGTGCCTCAGTTGCAAATGACATATTTAGAATTAGAAAATCGGATATTATATTTGTCAAAATTACTTGAATATGTTGGGACTCAATTTGAAAAATCAAAAATAGATGAGGCAAAAGATATCCCGACAATCCAAATTTTAGATAAAGCAGTAAAGCCAAATATAAGATATAGCCCGAAGCGAGTAAGAATAGTTATCATGTCATGTTTTATGGCATTTCTTATTATAGCGTTCTTAATATTAATTATTGAAAATCATAATTCGAGAAATGGATAATGAACACAAGTTCTCAAACCATAAAAAAAAAATTCATTTTATCAGGAATTATTGCTGCTTCCTTTCCTTTAGTAATAATCTTTTTTAACAATATTGAACTAATAAGAAGTTTTCTTTTTTTCTTTATACTTTTATATATAGTATATATAATTTCTTATAATTTTTCCGAAAAAAATAGTGATAACAACCTTTTATACATACTCATTTTTTCATTTATTTTTCGAGCTTTTATTGCTTATACTACATCAATAATTTTTAAATTAGATGAGACCTATATGCCCGATGTACGAATGTATCATACGCAGATGACAAATATAGCTCATTCGTTTTTAAACTTTTCTCGACCAATTATAAAAATACATAGCCTTGGAGTTATGACATATTCCTATTTGGGATCATTTATATATTATATTTTTGGTTCTTCAATGCTCCTAATGAAATTATTTAACTCCTTTATCGGAATGCTATTGGTTCTGAATGTATATAGAATAACTCATTTGTTTTCAAATAAAAAAACAGCTCTCATATCATCGGCGCTTATTGCATTTTGGCCATCTGTCGCTTTCTGGGCAAGCCAGAACCTTAGAGATTCATTAATGGTTCTATCAATCTCACATGTTATATACTTTTTCATTAAAGGTAAAGTATCAAAAGAAAAAAAATATTTTGCATTCATCGTTTTTCCTTTGATTGGTTGTTTATTATTTCGTTATTACATCGGTATTATTATCACTACAATTTTATTAATTATTTTATTGCTACAACTTGCTAAAGTTAATAACTATTTACGAATTTTCAGTTACTTAATTCTGATAACCTTATTTGGATTTATGTTAAAAATTTTAATGGAATATATTCCTTCAATTATTGCTCTATTCAATTTTAGGAGAAATTATTTAGCAGCTGGCGGGTCTGCTTTTTTAACAAATGTTCAATACTCAAATTTTGGTCAGATGTTACTATTTATTCCTTTTGGTCTTGTCTATTTTTTGTTTTCACCTTTTCCAGGTAGTGCGGATAATATAATGCAGTTATTTTCTTCATTAGAAAACATCATTTTTTACATAATTTTTCTTTTTGCAATTGGAGGGATGTATAAGTTGATTAAAGACAAGAAATTTAAGTTAACTTATTTTCTTAGTATTATAATACTTTCAATATCTTTATTTTATAGTGTCATTGAAGCGAATATAGGTACAGCTTACAGACATAAAATGCAAATTGTTCCTTTTATAATTATTTTTGCGAGTTATTATTTCAGTAAAATGAGAATATTTCAATCAAATCATAATGTTAAAGAATAAGTTTTTTGTGAAGAAAGTAGGGGGGGTTTCTGCAATAGTATTTATCTCATCAATTTGTTTCTTCTTGGTGAATATTTTTCTAGGTAGAATGCTCACCAAAGAAGATTATGGTTATTTTCAGTTTATTCGAACAGTGACATTCATTTTACCATCAATTGTAATATTGGGAATGGATGTTTCATTTATTAGATTCTTTTCAAAATATGATATGTCTAAAACTAGCTGGTTCAGGAACTTATTAATTTCAATCAGAAATACTTCAATTTTGTCCATACCTATTGTTTTATTTATCATATTATTTTATCAGATACATTTTTTTCATGGATTGATCATTTATCTTATTTTGTTGTTTTATGGCTTTTTATTGATGGGGAATTCAATTCTAAGGGTTAGTGGTCAATATTTTAAAGCACAATTTCTTACATCTGGATGGAGAATAATTTTTTTCATATTTATAGTATTTCTATTTATCATGAGTTCTTTTACCATCGATTATGTTATTTGTTCCTATTTTATGTCTTTTGTTCTATTTGTAGTTTTCGCTATGATATTTCTGAAGAAAATTCCAAAAGGTAAGGAAGAAGTTCCCAACAAGAATATTTTTGGAAAAGGTTTTTTGTTCTTTTTAATAACTGTAAGTGGCATTATCATGACTCAGCTTGATAGATTTTTTATTAGTAAAATACTAGGATTTGAGGCTCTAGGTACTTATGTTGCAGTATCTGTAGTAATTATTACAATATTCAATCTTACTAGTACTTCAATTGGTTTTGTGTTAATGCCACATTTGGCAAAAGGGAAAAAAATTAGCAAAAAGAATTTCACATTTGTTATTCCCTGTATTGCAGTAGGTCTTTCATTATTTTTTCTTTTTTTTACTCAATACATGAATCATATTTTTTACAATGGACGATATGATGGGCATCAGAATTTAATTAATCTATTCATAATAATTGGAGTTCTTCAATTTATATATAATTTTATTTATTTCTCCTTAGGAGGTATTGGCGAGAAGGTTGATTTTATTATGTTTTTTTTTAGTATAGGTTTTTCTATCATAGTATTTATTGTGTTATCATTAATCCTCATACCTAAATTTAATATTATTGGTGCAGCTATTGCAACATCTGTAAGCTGGTTAATTAGAGATATTGGCGGAATAATGATTCTTAAAAAAATGAGGATACATGCATAAATTTATATTTTTTTTGATCTTGCTGTTAATTTGTGTAAATGTAATTTATGCTGACAATATTTTAATGTTCGCATATGTTCCACCTGAATATGTGACAGAGACTATCGAATATTGGGCTGATAGTCTGAAGCTTGATGGATTTATAATAGGTAATATTTGCGAATGGTATGATACAGAAGAAGTATATTCTTTACGCACAGATGAGATGATCAAATTTAATAATGTATGTAAAATTAATGGTGTCATATATAACTTCCTTAAGATTGCCTTAGGTTATAGGGAGTTTCCTGTATGGAGTGATACTCTTCAAGTGGAAAAATATTCGGAGAATTTGTCAAAAATTATATTGTGGGCAAAAAAGGTTGGTTTTTATGGTATCTGCTTCGACACTGAACCTTATACTGTTCCATTATGGGATCCCTATTCTGAAAGATTTAATGACATTGCTTTAACAGATATAAAAGAAGGTATTAAAATATTTTCATCAGCAATCTCAGAAAAAATTGCCCAGAATGAATTAGAATTACTTATTATTCCTGAGGGAGAATATTTTGATAAAAATCAGAGAGTGTCTAAATACAGATTATGGAAAGATTTTATTGTCGGATTATATAATAATGATTGTATTAAACAAATAATAATTGGTTGTGAATACACATATAAAAAAATAAATTATAATACGATAAAAAACTTTTCAAATAAATTAGAAGAATTGAAAAACGAAAAAGTGAAATTTGCTTTTGGTGCTTGGCCATTAGGATATTATAAATCAATCAAAATACCTTTCTTTAATGAGAGAATGTTCATAAATAGTAGATTGTCAATCATGGACAACAGTTACTTGGATAAAAGCCCAAATTATTATCCATCTGATTTTAAAATACAATTAAATAATTTTCATATTTTCTCCAGTAAATGGATCTGGATATACTCCCATGGATCGGCTTGGTGGTCATTGCCTGATTCAGATTATTGTCATATTTGGAAACCTGAAAACCAGTTTCTACCAACAAATAAAAACTTAGAATCCTACATTAAAGTTTTACAAAATTACAAAAAAGAGAATAAAAAATGATGTATGTGAGCAGATATTATAAAATATTGTATCATAATATTTAATTTTTCAGATAGCATGAGAAAGACTAAAGTTCTACACATTATCACTCGCCTTATAAGAGGTGGTGCCGAACACAACACACTACTATCAGCCCAAGGGCTGGCAGAGTTGGGTTATGATGTCAGCTTAGTTGCAGGACCTTCTGATAAGATCGAAGGTGATCTTGAGTTTGCCTATAGACAAGCAGATATTAAACTTAAATTATTTCCATCTCTTGTTCGTGAAATAAGCCCTCTGAAGGACATAACCTCTTTCTTGATGCTCTATATTTTTATTAGAAAGGAAAGATTCGATATTGTTCACACCCATGTTTCAAAAGCAGGTATACTAGGACGATGGGCAGCTAAGATGGCTGGTGTGCCGTACATTTGTCATACTACTCATGGTAATATTTTTGGGGGTTACTTTAGCCCCCTTATTTCAAAGCTTTTTATTCTTCTCAATAAAATAACTGTTATAATTACCGATAAGATGATAACCATTACTAATATCGGAAAAAAACAGTGGCTTGATCAAAATATCGGTAAACCTTCACAATATACCTCTATTTATAGCGGAATAAATTTGGATGAGTTTAATCCTCAAAACTATAACATTGAAAATGAAGATGTGAAAAAAAAATTAGGCTTTCAGATAGATGATTTTATTATTGGTAATGTTGGTCGGATAGCTCCAATCAAAGGTCATAAATATCTTATACAAGCAGCTCCTTCGATAATTGAAGAGATTCCCCAAGCAAAATTTCTTATAGTAGGTGATGGACCGAATAGAAGCGAGATAGAAACTTTGGCAAAAAAACTTGGACTTGATGAACATGTGGTTTTTCTCGGAATGCAAGAGAATGTACCTGAACTATTATCCATCATGAATATCTTTGTTTTACCATCGATAAATGAGGGAATGGGTAGAGCACTTGTTGAGGCAATGGCAATGAAACTACCTTGTGTGGCAACTTCTGTAGGTGGTGTTGTTGAGGTTATTAAGGACGGTGAGACTGGTTTATTAGTACCTTCAGAAGATCCAAAGGCTCTTGCTGGGGCTATTTGTAGATTGGCCAAGAATGCAGAATTGTCTAAGAGATTAGCTCGTACTGCGCAGAAAAGAGCTCGTTCGGTTTTTGGAGCCCAAGAGATGGTAGATAAAATTTCAACTGTATATAATAATTTTAAAGGATTTTAAGAGAACAATGAATAAAACATTAAATACATTTTTCGAAATGTTTTCATATATTGGTAATATTGTTTTTAGAATCTTACCTAAATTTTTCATTAAATTTTTGGTGCGTTTGTTTAGATTTGGTGAGGGTAAAATCAGCTTTGGTATGCGATATCTTTGTTACAAACGTTTATGTAAAAATTTTGGGAAAAAAGTAATAATATTTCCTAATGTCTACATTTTTTCCCCTGAAAATTTAAGTATTGGCACCAAAGTTTCAATACATGAATTTTCTTATATTGATTCAACTGGCGCAATAGATATTGGTGATAATGTTATGATTGCTCATAGATGTACAATTATAAGTTCAAGCCATAATATTAATTCAGGATTGAGACCGTTTAAAGAATCAGGTATTTCTTTTCGACCGGTAACAATTGGAAATAACTGTTGAATTGGTGCAGATGTTAAGATAATTAATGGTATTAAGATTGGACATAATACAGTTATCGGGGCTGGTTCAGTTGTAACTAAAAATGTACCAGATCATACTGTTGCAACAGGTATTCCCGCAAAGGTAATAAGAAACATATTAGGAAATGGGGAAAATTAAAATTCTAAGAATTATATCCAGGTTAAATATTGGTGGTCCTGCTATACACACTGTATTATTAACTTCTCAACTCAATTCGGAAAAATTTCAAACACTCCTTGTGAGTGGAGAAATCCAAAAACATGAGTCGGATATGAGTTATTTCGCCAAGAAATATAATGTTGATCCGTTATATATCTCGGGCATGAAGAGAGAGATATCATTTGTTAAAGATATTTTCATTACATTAAAATTATATAAAATAATCAGATTATACAAACCTGATATTGTTCATACACATACAGCAAAAGCAGGTTTTGTTGGTAGGATTGCTGGATTTTTGGCAGGTGTAAAAATACAAATTCATACTTTTATGGAAATATTTTCAAAGGCTACTTCAGTAAACTTAAAACAAATATCTTTATTATGTTAGAAAAACTTTTATCATTAATTTCTTCAAAGATAATAACAATCAGCCGACAACAAAAACGGGAATTAGTCAATCTTGGAATTGCTAGCTCAGCTAAAATTAATATTATACCTCTTGGTTTTGATTTTACGAATATATTACCTTCACCTTCAGATCATAAAAAATTTAAAAATATACATAAAATACCACAAGATTCAAAAATCACAGGAATTATTGGAAGACTCACAGGTATTAAAAATCACGAACTCTTCATCCAAATTGCTGAAAGGTTGTTAAAGAAATTTAAAAATGTATATTTCCCAATAATTGGCGATGGAGAATTGAAAGAATATCTACAAGATATTATTAATAAAAAAGGACTAAGTAAAAATGTGTTTATAACAGGATTTATTACAGATTTAAAATCCGTTTATGCTGATTTAGATGTTGTACTATTGACATCAATAAACGAAGGAACTCCAGTGGCAATTATTGAATCCATGGCAGCTAGTAAACTTGTGTGTTGTACAAATGTGGGTGGTATTTCGGATTTCATTGATAATACTGTTGATGGGTTTTATTTTGATAGCTTAGCTCCTGAGCCCTTTGTTGATCTTCTGTCAAATTGGATAGCGGATCCATCATCATACAAAGAAGTGCAGAAACAAGCTCAAAAAAAAGCCAGTAAATACTTTGAGGAAACGAGGTTAATTAAGGATATTGAATATTTATATATTAAAATGTGCGAAAGGAAAAACCGATGAGATTTTTAGTAACTGGTGGAACTGGATTTATTGGCTCAAATATTGTTAGAGAGCTTCTTGACAGGGGAGAAGATGTCCAAGTTCTCGCGAATTTCGCAACTGGGAAAAAAGAAAATATTTTTAGCTCAAGAATTATAAGAACTTCGAGCTCATTGGTAAAATCAAAAAAAAAATCTTCCAGTTAATAATGATCGATTTCTGAAGTTTGTTACTTATACAGATTATCGTTCAGAAAAAATCAGGGAACTAAGCTATGTTCAGAATCACTCGATCGAACAGGAAATCCAAAAAACTTGCAAATGGTATTTAGAGACAAAATAGTAAACAAATGAAAATATTATCCGTAATCGGCGCGCGTCCCCAATTTATTAAAGCTTCACCAGTGAGTAGAGAAATAGCTAAACATACTGATATTGAAGAGGTAATTGTACATACCGGTCAGCATTTTGATCCGAATATGAGCAAGATCTTTTTCGATCAAATGAAAATCCCTGAGCCTGATTATAATTTGGGAATTAATAGCTTAACACATGGGGCGATGACCGGAAGAATGCTTGAGGAAATTGAAAAAGTTTTGATTGTTGAAAAACCCGATTGGGTAATAGTGTATGGGGATACAAATTCAACATTGGCTGGTTGTTTTGCTGCAAAAAAATTGCACCTGAAAGTCGCTCATATCGAAGCTGGATTACGTTCATTTAATATGAATATGCCTGAAGAGATCAATCGGATCTTAACTGATAGAGTGAGTGATATCCTCTTTTGCCCCACCCAAACTGCAATAGATAATCTTGTTAATGAAGGATATGAAAAATTAGGTTGTAAAATTATTTTCTCAGGGGATGTTATGTTAGATGCAGCCCTGTTGTATAGTCAAAAAGCAAAAAAACCCTTTGAAGACATTTCATCTAAATATATTTTAACTACAATTCATCGAGAAGAAAATACAGTTGATAAAAAAAGACTTAAGTCGATTTATAATGCACTTAAAATCATTTCAAAAGAAATCCCAATCATTATACCTATACATCCTAGAACAAGAAAGCAACTTAGTGAGTTGCATTCAACTTCACAAGAGAGTAATATTAAGTTAATTAATCCACTTGGATATTTAGAGATGCTTTATTTAATTAAACATAGCTCACTTGTTATTACTGATAGTGGTGGGCTTCAGAAAGAAGCATATTTTTTTGAGAAACCTTGTATAACTATTAGAGATGAAACTGAATGGACAGAATTAGTGAAAATTGGATCCAATATTGTAGCAGGCACTAATATTGATAGCATTATCGATGCTTATCATCTTATGAAAGACAGGAAGATTAAATTTTCACATAAATTATTTGGTCCAGGGAATGCTGCTCAAATAATTGTTAATGAAATATTGGCAGAAAAGTAAAACATATTAGAAAAAAACTATTCTGAAAAGTTATAAAGTTAAAAATTATATTTGAGTCCACTCTAAAAAGTTCATTTTAAGAAATCGAGAAACCGTTCCCAGTGAAATAAAAAAGAAAAGCATTTCACGGGATAAATAAAATGGTTAATGCATTTTTTTGTTTCATTAAGGGGTTGTCTCACAACCATCTTTTCAGGCATGAGTTATTCATATAATTTATATAGAATTGAAACAGTTATGATAATTAGAAGGAATTGATAGCTTCAAAGCTAATTTTTGCGTC
>JAUWMT010000018.1 GCA_030613025.1 Candidatus Cloacimonadota bacterium
GGTAGAAGGACTTGCAGAAAGCCAAAAGAAAATAATAGAATTGGTCAAAATAAACCCCAAAATCTCAAAGAAAGAAATGTCAAATAGGATTGGTATCAACACAACATCAATTGATAAAAACATTGAAAAACTAAAACAAAATGGTCTCCTAAAAAGAGTTGGCTTCCCTAAAGGCGGGCATTGGGAGATTTTGGTATGATCATTAATACTAAGGATAAAAATAAATATGATAAAAACCAACGAACGTGAGTTATCCAGTAAGGTTGCCCAATGGTTCAATGAGCAAATCCAAAGAGCCAAATATCCCTTTAAATCTGCAAGTTGTGAAACCGGAATTAAAGTAGATAAAACAACTTATTTTGGTGATATTATCATCTGGGAAAACAGAGAAACCGATAAAGCATTTTCTTATATTGAACTCAAACCACCTTTTGGAAAAACTGAAAATTTGGAACGATTCCGGAAAAAAGCAGTTCAATTAAATGTTAAAATTGCCTATACCTGGGATTTCCAATCTTTGAATGCTTACGAAATAAAAGGCAATAAAATAAAATTGGTAGATAGTGAATCTCGTCCGGTATTAACAAATATCGAAGATTGGAAAAGAGGAGATAAACAAGCGGACATCAAAGCATTCATTTCGAAAATCTGCGATGAACTTTTATGCTTCAACGAGAAAGGTCAATTCCAAAAATTCACACCCGAAAAACATTACTTTATTCGTTTCTTGCGAAATATAGTTGATGATTTGATTCCATCATTTGAGAAATTAATAAGAATAAACCATAAACAGAAAGAATACAAAAGTATAATTAATAAATTTGTTGCTGAACAATGCATTGCTTATCCGGGTGACGATAGTTTTTATCGATTAATTGCCAGCCAACGAGTTTATGGTTTGATAACAAAAATCGTTTTTTATCTAACCATAAAAAGACACTTTAAAGAATTACCTGATTTATATACTGAGGATGAGAAAGATCTTGAAGCAAATTTAAAGTCTGCTTTCTCTCAAGCACGAGAAATTGACTGGCAGGCAGTTTTTGAAACTGATCCAATAGAAGATCTGGGAATTCCAAAGGAAGCGTATTCTTCTTTAAATGAGTTGTTCTCTCATTTAAAAATCTATAATTTTGGTGCATTACCGGAAGATGTTATCGGTGAATTGTTTGAAGAAATTATCGATCCTAAACGAAGACACGAATTAGGACAATATTTTACGCGGGAAGATTTAGTTGATCTGATAATTGCAGTTGTTGTGAATGATAAAGACAAAATATATGCAGATCCAACCTGTGGCTCGGGAACATTTCTAATCAGACTTTATAATAGATTACAATTCTTGAGCGGAAACAGGATGAAACATGAAGAAGTTTTAGAAAGGATTTGGGGAATAGATATTGGTAAATTTCCCGCTGAACTTTCTACAATAAATTTGTTCAGACAATCTCCGAGTAATTTTGAAAACTTTCCCCGTGTTTTGAAAAATGACATCTTCAATATTTTTACTGGTATGGAAATTGAATTTCCACCAAATAATATTAATTACAACCAGAAGTATAATAAAATTAAAATTCAAATTCCTGAATTCTACGGTCTTGTCGGTAACTTTCCGTATATCAGGCAGGAACTGATAGAAAAGGATGTGAAAGGATATAAACAAACTTTAACCAAATTATTGGCTTATGAATACCTGGCAGATTATCCGAAATTATTTAAAATAAATCATATTAATGATAAACAATTTGAAAATTTCTTGAATCAAACAGAAACAGAAAAAAAGAAAACTATTAACCACTGGTTAAAGAATAAATTTGTAGAGTTAAAACTTTCGGGACAAGCAGATATTTATACTTACATCTTTATTCACGCAACAACTCTTTTAAGTAAAAGTGGTTCATTCGCCATTATTACTTCGAATTCATGGCTTGATGTTGCTTATGGCTCTGTTCTCAAACAATTCTTTTTAGACAATTTCAAGATCAAGATGATAGTTGCTTCCTGGGCAGAACCCTGGTTCGATGATGCTGCTGTGAATACAGTTTTCACGGTTCTGGAAAAATGTGATGATGAAAAAGAAAGAAATAATAACCTTGTTCATTTTGTGAAACTAAAGAAAAAATTAGAAGAACTAATCCCGGAAAGAAACCTGAAAATAGAATCTAATAATCGCTGGCGAAGGATTGATGGAATTGTAAACACTATTGAATCTGCGCAGTATAAAGCTGATAAGATCAATGAGAAAATTTCTTCTTTTGAAAATGAGCAGATGAGAGTGAGATTAATTGAACAAAAGGAACTATCTGAAGAAATAGAAACACAGAATGAGTTTTCCAAATGGGGAAAATATCTGAGAGCACCGGACGTTTATTTTGAAATCCTGGAAAAATGCAAAGATAAACTAGTTCCGCTAAAAGAAATTGCTGATGTAAGAAGAGGTGTAACAACAGGAATTAACGATTTCTTTTATTTAAAACCGATTGAAGAAAATAAAAAAGAAAAAACGATTTTATGTGAAAACAGCAGAGGTTGGAATGGGAAAATCGAAAGCCAATATTTAAAACAAGTTATCAAAAGTCCGAAAGAATCTGAAAGCATTATTATTGATCCCAAAAAAATGAAAAACCTGATTTTTATCTGTAACAAAAGCAAAGCAGAGTTGAAAAAAACGAATCACTTAAATGCTTTAAAATATATCGAATGGGGAGAAAAGCAACGAACAAAAGAAAATAAACCTTGGACTAATGTTCCGTCAGTTAAAGGAAGAAAATATTGGTGGTGGTTACCCGATAATAAACCCGGGAAAATTTTGTTTCAGATGATAAATAATGAACGATTTCTTGTTTATAACAATAATTCAAATGTAAAAGTTGATCACAATCTTTTTGAATATTTACTTGAAGAAGATGAAATGATAAATTCTGCAAATAAATATTTGAATTCAACATTTTTTGCAATGATTAAAGAAGTAAATAGCAGGATAAATTTGGGAGATGGAGCAACTAAAACCGAAGGTGTCGATTGGAATAATTTGATGTTGATTTCTAAAGAACCTTTAAAAATTGAATATAACATTGAAAAACTTATGAGTAGAAAAGTAAAATCAATTTCTGAAGAAGTGAAACTCAAAGACCGTCAAGAACTTGATAAAGCTGTTCTTGAAGCTCTCGGTTTAAATCCTGAAGAATATCTACAACGAATATATGATGGTTTAACGCAAATGGTTAAAGAACGTCTTGAATTACCTAAAATGCGTAAGAAAAGGAAAAAGCAGAAGGTTAAAATTTCTTACGATGAAGTGAAAAAATCTGTAGTAAACGAAATAATCGGGAATAAAATAAAGAAGTTTCCTGAAGATTTTTACACTGATGCAAAGCTGGGTTATGATTATGAAAGTGTAGAAACAGAGGTTTATAATACCAGCGGTAAAGAACTTCACATAGATCAATTTATGAATATTTCCACTTTAATTGATAAAGATGATGATGAAATATTTTCCACCAAAAGTTTTTATAAAGCCGAATTTGCTGTGATTTTAGCAAAACCCGATGTTTACAGGTTGAAAATTCCAAAAGATGAAAAGATAGCAAAAAGCATTTTAAAGAGTTATAAAAATTATGTTTCACAATTAGAGGAACAATTAGAAGCAAATGCTCAACAAAAACTTCATAGTTGGAGCGAAGCTGAACAGATGGCAAAAGAGATTTTGGAAGAGTATGGATTGAGATTGTAAGATATGGCTTTCTCAATCTTAATCACTTATACTAAACTTGATAAAAATTCATTGACGCGATACCCGGCAGTTGAATTTTCAATATCAAAATTATCCTGGAATAAACATCCCAAACACAACAAATTGCATAGAAAATCTGAACAGTAAAATCAAAGATTTATTAAGAATTCATCGAGGATATTCAAAGAAATTAAGAAATTATAAATTTTAATCATTATGAGTCGTTCCTTTCACGATCTACTCATGATCTGCTCCGACTAATCTCCTAACCTATTCGAATTAATTTCATTGACATCTAAAACACTCATAATCAAAAATAACTTCTCATAATCCAGGGAATTCCTATGCCAACAACTCCGACTCAGTTAGAAGAATCGTTTATAAGGATGAAAAATCATTCTTCGTTTGATGATCCCGGCATGAGGGCATCTCTGAGGAAGATCCCACCAACCATCAATGAAGATGAATAAAATCAATATTCATTATAACAAAAGGAGAAACAAAATGAAAAAAATTCTTACAACTTTAATAACAGTTCTTCTGCTTGTATCCTTTTCATCAGCACTCTATGCATATGATGATGATACGGAGGTTTTGCTTGAAACCATAGGTGCATTAGCCGCACAGGATTTATACCTCACTTATAGCTCCATCGGCTCAACCCTCGATGCATGGTGTTTTGAAGCATACACAGATGAGGAAACTGTTGATATGCTTCTGGAATTTGTCGGCATGTGCGAAGCAGTATCAGATCAGCTTATCGTTTTACTTGGTTCAGGTATTATGAACAGTGAAGACATTATCTATGTGTCCGAAATAATTGATGTTTTCGACATTCTTTACGATGAAGGAGAAGCGGCAATCAATTTTATTGAAACCGGTGAAGAAAGTTATCTTGATCGTTTTGAGAACAAGCGCAATGAAGGGTGGGATAAGATCGCGAGTCTGCTTGGTTTAGAGTAAGTAATTAGTGTCCTAACTCGTCTAAACCGAAACGAAATAGAATATCACCATCCGGTTTCGCTGCTCTTCGCTCTTCGAGCTAGTTTCCTAAAATCCCCCAGAGCACACCTGCAGCAACTGCCGAGCCGATAACACCTGCAACGTTCGGCGCCATTTGGCTATAATGAGAGAGGAAAGAATGCGATATAAAAAATTTGACATAATTTTTAATTAAAAAAAGTTTAGTTTAAGATGAATAGAAAAATAAACAAGAATTTGGAAAGAATTAATTCCGAATTCGTAATTATAATAAGGAAAACGAAATTATGACTACAAATAAGCAATATAAAAAGCAACTATCAATAATATTTGATAATTTACCTACTAAAAAAGTAATTGAGTTATTTGATTTTGCCCAATTCTTGAATGAACAGTATCTAAAGGAAAAAAAATCTGCCTTAAACAAAAATTCTCTATTAATACAACCAAAATCTCTAAGAAAGATATGGGATTCCTCTGAAGAAGATGTATATGAATTAAAACCGGGGAGATATTGTAATTTTACCTTTCCCTTTTGTGAC
Organism: Candidatus Cloacimonadota bacterium; assembly: GCA_030613025.1. Lineage (GTDB taxonomy): Bacteria > Cloacimonadota > Cloacimonadia > JGIOTU-2 > JGIOTU-2 > Celaenobacter. Next base: position 5,257 of record JAUWMT010000018.1, read on the forward strand.
TCAAGCTGGAGTGAAACAAAAAGCTCGCCCAGCTTTGATTATTTCAGATCACTCTATTGATCGCCGATATAATGATGTTATTTTAGTTGCTATTACATCACAAAGAATAGATGAAGTAAAACAAACAGAATTATTAATTGAAGAAGGAACTCCAAACTTTAAGCAAACCGGGCTTGTAAAGACTTCTGTTGTTCGATGTGAATTTATAATGACAATCCCAGCAAAACTCATTGTTAGAAAACTTGGAAAATTAAGTAAAGCCCTGCAAAACAAAGTTGATAATATACTTAAACTAAGTCTTGGATTAAAGGACAAAATATGACTTAGCTTTTATAATATTTAATTTTGCATCTTTGTATTTGTTCTGCAACTAAAATTCCCAAATGAAAAAGGAATAAAAAAAAATTATGGAGATGAATATTATGAAAAAAAGCTTACTATTAATTATTGCATTAATGTTCTACGGTTGTGCAACACACCAACAAACTATTCCCATAACTCCAACATTCCAAGAAAATAAACAAATTATTCTCGACAATTCTTTAGATTCGCAATTAGCAAATCTTACAAATCAGATCGTGGAAAGTCTTTCGCAGGAAAGTAAATCAAAAATAGCTGTTATTGAATTTTCTGATTTAAATGGTAATATTACTGAATTCGGCATGTACTTATCTGAAGAATTAATAACAAGGTTGTTTCTTACTCGTAAATTTGATGTTATTGAAAGACAGTTATTAAATCAAATTATTTCTGAACAAAAATTGGGGATGACAGGTTTAATTGATGATGAATCAGCAATAGCAATTGGAAAAATACTTGGTGTGGATGCAATTGTATCAGGTACAATTACGGACTTCGGTACAGATTTAAAAGTAAATGCCCGTATAATCTCCACAGAAACAGGAAAGGTGTTTGGAGTAGCTGGAACAAAAATTGTAAAAGATGAGACTGTTGAAAAGCTGATGGGAATCATTTCTACTGTTCAAAAGGAAGAAATCCAAAAGCAGACGGAAAAGAAAGAAATTTCTAAGGAAGTATTGAAAAAAATAGAAGCAGAAAAATTTACATTTGAATTAACCAAATGTGAGATGTCATCAGGAGGTAAAGTAACTTGTGATTTGCTTATCACAAACAATGCTAAAGATAGAGAACTTACACTTTTTACAAATACTACATCCAGAATGTTTGATTATTTTGGGAATGAATATAGACCGAACCAATGGGAACTTGCCAACAAAAAAGGGGGTTTGACTGGTGGCATTTTTGATTCGATTTGTACCTTTCGAATTCAAAGCTTGCTTATTTCTGGTATTTCTACAAAGGCAAGTCTCACTTTTAAAAATGTTACACAAAAAGCAAATGGTATATCACTACTTGAAGTTAGTTTCTGGGAACAAGAGAGTGGAAATTTCAAAATTAAGTTCCGAAATATTCCCTTGTCAAAGTGAAATCTATGAATAAAGTAATTAGAAACAAAACTAAAGTAATAATTATATTATCTTTGTTTATTTTTTCTTTTTCTTATGCTGAGAAACCATACTGGATAACGGGTCTGCTTTGTGAAAAAGTCTCAAACCAAACTTTGTCTCTTTTTCCCAATTTTCCAGCTTTTCTCTCTGACTCTTTTTCCCAACTTTCCAGTTGGGAAAATAAGAACCAGTGAAGTTTCTACTTCAGATATTTTTAAGCAGAAGCTTATCAATTTATTTCAAAATGAGACTTGACTTATCCGGCAGTTGCCGGATGAGTTAAGACGAAACAGCGATCATGATGATTGAATCAAACATTTCGAAGCAATCTTCAAGATTGCTCCAGCAATAATTAAAACCTCCGCTGCAATTCTAAAGTAGTTGGACCAGGTTTTCCGTTTCAAATCTTAAAATCATCAATTTCAAAAATTCACCTGTCAGAATTTTCTATAAAATACATTCTCAGTCAACTCGGGTTTGCTGAAAACATCTTCTATACCAAATAAACAGGCAATATCCTTTCTTCCCTAGAAAAATCTTGCAGCATACTAATCGTGAAAATCTCTGCATCGGGATAAATCTTTTTAAATCTCTTTAAATTATAAGTTGTTACTTTACTCCATTTTACTTCAATTGCGTTGAGTTTTTCATTTTTTAATATAAAATCAATCTCCTGTCTGGATTTGGTTCGCCAGTAATTTATATTTGTCAGAGCATCTGATTTTTTTATTAGTTGTGTAAAAACAAAATTTTCCAGTAATTCCCCCCTATCAGAACGAAATTCCGGTTCGTTAAAATCTGAAATCAAAAAATTCCGCAATCCATTATCAAGGAAATAACATTTCGGGGTTTTACGCAATTCTGAAGATAAATTTTTATGAAACGGATAAATCAACTTTATTATGTAACCCGCTTCTAATACATTTATATAATTTTCAAGTGTTTGTTTATTCAGCCGTGTCTCTGTTGCAAGCTGGGAGATATTCAGTTCTTTTCCTATAATTGCTGCTAACAATTTTACCAAATGATTAAATTGGGCTATCTTCTCAAGACGAAATATACTTCGTATATCTTTTAACACATAAGATTGAACAATATCATGTAAGATTTGAATTTTATCTTTCTTATCCTCCTGAAGAGCAACCTTTGGAAATCCACCATAAATTAAGTATTCTCTTAATAAATAATGAGCTTTTTCTTTTTCAAAGCGAAGGGGATTTTCTTTTAATTCAAATGGATTGATTTTCTGGAGCAACTCTGAAATTTTGTTTTCGCCTTTGAAACAGCAATATTCTTCAAAAGATAACGGATAGAGTTCAAAAACAATCTTCCTTCCAACGAGTGAATCTTTGAATTGCTTACGAATTTGTAAAGAAGATGACCCGCTGAGAATCAACTTATAGTTTTCAGAGTAATGATCAACCATATATTTTATAATACTTGAAAAATCTGAAGCATACTGAATCTCATCAATAAAAATAAAATTTCTGGACTTTTGTGATAATCCCTGATATTTTAAATAAGCCAAAAATTCATTAACACCTTTATTAAGGATTGAAAGAAAAGTGGGATTTTCAAGATCAAGATATATGTATTGATTTTCAGGAAGTTCATTCATTATATGCTTCATCAGGGTAGTTTTGCCTACTTGCCTGGCACCAAGAATAAAGATGGCTTCTGGGCTATAAAGCTTTTCTTTTATCTTGCTTTCTAATGTTCTTGGATAATAAATCATTATCACCTCTTTTGAACCAAATGATTATGAGTGTATAAAAATAGTCAAACTTTTTTTACACAATAAACTCTAACCGAGCTTTTAATTCTAAACTCAGGTTTTTTCATCTACGCCAAATAATCAGGCAGAACCACACATATCGAACTGACTTTCGCAGGTATTAAATTGAATTTTTGCGATAGAGAACACGAGAGTTTTCCATTTTTTCTTTTCTGATCTCTTTTCGCTTCCCGCTTTTCGCTCCCCTGTCGCGGCGTAGTAAACGAAGCCGGATCACTCTACGATCTAGTGTCCTAAAATCCCCCAGAGCACACCTGCTGCAACTGCCGAACCGATCACGCCAGCAACGTTCGGCGCCATTGCGTGCATGAGCAGGTAATTGGATTTATCATATTTCTGTCCCTCCTGCTGAACCACTCGTGCAGAATCCGGAACTGCAGAAACCCCGGAAGCTCCAATAAGCGGGTTAATTTTCGTCTTAAGAAAGAGGTTCATAAACTTAGCAAACAATACACCTGCTGCGGTTGCAATACAAAAAGCAAAAGCACCCAAAACAAAAATTTTTAAAGATTTATAGGTAAGGAAAACATTCGCCTGAGTACTTGCACCCACTGCAATACCCAGTAAAATTGTGACAATATCGGTCAAAGCATTTCGTGCAACGTTTGCAAGGCGTTCAGTTACTCCGGATTCTTTAAGAAGATTCCCAAGGAAAAGCATTCCAAGAAGTGATATCGCACGGGGAGCGATAGCAGTGGTTACCAGCAGAGCAACAAGAGGAAATATTATCTTCTCGCGTTTATCCACAATGCGGGGATTTTTCATCTTTATAACCCGCTCTTTTTGTGTGGTCAGCAGCCGCATGATCGGGGGTTGAATGATCGGCACGAGCGCCATATAGGAATACGCAGCAATAGCTATCGGACCCAGAAGATGTGGTGCGAGTCGTGAAGAAAGAAAGATAGAAGTGGGTCCATCCGCTCCGCCGATAATTCCGATTGCACCTGCTTCAACAAGACTAAATCCAAGCAAGGTCGCACCAAAGAAGGTCGCAAATATACCGAATTGAGCAGCAGCGCCAAGTAAGATAAGTTTCGGGTTTGCAATTAGTGTGGAAAAATCCGTCATCGCACCAATACCGAGAAAGATCAAAGGTGGGAAAATACCGGTCTTTACACCAAAATAAATATAGCTCATGACAGAGCCCTGATCATAGACTCCGGCAAAAGTACCGGGAATATTGCCAAGTATAATTCCAAATCCGATTGGAACGAGAAGAAGTGGCTCATAATGTTTCACGATGCCCAGTGTGATAAAGATCAGACCTACGGCGATCATAATAAGATTGCTGTAGTGCATGTGAGCAAAAGCAGTAGTATTCAAAAAGCTGAGGATTTCATTCATCTTTGCTTTCCTCAATTTCAACTAATAACTGATCTTCGAGAACTGACTCACCGATCTTCGCATTGATCTTCTTCACCTTGCCTTTGACCGGAGCGGTTATCTCAGATTCCATCTTCATGGCTTCGAGAATGGCAAGCAGATCACCTTCATTCACTTCATCGCCCTCTTTGACCTTCACATCCAAAATAATACCGGGAAGTGGAGCTTTGACATTGCCCGGACTGAGTATAGAATCCACGCCCTTTCCGCTCAACGAAGGTTGCAAAGTAAGTACTTTTTTTGGTCGCTCAAGGGCTTTGTTATTCTTTCCGAATTCCGGCTCCATTTTTATCCTGTAGGCAATGCCATTTATCTCAACTTTTGCATTGAGCCCATCATATTCTATGACACGCCCTTCAAACTTTTCGCCATTAACTTCCATCTTATATGTTTTCATAAGTGTCCTATATTTAATCTGTTATGATTGGTGTGCTTCTTTGTAATATTGGTCTGACACCAAAATTTGCATTCGGCATACGAAGTTTTGATGATTGCTGCCACGGGCTTATCTTTGCTCTTTTCATCGTGAGCAGCATTTTGCTGTGGTTCTCTACTTCATTTTCATGGAGAAATATTGTCATGATAACTGCGGTGAGGATTTTCTGATCCAGTGGAGGAGCCGGTGTTTGTGATTGAATTGGTGAGATCGAAACGATCTTCTTTTTTAGATTAAGTTCTTTCTCGGTTTTGGACTGGCTCTTATCTTTCTTTTGCAGATGCTTTAGAAGGTCTATGATCAGCGCAATCAATACAAGACTGGCGAACACGATGATCATGCCTGCGAATACAATATTTCCAACTGTTGTTTTTGGAGTAATATCCTCTCTCTCAGATTCGACAACCTCTGCGAAGCATACAGAAGAGATCAGCAAAAGAACCAATACAAAAAATAGGATTTGTATGATTTTCAATTTCATTATAAAGGAATGTTCCCGTGTTTTTTGGGAGGATTAGAATCCTTCTTTGAAGCTATCATTTCCATTGCCCTGATGAGTCTTCTACGTGTTTCCGAGGGTTCGAATATATCATCAATATATCCCTTAGAAGCTGCCTGGAAGGGAGTTGCAAACATCTTTCTGTACTCATCTTCAATATCTTTGAGATATTCTTCGGTATTTCCTGCTTTTTCTGCTTCTTTACGGAATATGATCTCAACTGCTCCTTTGGGACCCATCACTGCGATCTCGGCTGAGGGCCAAGCATACACGAGGTCTGCTCCCACATGTCTGCTGTTATAAACGCAATATGCTCCACCATAAGCTTTTCGTATGATCACTGTGATCCGCGGCACGGTAGCTTCTGCAATTGCATAGAGAATTTTTGCACCCTCTTTAATGATACCGCCATGCTCCTGAGTGACTCCCGGAAGGAATCCCGGCACATCTTCAAGAAAGAGAAGCGGTATATTAAAGGCATCGCAGAAACGGATAAAACGAGCACCCTTCTTCGAGGCATTGATGTCCAGACAACCCGCAAGATATTCCGGCTGATTTGCCACAATACCGAGTGAATGACCATTCAAATGTGCGAAACCAACAACAATGTTCGGGGCAAAATATCGTGCTACTTCCATGAACTTTCCATTATCTACAATACTCTTGATGATCGCAACAACATCATAAGGTTTTGTTGGATCTTCGGGAACAATTGTATTAAGATTTTCACAAACTCTGTCAATCGGATCAGCGCACGCAACAATTGGGGGTTCTTCAAGATTGTTATTGGGAATATACTGCATAAGATTTCGTATCAGAGAGTATGTTTCCTCTTCTGTTTCTGTAACGAACTGCGATACGCCACTCTTCTGAGCATGTACCATCGCGCCGCCCAGCATTTCTATGGTCACGTCCTCATGTGTAACTGTTTTTACGACCTTGGGACCGGTCACGAACATGTAGCTGTTCTTTTTATTCATTATGATAAAATCTGTGATCGCAGGTGAGTACACAGCACCACCGGCACAAGGTCCCACAATTGCAGATATCTGGGGAACAACGCCGGAAGCCATCACATTCTTATAAAAAATATCTGCGTATCCTGCAAGAGAATCCACACCTTCCTGAATACGAGCACCTCCGGAATCATTCAGTCCTATAAGCGGAGCACCCATCTTCATTGCCATATCCATGATCTTGCAGATCTTCTCGGAAACAGTTTTGGAAAGCGAGCCGCCAAAAATCGTGAAGTCCTGAGCATATACATACACAAGACGTCCATCAATTGTTCCGCATCCGGTAACTACGCCATCGCTGAGGAATTTCTGATCCTGCATATCAAAATCCGTGCAGCGATGAGTAACGAACATATCGAATTCCTCAAAACTGTCCGGATCGACCAATAATTTTACTCTTTCGCGCGCAGTAAGTTTTCCTTTTTTATGTTGAGATATTATTCTTCTCTCACCACCACCAAGGAGTGCTTCTGCACGGCCTGCTTTTAACTGTGCCAAACGTTTTTCTCTGTCCATGTATCTCCTCGCTCTTACGCTTCCATACAGAGTTCGAGCAAAACTCGGTTCGTTGATCTGGGATGAACCAAAGACAATTTTTGTGCCGTGTGCACCATTGCGGGGAACGGTATCTATCATACGAATTCCCTTTTGTTCATATTCCTGCATCATCGACTATGGAATCTTTAACTTTTATTTTTTCTATAGTGTCCGATTTTTGAACAGACTCTTTAACAAATTTTCCTAAAGAATTCTTTTTCATCATAATAACTTGTTGCAACAAACTGCTTTAAGCTTGTCAAATATTAGGACGAATTTTCATTTATAGTCAAATAAAATATTTCCGCACTGTCTTAACTGCAAAAAAAAGAGATGTCATCCATCCACTAGCCGACGAATCGCAGAGCTTGTAATAAATAATTACCATGCATTCTTTTCAACTTAAGACATGCTCTTCGACATGTCTCAAGTTTCCGCTGAGTTATATCGCTTACAAAAAATATTTGTCCCCCTGATCCCTTTTTATTTGGAAGGCAAATCGCTCTCCTGTCGCGGCGTAGTTTTGACGAAGCCGGATCACTCTTCACTCTCTTGAATTGATATATCTATGAAATTTTTCAGGGTATGCAAGAATGAATCTAAATTTATTGACAAATTTTCAGAGGTTTTTTCTTTCGAATAACCTATATAAAAATAATGAAAGGAGTAGGTATGAAAAAAGGACTATTAGTTCTATTTCTAGTTACTATCTTCGTAGTATCTTCCCTCTTTGCAAATGGTCTCAGTCTAAACAGTATAGGCCCGAGAGCTTTGGGAATGGGTGGAGCAATGGTGGGTCTTGCTGACGATCCCACCGCAATCTATTGGAATCCGGCAGGTTTAGCAGGTCAAAATTCCTCACTCTATTTCTTTGCCACAGATATCATTCCCTTTGGCACTTACAAGTCAAAATCAGAAGATTGGGGTTATCCAGCTGGGTATTTCACAATTGATGCAAAAACTAAAACACATCATTATCTTGGCCCAAATCTCTTCGCAAATTACAACATGGGTAACCTTGCCCTTGGTCTGGGTGTCTTTGTCCCTGCAGGTCTCGGAGCTGAATATAATGGGGATGATCTAATTCCTATCTCTGGAGGTTCCCTTGAATGGATGTCTAAGATCGCTGTAATAAACATTGCACCAACAATTGCATACAAGATCAATGATATGTTCTCCCTCGGTGTAACAGGTAATATCTTCTATGGTATGTTTGATATGAAGAAACCTTCAACCTATACAGATTCTACCGGTCTTCATGGGGTTCAATATACCGAATCCTCAACAGGAACAGGATTTGGTGTTTCAGGTGGTTTGCTCTGCAAATTATCAGAAATGATCCAGTTTGGTGTGAGTGCTCGTACAGAGATCAAAGTTACCATGAGTGGTGAAGCTGAAAATGCACTCATGGTTGCTCAGGGTGGTCCTGCAACCAGTGATTTTGACCGTGATGTTGCTTGGCCTCTTTGGGCTGCTTTCGGCGTCGCAGTAAAACCAATGGAGAATCTTACCATTACTGCTGATGCACAATATAGCCAGTGGGCTAAAAGTGAAGATACATTCAAGACAGAATTTAAGGATCCCGTTTGGAAAGCCGTAACTGCTGCTACCAGTGATGATACTTTTGTGCTTGACTGGAAAGATTGTATCCAGTACCGTTTAGGTCTCGAATACATGGCATGTGAAAAATTAGCTCTCCGTGCAGGTTATTATTATGACCCGGCACCAGCTCCGGATGAAACTCTTACTATCCTCTTCCCCTCCTCCACAAACAATGTCGTCACAGCAGGTGTGGGTTTCTGTGTTGGTAAATTTGATATCGATTTCGGTCTTGAATATCTCATGGGTAAAGAGCGTGATGTAGCCAAATTAGCACATAACATGCCCGGAAAACACAAACTCGACATCTTTGCTTTCAGTCTTGCTATTGGAATGGGCTTAATGTAGATAAACAACAAATTTCTTTCTCAACGGCTCGGGTTAATCCCTGAGCCGTTTTTTTTTGACAAAAATTATTTAACTTATCTAAGTGGTATTAAATAAGTAGATATCAATGAAAAACTGAGCTAAAAGTATAATTCTGATGAGCGTATTTATGTGGAGAAATGATGAGCACATCATCTTATGCGAGCATATCTCGGCGATTGGTGGCATTTTTACTTGATCTGCCATTCATAATAGTACTATACTACGTATGCGGTTCTATCTGCATCTTCTTAGAGGATGCATGGGGTTTCATATTTGATACTTACATTATTATGTATATCATTTTTATCATTGTTTATTTTTGTGCGTTTGAATGTTCTCCCATGCAGGGAACTTTGGGGAAAGCGCTCATCGGTATCCAGATACAAAATAGTCATGACGATTCCGGAATCACCTTCATGACCGCTCTTTTGCGTCTCGTAGTAAAAATATTTTCGATACTGTTTTTTGGATTCGGAATACTACTTATTATCTTTACAAAAAAGCATCAAGGGTTACATGACCTGATCGCTGGAACAGTGGTGGTGAAAGAGGAATAAGATTTAAAATAATTTCTAAATCCTCCCGACCTGTCGGGACTAATTACAAATAAAATGCCAAAACTCAAATGTCAAAGTAATTTTTTTTCCTTGATTTAATTACAATTGATGAGAAAATTAAATTTATATCGTTATCTTCTTTCCAATAAATTTTTGCTTTTTCTTTTAATCGTGGAACTGCTTTTGAAATCATCCTCAACCAATGTTTTGATTCTTTAGCCCACTTTTTGCAAATACCTATTTTATGTTCGAAATCTTTTTTTATTTGCCATTTGTCATCAGCCAGTGGGCAGACAAGTAATGTTATTTGAAATTTCGTTAGAAATTAGATATTTGTAATTAGAAATTTATTTTCAGGATGGATATTACTCAAAAACATCATATTAATCTTTAATAATATCTACTGCGAAACCTGAGTAAGAGTTTTACTGCACCTGTTCAACAGCCCACTTTAATGCATCCTGAAGCATCTCCTGATCAGGAGACTTGATAAAACCATTCTCAGTAAGTGAAGTGGTGAGATTTCGCGCATATTCAATATCTCTTTTTGCTATATTGAATGCCTCTTCGCGTGTCATTTTTATTCTGGCAACACCATTTTTGATCGCCTGCATTGCGACATCGGCAGCTTCTTCAGGAAAGACATTCGCTTCATCCATTTTAGGAACAATATTTTCAGGATCGATGCCGCGCTTTTCTGCATAATTTGCCAGAGAGTAGGCAGCAGCAATAGCCATCTCATCTGTAACTTTCTTTGCACGGACAATAAGAGCACCTTTTAGAATACCCGGGAATCCAAGTGAATTATTTACCTGGTTCGTGAAATCACCGCGCCCGGTAGCAACGATGAATGCTCCAGCTTCTTTGGCTGCATAAGGATAGATTTCCGGCACGGGATTTGCGCAGGTAAAGACAATTGATTTATCAGCCATCGAGCTTATCCATTCGGGTTTCACAGTATCCGGACCAGGTTTGGAAAGTGCAATAAGCACATCTGCACCTTTCATAGCTTCTGCAAAATCATTGATCCTGTCAGAATTTGTCTTTTGACAGAGTTCCCACTTGCGGTAGAAACGTTTATCGGCTTTGATGTCTTCTCTGCCTGCATGCAATCCGCACTTGGAATCAAACATAATAATCTTTTTGGGATCGCCGCCTGCAGTAATAATTATCCTGGCGATCGTGGTATTTGAAGCACCGGCGCCAAGCATAGTAATGCGTACATCTTCGATCTTCTTATCTGCAAGTTTTAGTGCATTAATAAGTCCGGCAAGCGTCACACAAGCAGTACCTTGCGCATCATCATGCCATACGGGAATGTCACACTCTTCCCGAAGAGTATCCAGCACTTTATAACAATTTGGCTGAGAAATATCTTCAAGATTGATCGCTCCAAAACTGGGCTGGCACATCTTCACAAACTCGATTATCTTATCGGGATCGTGCTCGCCCTTATCATTATAACTATCAACACAAAGCGCAACAGCATCCACACCGCCGAGATATTTCATAAGGAATGCTTTTCCTTCCATCACCCCGAGACCTCCCGGAGGAGTACAGTCACCATCTCCCAGCACACGTGTCGAATCACTCACCACAGCAACGAGATTACCTCTGTTGGAAAGGTCAAAAGAAGTATCATTATCATCACGAATGGTAGTTGATATCTCGGACACGCCCGGAGTGTACCATACGTTGAACCAGTTGAAACCAAAAACTGCTGCTTTCGGCACAGTCTGGATCTTTCCACTGTAAAAACGATGGGCTAATGCCGCAAGCTTTTTCAAAAATAAAGTTTTCGCTCGAGCTTTCTGTTCTTCGGTGAAGTCATCAGGAAAGACTTCATCCAGATTCTTCAATGAGAGTTCGACTTTTTTCATCGGTTTTATTCCTCCACATCTGTATTTGTGTATTATTAATGCATTCTTATTCCGCGTTTAAAGTCCGCTCCTCCCTGATTGGGATCATACTTTTCTACCAGAGAGATCGTGTCTCCTTCAGCAACACCTTTCAGAATTTCAACTTTTTGCAGATCGTTGATGCCGATTTTCACAATGACGGATGTAATTAGCGTATCGGATTTCACCACATATACGATATCGTTTCCATTTTCATCCTGGAATATTGCCTGTATGGGAATCGTTACAACATCTTTCCTTGTTTTTCCGATAATGGTTACATTGGCGCTCATGCCGGGTCGAATTTCTTTCAGGTTATCTTCGATCGAGACTTTTACCTTGAATGTGCGAATATTATTGTTGCCGATCGTTGCCATCGGTGAGATATGCGTGATCTTTCCACCATATTTATCATCCGGGAACGCATCGATAGTCATCTTTGCTTCTCTACCAAGAGAGATCTTGCCAATGTCAACCTCATTTATATCTGTGAGAATGATCATCTGAGAAAGGTCAGCAATGGTTATGAGCACTGTTCCGCCGGAATAGGATTCGCTGGAAACGACCATCTCCCCTTCTTCTACATTGTTATGTATGATCATGCCGGAAGCAGGGGCTGTAACTCTCAGATATGTTTCTTGAATACCTATCTCTTCAACTAACTGATGTTGTTCTGAGGCAGAATCATAGCTGATCTGCGCTAATTTAAGAGCATTCTGTGCGTTACGCCAGTCTTCATCAGAAATTAGGTTTTTCTCGTAAAGCTCTTTGCTGGATTCATGATCTTTTTGGGCATTCTCAAGATTGATCTCTGCTGTTTTCAGGTTACTTTTTATTCTGGAAAGGGTCTGCGCCTGTGCCATATCCGGCTCGATTTCTGCAATGATATCAGCTTCATTAATGTACTGTCCTTCTTCAACGAACATCTTGATAATGCGTCCACTCAGTTTTGATTTTACGTTCACTTCTTTAACGGGACGTATCTCCCCAACTTCATCAAGCACAATTGAGATGTCGTCGACTATGGCTACTGCTGTTGGGGTTTTCTTATCACCTTCTTGTCGTGCTGTCTTCTTTTTTCCTGTCACGGAAACAACGATCACTACTATAACAATAGCAACGATTATGATCCACACAAATTTTTTCATACTTGCCTTCCTTAATATCTATTTAATAATTTATCGTTTGTGATCAAATGAATGTTTTCCTGAGCCATAATAAGTGAATAATACTGGCTGATCCTGGAACTCATGCTCTGAAAGCGTTCCTGTCTGGCTTTTTCCAGCTCGGTCAGGTCTGCTTGCCCAAGACGGTATTTTTCATTCACCAGATTGAAATGCATTTCGGATAGGTTTTCCTGTTTTTTTGCAAGCTCATAGCTCTGCTGAAGCTGGTTGAAGTTTTTCACTGCCTGCACAAAATCCTGCTGCTCTTCCTTTTTCTTATGCTCATACAGAAGTTTTGTCTGCTTATAACTATAGTGTGAAGTCCTGTTCGCAGGAAGATTCGTCAATGGATTGAGCAATGGGTAGGAAAGTGCCAGCGTGTATCGAACCGGTGAACTTTTTGCGTCAAAATCAAAGAGACCACCCTTTTCCCAATCGAGTGATTTATTCACAGAAAAACTCAGAGTAGGTATGAATTCCAGCCAATTCTGTACGTAATTCAGCTTGGACTGTTTCATGCTTTCTTTATAGGAATTGACAGTAAGATTTTTATCAATGTCCAGATCAAATGTCGGATCTGCGATAAAAACATAATCGAGCTCTGCAAAAGTGTAGCTCTCATCATAATCGATGCTCAGCAGAAAGCACAGATCCATTTTGCTGTTCTCATAGTCATAATCGGATTTCAGAGAGTCTATCCGGGCACGTGAAAGGTCGATTTCCGCCTGCTGCATATCAAGCTCGGACACTTTACCGTAACTTCTCAGAGTTTTTGTTTCATCATAATTCATCTTTGCGATATTCAGCGCCATGTTGGAAACATCATTTAGTTTTTCTTGAAGGAGCACATTCAGATAGGATGAGATGATATTATAAATAAGATTTTTTCTAGTGATCTCAAGATCGATCTTACTTTTCCTCAGAGATGAGAGACCATTTGTGATGTTGAAGTAACGATAGTCGTCACTATAAATAGTTTCGGAAATGCTTATACCGCCGGATTTTGTAGTTGAATTTGAAGTTTCTGTCTGAGAAATGGAATAGTTCGCACTTGGCAGAATGTCGAGGAACGACGAGTAGAGACTTTGCTTTGATTTCTTCAATGTGTAAGTCTGGTTTGTGATGTCATAAGAGTTTTCCAGCCCGACCCGGATGACCTTATCAATGTTAAAGGTTTCGGCATAAGATATGCCCGCACATAATAGTATTAGCACCAAAATGAATATTTTTTTCACGAAGACCTCTCTGTTTTTTATTTAGAAGATTATGAGCAAAATAAGGTTTAATAAACCAAATAGCAATCCGAAAAATGCCCCTATGATGACCAAAGGTTTTGTGAGATAATATTTTGCTTTATCTTCAATAAATTGCATATTTTTATCTGATATAAGTTCGAAAATTTTTTCTTTAATTTCATATCTTTCAGCAAGATTGGGAATGAAGTTGCGGAACAGTTCTTTTAATAAATGATTTGTTACAACCTGCACAAAGGATAGAACCGGTTTTTGAATGAAGGATGGAAGCTTCAGCAGAAATGCCTGTTCTTCTGTCCATTTCTGAACCTTTTCATAGGTGGTTCGAATGAATTCTTCTTTCTTCACATTCACCATACCACCCGGGAAGCGTTCTATATAAGTTTCATATTTTTCAGTGAGTATTTTTGCAAGCTTGTTTCTGAAGAATACAAGAACTCCAACGATTGGAAGCTCTTTCCCGAATAGTTTTGGTTTCTTTCTCGGATGAAAGACGATAAGAAGAAGAAAATAGAAAAATCCTATTCCCCAGAGAATATTAAGTATAAAAATTATTATTATCAAATACCAGGGCATTAGAAACCTCTACCTACTCCTCCCCCTCCACTCATACCTCCTCCGAAGCCGCCGAAACCACCAAAACCGCCACTACCACTGCTCCAGCTGCCACCTGAACTTCGTCCGCCGCCCATTCCACCAAGAAGCAGAAAAGGTAAGAATCCCATACGTCCCCCAAATATCAACATGAGAACAATAAACCCAATAATAAATTTGATGATTCTTCTCGCACTTGCTTTACCACCAACTTGATATGATCCTTCAGGAACTCCATCGAACTGCACTCCATAATGCTTTCCTATTACGGAAGCAAGCGCAAGATACCCTTGAAGTACTCCCTGATCCCAATTATTATTTCTGAGATAAGGAACCATATAAGTATCTGCGATCTCACCGGTAAGCCCGTCTGTGATGAAACCCTCTGCGCCATAGCCGACTTCGATCTTCAGTTTGCGTTCATTTATAGCAACGAGTATCAGGCAGCCCTCATCGTCTTTGCTGCCCACACCCCATTTTTCATATAATTTATTTGCGTATGTGTAATATTCTTCACCTTGCATATCCTTCACAACTGCAACTGCGAGTTCAAATCCCGTTTTCTGTTTTATTTCGAGCGCAAGGTTGTTCAACTGGCGCACCGTGCTACTGGATAGCACACCTGCAAAATCATTCACCCACTGCGTTGGAGTAGGATAGGTTACTTTTGCAATGAGCAGGAAAGGTATGACAACGAGAATCCCGATTACGAGAATAATTCTTTTTTTCATATAAATTTAACTATCTTTTTGATAATTTGGTTTTACAAAAAATTAAGCTGAAAAATTTACGTCAACTATTATTTTCGATTTGAGCTTCTGCATAATTCTTTAATCAAAAAAAGTCCGCATCAAAGGACACGGACTTTATATCTGAAATATGATTGAAGTTTATCGAGTCAACAGCATCTTTCCTGCGGGTGAATCAACTGCACCTTGCAATTTATAGAAATAAATTCCATTAGCAACATTCTGCCCTGATGCATCTTTGCCATCCCAATTTGTAAAACCTTTTTGAGATGTTTCGAGAGTTAGAGATAGAGTGCGAACAAGCTGTCCTCTTGCATTGTAAATTTGGACTTCGGTATTCTGGTTGAATCCTTGTTTACAACTTAATGACATCTTTGTTGAATTGTTAAAGGGGTTTGGATAATTATTCATCTGGATAACGTGAATGACGGGCTCTTCATCAACACTTACCAGATTAAAATCAATCATTATTACACATTCTGTAATTTGCCCACCAGTGTTGTCACCGTGTCCCTGTATGAATGATCCAAAGGAATTATCATCTATATAGAAGATTGTTACTTCACCCCAATTATCGCCTAAGTCTTTTATATAATGAGAAATATAGGGATACACTGTAATCTGCCCGAAGAAATCGAATTTAGGATTAAAAATACTTGTGAGTTCAATTGGTTCTGACCAGTTCTGCCCATTATCAATAGATGCTGAAAGGTAGAGTATTGGACCCACTGCCCACGGTATAGGATAACCATCTTCTGCAAGTTGAATATAGGTTCCATCAACCCAGAGCTGCAGCATCCAACTATTATCCAGATTTATTGCCTGCTTTTGAGCATTCTCGTGGAAGATATTCGCATTACCGGGATATTTATTGAAACCCACCGAATAAACATACAAGGTGTCCGAGCCTTCGATCCCCCAAGGTACATCATAACACGAACCACCTGTATCCATCCATGGAAATGCGGGAACATTTCTATATTCAAAATCGGTTCCATCCCACACAAATTCTGCCTGGGGTAGGATATGATTGAAATAATAATCTGAACCATCTTCACTAAAACCATAGGACTGCATATAGGGCCAGTGGATATTTCCTTCAGTATCAAATGTGGCAGTGCTATGGTAACCAATTGCATCGACATTGATCTCTGATAGAACTGCACCTGAATTATTGGTTAACTGAAGAAGATTAGCAACTGTATAGAAGTAATCAGTAGGACCATCTGAATGCAGGTCTGTAGTATACCAGTGTTCACCATAATCAAAAGATTCCCACACAAATGCGCCTTCATCAACTGGCATATCTCCGAGATCACCTTCCGACCATACTACATAGCCAATAAAAGCAACATGGCCTGGCGTGTTTGGATCAACAGCAAAGGATTGGAACGGTCTACATGATTTAGGTCTCCAGTCCGTAAATATGGTTACTTCGTCCCAGTTTGCAGTATTCATTAACATAGAAAAATCAGCAGTTATAGAATTTTCAATATCGGTGTAGAGAAGTCGCACATCTTCACAGGGATGACCAAAAGGGTCATCAGCAGCGTTATTTGAAACCAGATAGATTCGTAGATAATCATCTCCAAAAGGTGAATCTCCTATGTAGAGATATGGCCGGCAATATTGATCAGGGGGATTATTTGTAAATTCAATAAGAGTTGACCAGAATCCAGGAATATTAAGGAATGCAAAGTCATCATAGGTGAATGGAAGCTTGGGTTCAGCTCCAAAATCTTCATGCCAGATAGATAAACAGTTTCCAGTTGCAGGATGAATAACGATACCTCCATATCCCTGGCAGTAATCATAGGTTGTGATCGTTCCCCAGGAACTTAAAGAACCAAAATCATTGTAATAAGCATAATACTGTCGTATATTTGCTGTGGTCGATGCTCTTCCAAAGAATCCGAGATATGTCCCTGTGCCGTTCTCTGTCTGATAGTCAATAGGATAGCCTGTGAAGCTGCCGGGCATGTAATCATAATAAGATGTCATAATGGCATTTGGATCAACAACAAACTCGTAATCCGGAACAGGATAATTATTTCGATTGTGAGTTCCAGTGTACATTTTCATTTTGCTGATATCATAATTCTGAACAGGCTGCGGTTCATTACCACTTGGACACATAATATCAGCTGCGTTAAGAAATGTCACCAATAGCAGCAGCATTCCAATCAAAGAAATGGTAATTTTTTGCATGAGTTGCCTCCTTTGAGAATTAAAATCCCAAAAATTATCGCACGTTTTAATAAAAAAATTAAAGCTCATTTTTATAAATCAAAAAGTCCGCATCAATAGACATGAACTTGATGTTCTTGTATGATTGAAGTTTATCGAGTTAACAGCATTTTTCCTGCGGGTGAATCAACTGCACCTTGCAATTTATAGAAATAAATTCCATTTGCAACATTCTGCCCTGATGCATCTTTGCCATCCCAATTTGCAAAACCAGTTTGGGGTGTTTCGAGTATCAGAGATAGAGTGCGAATAAGCTGTCCTTTTGCATTATAAATTGCTACCGCAGTTGCTTCTTTCAGAGCTTTCTTGCTGCTGAAGGATATCTTCGTTGAGCCGGCAAAGGGATTCGGTTGATTTTGCGAGAAAATGATATTCTGTATCGGCTCGTCATCAAGACCAAGAAAACTGAAATCTAATTGCACAATACATTCGTTGATCTGACCTCCGGTATATTGCCCACTTCCCTGGACAGAAGAACCGAATGAGTTATCATCCATATACATTATCACAAATTTACCATCACTGCCATTCACATCCTGAATGATCTTCTGAGTATAAGGGTATACAGTGATTTGATCTGCAAAGTTATAATTAGGATTATATATATCAGTAAGGTAAAGCGGTTCCGACCAGGTTTCTCCATTATCATTTGATGCTGAAATTGCTATGAGCGGGTGGATACAATACTCATAATAACCCGGTTCCCCAATTATAGCATAAAAGAGGTATGTACAGTCCGTCCAAAGCTGTATCATCCACTCGTTATCTACAGAAAAGGATTGTGCCTGTACACTACTCCATGGGCTGAGATCGTCATAATAATAGAGCCCTTGAGAATATTGAAAAAGAGTATCGCCTGTGACCGGATCGATCCCCCAAGGTACATCATACCCGGAACCCCCTGTATCCATCCATGGAAATGCAGGGACATTTCTATAGATGAAATCCGATCCATCCCACATGAATTCCGCCTGTGGAAGAAATTCTGGCAGGTAATAATAGTATCCAGCCGAATCTTCCATGGTATATTCCTGCAGATATGGAAAATGAACACTTCCCTCATTATCGATGACGGCAGTGCTGTGATATCCTCCGGGTCGTGTGTATAGTTTATCGGGAATATCTCCATTGGGCAGCTCGAACTGAGGAAGATTATCAACTTCATAAAAGGCAAATCCAGGACCATCGTCATGCAAGTTTGAGGTATCCCAAGTTTCTCCAAAATCGAAGGACTCCCACACAAAAGCGCCTTCTTCGACCGGCATGTTACTCATGTTGCCTTCCAGCCACTGCGCCATGCCAATGATCGCGACATGTCCCGGATTCACATAATCGATTGCAAAGGATGCACTTGGTCTGCATGACACATCACGCCAGCTATATAAAGGATATACTGCGGTCCAGTTCGCCTGATTAAGAATTTGAGTCAAATCAGCAGTCGGAGTATTTTCTATATCGATATAAAGAATACGCATGTCTTCACAGGGATGTCCGAATGGATCCATCGCAGCATTCTTGGATATATGATAAAATCTTATCCAATCATCTCCAAGCGGTGAAGGTCCTTTATGGATCTGGGGCCACAGATATTCATCAGGGGGTGTAGAATGTATATACCCAATCATCCAACCCCAAGGGGGTATAATTAAACCGTAGTCATACCATGCAATAGCACAAACACTCTCGGTTATTGTCTCATGCCACGTGGCAATACCATCTCCAGTAGCAGGGTGGACATTGACATCACCATATCCTTGCACATAATCCTGCCAAGTAATCGTTCCATAATCACTTATAGTTCCATCTTGATTCAAATAGCCATAGTATTGTCTGCGATTAGTAGTTGTGTTCTCTCTTGCCATAAATGTCAAATACGTCCCATCTCCATTTTCGGTTTGATGTGCTATTGGAAAGGTATTCAAACCACCCGGCAAATAGTCATAATATGAAGTCATTATTGTAGTGGGATTTGTAAGAAATTCATACTCAGGAACAGGATTATTCTCTGCTATTGAAAGCTGCGAACCTGCAATCAAGATCACAGCTATTATAAAAAACATGCATTTCATTGTTCCTCCTTTGGGAATTAAATTCCCAAAATTCGTTTGCTTGTACAAATTCTGAAATAATAAATTATATTTGTCAAATAAAAAAAGTCCGCATCAAAGGACACGGACTCAATATTTTCAGTACGATTGAATTTTTAACGTGTTAACAGAATCTTTCCTGCAGGAGAATCGACTGATCCATGCAATTTATAGAAATAGATTCCATTAGCGACATTCTGCCCCGACGTATCTTTACCATCCCAATTTGTAAAACCTTTTTGAGATGTTTCGAGCGTCAGAGATAGAGTGCGGACAAGCTGTCCTCTTGCATTGTAAATTCCTACTTCAGCAGCTGCATTCAGTGCTTTCTTGCTGCTGAAGGAAATCTTCGTTGAGCCGGCAAAGGGATTCGGATGATTTTGTGAGAAGATAATATTCGGAATGGGTTCGTCATCAACACCTACTTCCGGGAATTCGATTTGAAGAACACCCTGTGTGATCTTGCCACCGCTGTTGGATCCCTGTCCTTGAACAAAGGAACCGAAGTCATTATCATTCAAATAGAAAAACATGATCTCGCCCCAATTATCCCCGATATCTTTTATCTCCTGTGAGATGTATGGATATACTGTGATCTGATTGGAAAAATCAAAGTTTGGATTATAAATATCGGTAAATTCAAGAGGTTCTGACCAGGTAAGTCCGTTATTACTGGAAACAGAAATATAAATAAGCGGATGCTGTGCATAGGGAATATAGGCAGGATCACCATCCTCTGCAAGCTGCACATAGGTTCCGTCCACCCACATCTGAAGTAACCAGTTGTTGCCGAGATGTACTGCCTGTTTCTGTGTATTTTCATGGAAAAGTGCTGCGCCACCAGAAGGTTCATATTTAGAATACGCCACTCTATAAACATAGAGAGTATCGTCTCCTACTACACCCCATGGCACGTAGTGAATGGGGATTCCTGTATCCATCCATGGAAATTCCGGTACGGTGTGATATTCAAAATCAGTTCCATTCCATACGAGTTCTGCTGAGGCAAGAAAGTGATTAAAGTAATAGGTGCTACCTTCATCAGTAAATCCATAATACTGAATATAAGGAAAGTGTAAACCATAATTATCAAAGGTTGCAGTGCTGTGATAGCCGATCGCACCAACTTCAAGCTCGGGAATAATTAGTCCGGAATTATTTTCAAATTGAGGAAGATTTGCAACTGTGTAGAAATAATCTGTAGGACCATCTGAGTGCAGGTTTGCATAATCCCAGGTCTCTCCATAGTCAAAGGACTCCCACATGAATGCTCCTTCTTCAACTGGCATATCTCCGAGGTCTCCTTCTAACCATACCGCACATCCGATGAATGCCACATGTCCGGGTATATTTGGATCCACAGCAAAGGATTGGAAGGGACGGCAGGATTTCGCACGCCAGTCCGTGAAGACAGTAACTTCATCCCAATTTGCGGTATTCATGATCGCGGAAAAATCCACCCATTCGGAATTTTCTATATCAGTATAGAGAATACGCACATCTTCGCAGGGATGTCCGAAAGGATCGCTATCATTATTATTGGATAAATGATATACACGCAAATAATTATCTCCATCAGGAGAGGATCCTATATAAAGATAGGGCCAGCAATATTGATTTGGCGGGGTGTTAGTGAATACGATTGGCGTAGCCCAAAATCCGGGAATTGAAAGCAGGTGATAATCATCATAGGTGAAAGGAAGTTTGGGATCAGTACCGAAATCCTCGTGCCAGGTTGCAAAGGGATTGCCAGTAGCAGGATGAACCACCATGCTTCCATACCCCTGCCAGTAATCATAAGTGCCGATGGTTGCCCAGCTTGCACCAATGTTGCCTGCTGCATCTGCATACGCCCAGTATTGACGGCGGTTCGCAGTGGTCGATGCTTTTCCAAAAAAGGTCAGATAAGTTCCAGCACCATATTCGGTCTGCGGGCGGATAGGATAGCTGACATAACTTCCCGGCATATAATCATAATAGGATGTCATGATCGGACTGGGGATAACAGCAATGTTGTAATCTGGCACAGGTGTATTATCTCTCATCTGCCCCTGATACATTTTCATTGTTGATATGTCATAACTTTGTACAGATTGCGGCTCATTACCGCTGGGTTTCATAATATCAGCTGCATTAAGAAATGCCACCAATAGCAGCAGCATTCCAATTAAAGATATGGTAATTTTTTGCATGAGTTGCCTCCTTTTGTTCATTACCGTGTGTTTACTCGAATAAAATATTCAATACTTCGATCATAAGTTTTTTCCTGAGCTTCAGTAAAATAACAGGCAGGGAGCTCTCCCCTTTTTCTGTGATATGCAACGCATTCACAACATATGCCTTTTTTGTCACATAGATAGGTGCAATTGCACATGTTCATATTTTGACTTTTCTTACATTCCATAGACGCTCCTGCATATAAATTTATTTTTACCACCCGTCTCCATTTCACTACGCCGTGGCATGCAAAAAGCCCGAAAAACACGAAAACGATTTCTAAGAGAAAATGTTTTTTTACACGTCATTTTATCAATTTCGTGTGTTTCGCCTGCATCGGCGTAACGAAGTGAAGACGTGTGGTTCAGCATCTTTCTCTTTTTAATTAATAAAATTCCATTGCACACCAAAAGCGACGCCAAATGGATTCACTTTATTTAGTTTGTACATGAAATAATTTGAGTCAAGAATATCGAATATGTTTGTTAATTTCAGATAGGTCAAAAACCGCTTGATGCTCACACCGACCTCTGCAGAAACAAAAAGCTGATGAGCAACCTTATCCTTTCTTATATCGAGAAAATTCCCAAGATAGGATGCTTCAGCATTAAGAAATATAAAATTCATATGAGGAAGATGCTTCCTGTTTTCCAATCGCAATTTTGCTTTGTAAGAGGGATAATTTACAAGATCATCCGGGCAATGTGTATAGGTGGCTGCTATGCGATAGGTGTTATCTACTCCTAAAATTGTTGAATGTAATTCAGCATCAATATCTGTCCCAAACAGCTTGTAATCATCGAGTTGCTCATAGGCAGTTGAATCCTCGTTGGGTAACAAAACCCACTGCCCGTCCCGACGGATTTCATCATAAAAAGTACTAAGCGAAATTCGTGTATTTTTATTAGAGTAAGAAATTTCTGCGTTGGTGAAAATTACTTTCGTCTTGTTATCAAGAGCATAAATTCCATCGTAGTAAAAATTCTTCTCTTTTCTTCGCGCTCCCACAGACAATTCGGAATTGATAGATTCAGTGAGTGGAATTTCAAAAACAAGCTCCGGCATAATGAAGATCGTATCCGGTTTTTCTGAAAAGATCACATCATTGATGATCTTTAGCGAATAGAAATCTGCAAAAATTCCAGGTGAATTGATAGAAACACGAATCAGATAATCATGCAGATACCCCTTCCAGTAAAAGTGATCGATGCCCTGGAGATCAGCACGAAGTAAAATGTTTGTGGCATATTCTTCGAGCGGAAGGTCGAAGCCAAGATTGAACTGATGGCGGACAATTGTGTTCTCCGCTTTACGAGTGGTTTTATCATAAATGCGCTCTTCGCCGAATTGATTCAGATATGAGAAATGTATGACATCATCAAAGAAAAAGGCATCAAAAAGATTTAGTATTGTTTCATTTTTCTGAAGATATTGCTTAGTATAGAAAACTCCATATTTTGGGTTGAACACATTATAGGTTTCTTTTGCGGAAAAAAGTTTTATAAAATTATAGTTAAATCGATGCGAAGTAAGCGAGCTGGTCAGCAACTTTTTCTGTAACTGGAACACAAAATTATCAAAGTAACATTTATGCATCCACGGGCTTGTGTACTCTCCGCTATGAGCATAGAGCTGGAAATCGAGGAAGTTCACAAATTCATTTTTGATAAAACCAATGCTCTTATTCTCATTATTGAAATCCCCATTTGAATACTGTACATCAGTAAGAAGCGCCCTAAATGAATTCTGCAAAGGCGTGAAATTATATGTGCCATCTTTACTGTTCATCACATAATAATTCATCAAAGGATAAAACACATCCTCGGGCTGCATATAATTATCAAACCTGGATCCAAATATTCCTATCGAACCCTTGTGATCGGGCACGATATAGTGTGAATTTCCAAAAGTATAGTACTCATCTGTGGTGAAGGATTTCGACTTATAGGAAAAAAAAGTATCCTGCAGAGAGACAATGTATTCTTCCAGTTCTTCAATTGGCATGACCACAATGTGCGTATCTTCCTCCGCTTCTGTATATTCTGTTCTGAGTGAATCTACAAGAAGTGAGTCCGGTTGATAGATTTGTTTTACATCTATAGAATCGACTTGCTGAGCGTGAAGCGTGCTTGCACAGAAAAGTAATAATAAAATTAATAAATATTTTCTCATAGCCATTGATGTCCCTTATACCATTGATAGGTTTTGTTCACTCCCTTCTGTAAAGAATACTGAGGTTTGTAATTGAGTATCTTTTTTGCTTTTTCAGTACTGCATAGCCAGTAGCACTGCCGCATCTCTTTGACTTTCTGCATATTAATAATTGCCTGCTTTTTGGTGATGTACTTCATCCCTTCGTTGAATGTTGCAATTAGATAACTTAAGAAAATTGGTATGTGTAAATTCATAGCTTTCTTGTGCATTGTTTCTTTTACAGCATCAATGAATTCCTCAAGCATGTATACATTCCCGTCCCCAGCAAAAAATATTTCGTTATTTCCTCGTTCATTTTCAGCAGCCATTATGATCATCCGCACAAGATCTTCCACATATACAAGACTGAAATATTTCTTTTTTGAACCTGCCATAGGTGCAAGATGTATATTGACCAGCTTAAAATACAGCAAAAAATCTCTATCGCGAGGACCATACACACTTGGTGGTCTAATAATGACCCACGGAACAGGACACTTTTCACGAACCACTCTTTCGGCTTCGAGTTTACTCTTTCCATAGTATGATACAGGATTGCAAGTGCAGGTTTCCGTTTTAGGGGAAAGCCCTTTGGCTGGTCCGGTAGCAGCTTGAGTACTTAAAATTACGAATTTCTTAACATTGCTGCTTTTTATCGACTCAAGCAGGTTTTTGGTCAATTCTACATTTGCTTCGAAGTAGCGTTTTTTATTTATCTCCCGAACTTTGGCGGCAATATGAAAAATTATCTCTTGATCTTTACAAGCTTCTTGCAACGAAGATAAAGAATTATAATCTGCATACTTGAAGGATACCGGCAGGTTTTCCAGAGAGATGAGATTTGATGTGCGTCTTACCACACAGGTAACCTCATAACCATTTTCCAGCAAAGCCCGCACAAGGTTGCTTCCCACAAATCCGTTAGCTCCGGTTACTAATACTTTCTTTTTCATTAGCATAGAAAGAAAATTGTGCGAAATTTTTGTCAATTGAAACTCCCTTAAAGTTTATTCAAAAAAATTTGACAATAAATTGCCAATGCAAAATTTACCCTTAAATTATTAGTTTACTCTAAAAAGGTTATGATTAGAAATATGTTAGAAAAATTTTTAAATATTTGGAAACCGATCCCAGTTAAATGAATATGGATTTCACGGGATAAATGAATCGGTTTAAAGTTCCTATCTTCTTATTAACCACCAAAGGACTGTTTACTCCGTCTTTGACGGATAAGTTGGTGGTTAATGAAACAAAAAAAACATTAACCGTTTTATTTATCCCGTGAAATGGCTTTTTATCTTTTTTATTTCACTGGGAACGGTTTCTCGTTTTAATAAATCTGGCTTTATAGGGTGAACTCAATTATAAAAGAAAATTTGTTATCGGAGAAATAGATATGAAAAAAACAATTTTTACACTTTTAGTTTTCGTGCTCCTGTTTTCAGTGCCACTTATTGCAGAGAAGGTCATTATACGCATTGATAATCCGGGCAGGGCAACAGCAGCTTACTTCATGGAGAATAACTATGATATTGCATCATATTATCCTGAGAAGTATATTGATATTTTCCTGCACGAGGAAAGGTTGCAGGAAATCTCTCAACTTGGTTATGATTTTACTATTGTTGATTCCGAATCTAAAATGAAGGAAAACCTTGTCACACGTGCGAAAGACATATATGGTTACCGCTCTTATGATGACATGAAAACTGAACTCCTACAGCTTGCGTTCAATCATTCCAACGTTATTAATGTTACTACTATTGGTGAGTCACGCGGCAAAGAATACGCGACAGCGGGAAATTCAAACTATAATGACTACCAGCATGATGTATGGTGCGTGAAATTGTCTGATAATGTCATGTCCAACGAAGACGAGCCGAACATAATTTTTGATGGCGAACACCATGCCCGCGAACCGATCAGTATGGAACTGACCATGCTGATCCTGAATTATCTTGTAGATAACTACGGCACAGATCCGGACGTAACCTTTTGGGTTGATAATGCCCAGATCTGGTTCGTCCCGCTTATAAATCCTGACGGACATAAGATTGTGATAGATCAGAATGACACGTCCTGGAGAAAAAATATTCGCGATAATGATGAAAACGGACAGATCACATTGGGCGGCTATCAATATCCTGATGGAGTTGATCCAAACAGAAATTACGGACCCACCGAGTGGTTTGGCGGCGAAGGCACAAGCGGTCCAACAGGGCAAACCTATTGCGGACCGGAATCCTTTTCCGAGCCGGAAACAAGCGCTCTTCGAGACCTGCTTACACAGTACAGATTTGACCTTGGAATGTCCTATCATAGCTACAGCGAACTCATAATGTGGCCTCTTGGCTTCAACATGTCCTGTATGGCTCCCGACGTGAATGCTCTCGCAAATCTCGGACAGGAAATGGCTGCAACTGTTCCATCACTTTACGGCGGACACTACACTCCACAGCAGACAAACGCACTCTATCCTTGCTCCGGCACAACAACCGATTACGGGTATGGGGTTGAAAGAATATTCTATTTTATTACAGAACTCGGCACGACTTTCATCCCCGATGCAACTACCATGAATAATATTATTAATGATAACCTTTCAGCAGCGATTATTCTCATAGATAGAATCTTTGACCGGGTCATAACAGGTAATATCACGGATAGTCTTGCCGGAACATATCTTGATGCAGAAGTTTTTGTTTCAGGTATCGATGATACAGGAACTGAGGTCGAGCCATATATTAGTGGTCCGGATTTTGGACGCTATTACCGAATTCTGCTACCCGGCATCTATGACCTTACTTTCTCTGCTTTTGGGTATCAACCAAAAACAATTGATAATGTTCAGATTGTCACGGGTTCACAAACCGAACTCGATGTCGAGCTTGTTCCTGCTCCAACAACAAATGTACACATTAACCTTGAAAATGA
This sequence comes from Candidatus Cloacimonadota bacterium, assembly GCA_030613025.1. GTDB lineage: Bacteria > Cloacimonadota > Cloacimonadia > JGIOTU-2 > JGIOTU-2 > Celaenobacter. The sequence continues at coordinate 32,255 of JAUWMT010000018.1, forward strand.
GGATGGTGATCCTATTCCCAATGCGGATATAATTGTGCTGGATACACCTCTGGATCAGGTGACAACAAATTCAATGGGCTATGCACAAATACCTGATGTGCCCTACGGCAGTTATGAGGTTGAGATCACAGCAACTGCATACGGCACTTTTACCTATCTTATGGAAGTATCTGCTCTAAACAATTCCTTCACCTTTGTCATGGTCGAGCCCTTCTTTATTGATGACTTCGAACTGGGTTTGGTAAATTGGACAACTACAGGCGATTGGGGATTAAGCACGCAGTGCTATAGCGGAATATTTTCTCTCGCTGATAGCCCTGATGGGGAATACAGTAATTACGAATTATCTTATGCAACTCTTAATGAAGAGATCAATTTAGTTGATGCACTTTCCGCACATGTCGAATTTATGACGAGATATGAGATCGAATCGGGCTATGACTTTGCGTATTTCCAGATTTCCACAAACGGCACAACATGGACTGATCTCACAGACTATACTGGTTTTCAAACAAGCTGGATTTGTGAATCTATCGACTTGCTCGACTATCTTGGGCAGACAGTTTATCTCAGATTCAAATTTTATTCCGACAACTATGTCACAAAAGACGGTATTTATATCGATGATTTCAAGATATACAGATATGAAAATCTCGTTTCCAATGATGATCCGGCTATGCAGAACACATTTGCATTGTATCAAAACTATCCGAATCCCTTCAGACATTCAACCCAGTTTGCTTTTTCACTTCCTGCAAATACAGAGAGTGCTGAAATTTCAATTTATAATCTTTTAGGTCAGCTCGTGGATCGAATTGAGTTAACTCCTGATGATATGTTTAGCAGAAATATTAACTGGGATGCCAAAGATTCATCCGGTAATGATGTTCCTTCCGGTGTGTATTTCTATAAGCTCTCAGCGGATGAGAAAGAGACAATTAGAAAAATGGTTTTGATGAGATAATCCCAGCTTACAAACTATAATATTTAGAGACGTACTTTTGTGCGTCTCTTTTTTTTACAACCTAACTCGGATAAACCGCAGTTAAATAGAAAAAATGATTTAACGGGGTGAACAGAAACCAAAAGGAATTCACCAGTAGAGAACACCCATCTTCGCTGCGCTTCCGTCTCCGTTACACTACGCCGAGACAAGACGCCGTGGCAGGCAGAGAGCACAGAGAATTATTCAATTATTACAAGGTAATTCCTCATAAAATCGGCATGTCATTCCTCCCGATTTGTCGGGAGGAATCCAGTATTTGGTTGGGAATAAGAATTATCTTGTCATAAGCCCGTCACGGCGTAATGAAATGAAGCCGGATCGAAGAGCTTGTGATAAGTAATTCGCACACATCATTTCAACTTAAGACATGCTCTCCGACCAGTCTTCGCTACGCTACGCCCAGACAGGACGCAGTGACAGGTTAGAGGAGATTTTTACTATACTCTAAAAAATTGTTAAAATTCCTCAAAAATTTCACAAAATTCCGATTTCACTTGACAACCAATTTTCAGAAACTTTACCAGCACACTAAATTTTTCTGATTGATAAAATCATATGAATATTCATGAATATCAGGCAAAACAGCTTTTCAAAAAATACGGTATAACAATCCCTCAAGGCAAAATAGCGGAAACCCCCGAACAAGCATTAGAAGCAGCACGAGAGATAGACAGCGAAAATTGGATTATCAAAGCCCAAGTACATGCCGGCGGCAGAGGAAAAGGCGGCGGAGTAAAGATCGCTTCCTCGATCGAAGAGGTAAAAACAATCGCAGAGAATATGCTGGGCATGAGATTGGTCACCCACCAGACAGGTCCCAACGGCAAACTCGTTCAAAAAATATATATTGAAGAAGTTGCACCCATAAAAAAAGAATACTATCTCGGACTGGTTCTTGACCGCACAGCAGAAATGCCTGTTATGATCGCATCTACCGAAGGCGGAATGGAGATCGAAAAAGTTGCAGCCGAATTTCCTGACAAGATCATCAAAGTCCGCATTGATCCCATGATCGGCTTCCGAAATTTCTATAGTGCAGAACTTGCAAACGGGCTGGGATTGGATAAAGTCCAATCGCGTGATTTTGCAAAATTCACACGAGCATTATACACGCTTTACAAAGAAAAGGATGCCGGTCTTATCGAAATAAATCCCCTTGTTCTAAAGGATGATAATACCTTCATAGCACTGGATGCAAAGATCAATTTTGATGATAATGCCCTGTTCAGACACGAAGACATTCTTGAGATGCGTGATCTTTCTGAGGAAGAACCCACAGAACTGGAAGCAAGCAATTTTAACCTGAACTACATCAAGCTCGACGGCAATGTCGGATGTATGGTCAACGGTGCCGGACTTGCGATGTCCACAATGGATATCATCAAGATCAAAGGCGGCGAGCCCGCAAACTTTCTCGATGTCGGTGGTGATGCTTCAGCAGAAACTGTTGCAAAAGGTTTTGAGATCATTCTGAGAGATAAGAACGTAAAAGCGATCTTCGTGAACATTTTTGGCGGGATCGTTCGCTGTGATCGTATTGCAAACGGCATTCTCGAAGCTTCAAAAGAAACAAATATTGCTGTTCCGGTCATTGTACGATTAGATGGAACAAACGCAGAAATCGCTGCGGATATCCTACAAAAAGCACACATTCCGAATATCATTACTGCGACCAGTCTTGCCGATGGAGCTCAAAAAGCAGTTAATGCAGCAAGGGGAGTGTGATCATGGGAATATTAGTTAATAGAAATTCAAAAGTAATTGTGCAGGGTTTTACCGGCAAAGAAGCTACCTTCCACGCAGAACAATGCATTGAGTACGGAACTAATATTGTTGGTGGCGTTACCCCCGGCAAGGGAGGTCAAATCCATCTTGATCGACCTGTTTTCAGCACAGTTAAAGATGCGGTTGAACATACCGGTGCTGATACTTCGCTGATCCTTGTTCCCCCATCCTTTGCTGCTGATGCGATAATGGAAGCTGCTAATGGCGGTATCAAAGTCATAGTATGCATTTCAGAAGGCATTCCCACTCAGGATGTCATGTATGCAAAAAAGTTCGTGGCAAAAAAAGGTGCGGTGCTTATTGGACCAAACTGCCCGGGAATCATCACAGCCGGTGAAGCAAAGATAGGCATTATGCCTGGTAATATCTTTAAAAAAGGAAATGTTGGCGTTATTTCAAAATCCGGAACCCTGACTTATGAAGCAGCCAATCAGGTCGTAAACGCAGGACTTGGTATCACAACAGCCATTGGCATTGGTGGTGATCCGATCATTGGTTCAACCTTCATAGATTTACTGAAACTTTTCGAAGAAGATCCTGAAACTCATGCAGTGGTTATGATCGGCGAGATCGGCGGAGACCTCGAAATCCAGGCAGCTCATTATATAAAAAATAATATGAAAAAACCCGTTGTTGCATTCATCGCAGGACAAACTGCTCCCAAAGGAAAGCGAATGGGACATGCAGGTGCTATCATTGCAGGCAGCAAGGGAACGGCTCAGGAAAAGATGTCTGCATTGGAACAGGCAGGTGTGCGTGTATGCAAATCCCCAGCAGATGTCGGGCAAGCAACAAAAGAAGTGTTATCATAAGGAGTTTTTCGTGAGAGAAATCAATGTAAAAGAAATCATTCCAGTTGTAAAAAAACTGTGTATTGATGCCAATTATTACATTGGCGAAGATGTCCTGAACAAGATCAAGGAATTCTACGAGAAAGAAGAATCTCCAACTGCAAAAGAAGTGCTTTCCATCCTTCTGGAAAACTATGAACTTGCTGCAAAAGAAAAAATGCCCTCATGCCAGGATACCGGTGTGGCTGTCATTTTTGTTGAGCTCGGACAGGATATTCATCTTATCGGTGGAGACTTCTATGAAGCTATCAATGAAGGTGTTCGTCAGGGTTACAAAGATGGCTATCTCAGGAAATCCATTGTTAATGATCCAATCATTGACCGCGTGAACACAAAAGATAATACGCCTGCTCTTATTTATACTGACATTGTACAAGGCGAACAGATCAAGATCACTGTTGCACCAAAAGGCGGCGGCTCAGAAAATATGAGCGAAGTGAAAATGATGAAAGCAGCCGACGGCATCGAGGGTGTGGTTGATTTTGTAGTTGACCGCGTAAGCCGTTCCGGTGGAAATCCCTGTCCCCCGATCGTTGTTGGAGTTGGTCTTGGCGGAAATTTTGAGCAGAGTGCACTTCTTGCAAAGAAAGCTCTTCTCCGTCCTCTTAATGAATCTCATCCTGAAGAAAAATGGGCAAAGATAGAAGAAGAAATTTTGGAAAAAGTAAATAAACTTGGTATCGGTCCCCAGGGATTCGGAGGCAGAACAACTGCCCTTGGCGTGTCCATCATGTACAAACCCTGTCATATTGCATCGATGCCCGTTGCAGTGAATATTCAATGTCATGCTGCACGACACAAAAGCGCATTTATATAGGAAGGAGCTCACATGCCACAAACAATACGATTAACAACTCCTTTTACTGATGAAGATGTTTCCAAACTTTCTATCGGCGATAAAGTACTTATTACCGGAACGATCTACACAGGTAGAGATGCAGCCCACAAACGCCTGGTCGAACTTGTCGAAGCAGGAAAAGACCTTCCTTTTGATATCAAAGGACAGATAATATATTATGTCGGTCCGGCTCCGGCTCCTCCCGGAAAACCAATCGGCTCTGCCGGTCCTACAACGAGTTACAGAATGGACCCCTATGCTCCTGCTTTGATGGATGTCGGTTTGAAATGCATGATCGGTAAAGGACCTCGAAATCAAAAAGTTATTGATTCCATGAAAAAGAACAAGGCAGTATATCTCGCTGCGATCGGCGGTGCAGCAGTAGTTGTTGCCAAATCAATAAAAGAAGCGGAAGTAATTGCTTATGGCGATCTCGGCACAGAAGCGATCCGCAAACTCAAGGTTGAAGATTTTCCATGCATAGTTGCAAATGATATTTATGGAAATGATATATATAAAGAAGGTGTAAAAGAGTATAAAAAGGAAACTTGATACTCGAAATTAATATGATGTCTAAAAATATATCTTCATTTATCCAATTATTTATAAGTATACTCTAAAGGTTTATGATTATAAATATGTTAGAAAAATTCTCATATTTGGAAACCGATGAATCGGTTGAAAGTCGCTATCATCTTATTAACCACCAACTTAAGTTGGTGGTTAATGAAACAAAAAAAATATTAATCGTTTTAACGGTTTCTCGGTTTAATAAATCTGGCTTTTTAGAGTGAACTCATTTATATATTTAAATATGAAAGAAGTTTTGATGAAATTTGATAAAAGACTCCAGGCAAAATATTTCACTTTTCAAATTTCAAGTCTCAAATCCAAGGAGTTTTGAATGAGATTTTGGGAAAAACCATTTGGGAAAGAAAAACCCAAAACAATATGCGGAGAGATCCACATCATAAATGACAGATGTAAGGGATGCTCCTTCTGTATCGAGTACTGTCCGAGAGACGTACTTGAACTTTCCAAGGATTTTAACAAAAAGGGATACCATCCTCCTGTTATAGCAAAACCGGACTTGTGCACTTTTTGTGGTTTATGTGAAATGATCTGTCCTGATTTTGCAATATTTGTAACCGAGAAGGAGGAGGAGTAGTGTTCAAAAAATCACGATTAATAGGTGAATTTTTCATGCAGGGCGATATCGCTTGTGCAGAAGGTGCAATCGCTGCGGGCTGCCGTTTCTTTGGCGGCTATCCCATCACTCCAGCATCGGAAATCGCAGAACGTATGGCTATGAGACTACCGCTTCTTCAAGGAGTATTTATACAATATGAAGACGAGATCGCTTCCATAGCAGGCATACTCGGTGCTTCATGGGCTGGTGCAAAATCCATGACAGCAACCTCCGGACCCGGCATCTCGCTTATGACCGAGAATATCGGGCTTGGCATGATGATGGAAGCTCCCTGCGTTGTTGTGAATGTTCAAAGAGGTGGACCTTCTACCGGGCTTCCAACCTCATGGGGACAATCCGACATGATGCAAGCTAGGTGGGGTTCTCATGGTGACTATGGAAGTATCTCTCTTGTACCAAATTCCCCCCAGGAATTCTTCGATCTGACAGTAACTGCTTTCAATTTTTCAGAGAAATACAGATTGCCTGTATTTATTATGGCAGACGCCCTTGTCGGACACATGACCGAAAAAGTTGTCATTCCTCCAGTTGAAGAACTTGAGATCATAAACAGAAAATATACAAATAAAAAACCGGAAGATTATCTCCCTTATGATTACGGTAAAGATCTCATTCCCGATTTCGCAAAAGCTGGAGACGGATACCGCTATCATACTACAGGTCTTACCCATGACAAACGGGGCTATCCTGACATGACCTTTGAATGCCAGAACGAGCTCGTACCCCGCCTTGTAAACAAGATTAAAAATCATATTGATGATATTTCTCTTACTGAAGAGTATGATATCGAGGGTGCTGATGTGATTGTCATTTCCTATGGAATTACATCTCGCACAGTACTTCCTGCGATCACAATGGCAAAGAAAAAGGGAATAAAAATCGGTTATTTACGTTTGAAAACAGTATGGCCCTTTCCGGAAGAAAAAATTCGCAAGCTCTCTGAAAAAGTTGCCGGTTTCGTAGTTCCGGAAATGAATCTCGGGCAGATATCACTCGAAGTGGAACGATGTGCACATAATGATTCTATTGTCAAACTCGTTCCCCATCCCGGCGGAGGCATACATAAATTTGAAGACGTGCTGCACGCAATTGAAGAGGTCGCACATGGCAAATAATACAGCTCAATTACAAGAAAAACCCCATCCAATGGAAGATATCCTGAGGATGGATAGAATGCCTCATATCTGGTGTTCCGGATGCGGGCTTGGTTCGGCAGTGACAGCCTTTGTTGAAGGTTTAAAAAAAGCAGGTGTATCTTATGATAAAACAGCAATAGTCTCAGGCATTGGCTGTACCGGTCGTGTGGCAGGGTATCTGCGCCTTGATTCATATCATACAACACACGGAAGAGCAATCCCCTTTGCAACCGGAATGAAGCTTGCAAACCGCGATTTAACAGTATTTGTTTTTTCCGGCGATGGAGACCTTTTTGCCATCGGCGGAAACCATCTCATTCATGCTGCCAGAAGAAACGTGGATATTAATGTAATTTGCGTGAATAATTTTATTTATGGAATGACTGGCGGTCAAAATGCCCCGACTACTCCGCTTGGAGCATACAGTTCAACAGCTCCTTTTGGCAACTATGAGATGCCCTTCAATCTTGTTGGGCTTGCTGCAGCATCGGGTGCGAGTTATGTCGCTCGTTGGACCACCATGCATGCCCGTCGTTTGACAGACTCTATTGCAACTGCTGCGAACAAAAAGGGTTTCTGTTTCATCGAGATCATTTCTCCTTGTGCAACAGTTTTTGCCCGGAAAAACAGAGGTGGGACAGGACTGGATCTCCTCAAAGATTTTCAAGCTCGTGCTGTTATAGACCATGATGCTGACCCGACCAAGATCCCTCTAGATATGGATAACGAAATCGTATGCGGCGAGTTTGTGAACGAAGATAGACCCACTTTCTGGGAAAATGTGCAAACTGGTATTAAATCTCGGTTAGAAAAATTTGTAAACTGGGAAGAAATGCAAAGCAATTCCAGAAAAATTTTTCACAAAAAAGATCGAAAATATACATCGAGTAGAGATTTTAATTTATCAGGAGCAATACATGAGTGAACTCAGAGTAAAAATTTCAGGATTCGGCGGACAGGGCATTATACTATCTGCCTTCATTCTCGGAAAAGCAGCTTCAATATATGACCGGCAACACTCTTCTATGACCCAGGCATACGGACCGGAAGCACGTGGCGGCGCTTGTAGCTCACAGGTAGTTATTTCATCCGATAATGTTGAATATCCACTCGTCGATACTGCGGATGTGCTCATTGCTATGTCTCAGGAAGGATATGATACATTTTTACCTATTTTAAAAAAAAATGGTGTCCTGTTATATGATGCCGACCTTGTTGAAAAGGTACAATCCCATAAAGATTATATTGCAAAAGCAATTCCGGCAACACGTCTCGCTGAAGAACTTGGAAAAAAGATCGTTGCGAACATTGTCATGCTGGGATTTGCCACAAAACATGCAAAGATCGCTTCACCGGAAGCAATGCAGGAAGCTATCGCAGATTCGGTGCCAAGCAAATTCATCGACCTGAACATGAAAGCGTTTCAGGCAGGTTATGATTATAATGAGGAACAAGAATGAGTTTAAAGATCACTCGCGAAAAAATAAAAAATTCTCTTGTTGATAAAATAGAAGAAATCTCAGGGCAAAATGTTTTTGACTGTTACCAGTGCGGGATCTGCTCTTCCGGCTGCCCTGTCACAGATTATATGGACTACTCCCCCAACCAGGTCATGCGCCTTCTTCAACTTGGTTCTGTCGATGAAATACTTAATTCAAAAACTATCTGGATATGCTCTACATGCCTGCAATGTTCCACACGCTGTCCAAAAGGTATCGAGGTTGCACAAGTTATGGAAGCACTTCGCACCATCAATCTTCGTCAGCGCGAGGGCACTCTTAAACCTGAAGATATTAAATCAAAAGAACTCAAAGACCTCCCGCCAATTGCATTGGTCAGTGCATTTCGTAAGTTAACAGGATAAATTTATGAGAAGACAGAAGACGGAAGACAGAATACAGGAGACAGGAGACAGAAGACAGAAGGCAGAAGACAGAATACAGGAGGCAGGAGACAGAATACAGAATAATGGAAAGCCAGCAAGAAGCTTTCAAGAATTAGTTGTATGGCAAAAAGCACACCAATTCGTCTTGTCAGCATATAAATTCACATCCAATTTTCCGAAAATGGAAATCTATGGATTGACTTCTCAATTTAGGCGAGCTGCAATATCTATTCCCGCTAATATTGCAGAAAGCTTTAAGAAGAAAGGAAAAAAAGATAAAGTCCGGTTCTTTAATATAGCTCAAGGATCACTTGAAGAATGTAGATATTATTTAATTCTATCAAAAGATCTTGGATATGGAGAAAATAGTGAGATGTCTGATCTGCTTATAGAAGTTAGCAAATTGCTCTCATCTTACATCAAATCAATTCAAACCTCACTATCAAAAAACAAATCTCCTGATTCCTGACTTCTATTTAATATGAAATTTAAAAGGAATATAGTATGAAACTTGGATATTTTCCGGGCTGCACCCTAAAGACAAATGCCAAGCATTTTGAAGATTCTGCCATGCAGGTCATGGAACTACTCGGTCAACCATTGGAAGAGATGGAAAACTGGATCTGCTGCGGTACTGTGTTCTCGATGACGACTGATGATCTGATGCTCCAGCTTGCTTCGATCAGAAATCTGCTTCGTGCTGAAAATCAGGGATATGACGAACTTGTAACCCTATGCAGTATGTGCTACAATACACTGAAAAGAGCAAAGGAATTCATTCTTAATGATGAAGAAAATCTGCGCAAAGTCAATGACTTTATGTATAGGGAAGAAGCAAAATTCAAGGGAACGACCGATGTGGTTCATCTTCTCAGCATTCTTAAAGACAGGATAACCTTTGACGAAATCAAGAACAAGGTTACAAAGCCGTTAACAGACCTGAAGATAGGTGCTTATTACGGATGCCTTCTTGTACGTCCCAAGGAACTTGCCATAGATGATTTTGAAGATCCGACTATTATGGAAGAACTTGTAGATACACTTGGTGGTGAAGGTGTTGTATTTCCATACCGGCTGGAATGCTGTGGGGCATATCAAACCGTTACCGAAAAGGATGTTACGGTCAAGAGAACCTATGAAATAATAAATTCTGCTCGCAATGCAGGATGTGAAGCGCTTATCACAAGCTGCCCACTGTGTGCATTCAATCTCGACCAAAGACAAAAAGAAACATCTGAAGAATTTTTGGAATTTTCAACTATGCCTGTATTCTATTTTACCGAACTAATGGCTATTGCTCTTGGACTTAAATGGAATAAGGATTGGAAAAAATTGCATTATATCAATCCCGTGCCCTTGTTAAAAGAAAAAGGTTTAATATAGAGGATTATAATGAAAAAAATCGGCGTTTTTATCTGCCATTGCGGAATAAACATAAAAGATACAGTTGATGTCGAACGGCTCACAATAGAATTAGAAAACTATCCGGGTGTTGCATATATCGAAAATTATATGTTCATGTGCTCCGATCCCGGACAGAATCATATACAAGATGCAATACGCGAGAATAAACTTGATGGTGTGGTCGTTGCCGCCTGCTCTCCCACCTTGCACGAATCGACATTCCAAGCTGTGCTAAAGGAATCCGGTCTTAATGAATACCAGATGGAAATCGCAAATATCCGCGAGCAGTGTAGCTGGGTTCATACAGATATTGAGCAAGCAACACATAAGGCGAAACTTATCATTAAAACAGCGATTGAAAAACTTAAGCTGAATGAATCTCTATATCCTGTTTCTGCACCGGTGACAAAGAAAGCCCTTGTTATCGGTGGCGGCATATCTGGCATCCAGGCAGCGTTGGATATTGCAGATGCAGGTTTCGAAGTTATTATGGTTGAAAAGAAGCCCTCGATCGGCGGGCACATGATCCAGCTTTCGGAAACCTTTCCCACTCTCGACTGCTCTCAGTGTATTCTCACTCCGAAAATGGTTGCTATCAACAAACATAAAAATATCAAACTCTATGTTAATAGTGAGGTAGAAAGCATCGATGGATATATCGGAAATTTCAATGTAAAGATCAAGCAAAAAGCCCTATATGTTGATCCTCATAAATGCAATCTCTGCGACGACTGTACAGAAGTATGTCCGGTACTTGTGCCAAACGAACAGGAAGAAGGACTTTCGTGGAGAAAGGCAATATATATTCCTTTCCCTCAGGCAATTCCAGCGACCTATACACTCGATTTGGAAAATTGCCTTGGTCTCGAACCTATTGCATGTGGTAAATGCCGTGAAAAATGTACTGCCGAAGCAATAAATTATGATGCAGCAGATATGATCATTGAAGAAGAAGTCGGCGCAGTAATTATAGCAACCGGCTTTGACCTTTATCCTGTTGAAAATATTCCCGAATACGGATATGGAAAATATCCTGATGTGATCACGAGTTTGCAGTTCGAGCGAATCCTTTCTGCGACCGGTCCTACAGGTGGTGAAATATATCGACCCTCTGACGGCAAGGTTCCCAAAGAGATCGTCTTCGTTCAATGCTCCGGCTCGCGTGATCCTGAACATCATCTCTCCTATTGTTCGAAGATATGCTGTATGTACACGCTCAAACATGCCAAGCTTTATAAACACAAGGTCCACAACGGACAGCCATATATCTTTTATATTGATATTCGAGCAGGAGGTAAACTTTACGAGGAATTTGTCCAGCAGGCAGTGTCCGAAGAAGGTATCTTATATATACGCGGTAAAGTAGCTAAGATATATAAAGAAGGCGATAAGATGATCGTCGTGGGTATGGATACGCTCAGCGGAAAAAAGATTGAAATAAAAGCAGATCTTGTTGTCCTTGCAATGGGAATCGTGCCGAGTGAGGGCTCTCATGATCTCGTTAAGACCTTGAAGATCAATACGGATGACAAGGGATTCCTGTCCGAAGCCCATCCGAAACTGCGTCCTGTAGAGAGCTTACAAGCTGGATTTTATCTTGCCGGGACTTCACAGGGACCGCGTGATATTCCTGACTCTGTATCCCAGGCATCAGGAGCTGCCGCCAAAGCTCTTATTCTGCTTTCCAGCGACAAGATCTATCACTCACCAATTATAGCTTCTGTTGATGAAGACCTGTGTTCGGGCTGTGCGATCTGTGTGGGAACCTGTCCCTACGGCGCTCGTGAACTAAATGAAGTTTCCAAAGTTGTAGAAGTTAATGAAATACTCTGTGAGGGTTGTGGCGCATGTATCAGTGCATGTCCATCCGGCGCTGCACAGCAGAAAAACCTTACTGATGACCAGATCGATAATATGATCCAAATAATTGCGAGCGGCAAATAGCTCGCCCAATATACATGTGGGGTAGGAAATCGCATGAAAGATTTTGAACCAAAGATTGTCTGTTTCTTATGTAAATGGTGTACATATTCCGGTGCAGATCTTGCCGGTACATCACGAATGAAATATCCGCCAAACGGAGTGGTGATCAAAACACTATGCTCATCACGAGTGGATCCGCAGCATATACTTCTTGCATTTAGCAAAGGATGCGACGGCGTTTTCATCGGCGGATGTCATCCCGGTGACTGTCATTATCAAAGCGGAAATTATAAGACAAAAAGAAGAATCATCTTACTTAAAAAAGTCCTGGAACAACTTGGTCTAAATACCAATCGTCTTCGCCTTGAATGGATCTCGGCAAGCGAAGGAAAGAAATTCGCCAACACTATGACAGAATTTACAGACCAGATCAAAAAATTGGGTCCTATTCCAAAAATTAACTGTGAATAAATGAGTTTACTCTAAAAAGTGTGTAATTAGAAATATGTTAGAAAATGCATCAAATATTTGGAAACCGATCCCAGTTAAATGAATACAAATTTAACGGGACAAGTGAATCGGTTACAATTAGCTATCTTCCTATTAACCACCA
>JAUWMT010000086.1 GCA_030613025.1 Candidatus Cloacimonadota bacterium
CTGAATTAAAGCAAAGAATCATACAATATATTAATGAAATAAATCAAATGCCAACCATTTTCAGGTGGAAATGGAAAATGGATGAAATTACAGTTTCGAAATAGTTCTCATTGTAAGGTTAACTTGGAATCTAAATACTAGAGGTCCGTTTGATACCTTTTACATTAGCTCCATAAACAGGTTTTCCATTTATAACGGCTTGTAGCTTTGTGTTTTCGTATTTAGAGCTAAGGCCAATTTTTTGACTAACAAAAACATCCCACCTATCCAAATTTTTTAATCTTACAAACTGTAATCCTTTTTTACTTTTCTCATCTTCCAGTTTCTCTATTCCCAAAACATCAAAAAGATAGCTCTCAATATCTCGTTCTAGCTGTTTGGCTTGCTTTACCTGCTGTTCAGCAAATTGAGTTCTTTTGTTGTAGACTTTAATTATGCGGTTTTGTTCTTCGATTGGAGGAAGAGGTATTTTTAATTTTCCTATAAATTCGTATGTCGCCTCGTTTTTTATTCCATCAGCTCGTAAGTATTGAAGAAAGCATAAAAAACCATTACTTCTTAAAACGCTAACAAGATATTGGCCATTAATTTTTTTATAGTCTATTATATAGGGTTGATAATGAGTTGAACAAACTAATTTTGTGCTCTCATTAATTGAAACTGCTCCCTGATGAAAATTTATTTTTGAAACTAATAATTGATTAACAGACATTTCATATAAATCCATACCTGTTTTATTTTCATCTCTTAAATGAATCTTGCCATCTTTAAAGCTAATTTTGCTTACAACTGGTAATCCACCATCATAATCATCCTTTTTTATTCTTTCTTTTGATGGCTTAATTACTTCCCATAATCCAATTAAAGGATATTGGCTTTTTATCACATATGGATTTAAGTAATAACTGACATACCATTTATCTAATCCAGAATAAGGAATAAATTTTAGATATGATTCTTTAATTGTACTTGTCCTACACATAAATTTCTTCCGGCTCTTTTACTAATGATATTCTCATAAGTTTTTCATCCTCGGCAACATTGTAGGTAATGGAATCAATTTTGCTTTTCCAGAATTCTTTCTTTTTTCTGTATTTTGTAAACTCTTCTCTAAGTGGTATTAATTCATTTTCTATTTCTGCTCCTGTAGTACTGATTCCTGCTTTTTCAACTTCTGCAATGGGGATTTCATAATCAAATTTTTCTTTGACATATGATTTTATTTCCATTTCAATCTTTTGTTCTATCCCTTTAAGTTTCTTTTTGAGTTCTCTTTTTAATGTAGCACCTGGAGCTTCTTTACCTCGCAGAGCTAATTTATCTTTTATCGGTTTTAAATCTTTTTCATATTTTGAATTTATCTCTTTTTTTGCTTCTTTTACTATTTTTGAGTAAGTATTGGTTTCCTTATCGGTAAATTTTTTAAAAAACAGCAAGCTGGGTTTGACTGTTGCACCGGAAGCTATAAAAACATCTCTTGGAATAGAGGTTATCAATATGATTTTAGCCTTGCTCTCAACAAAATCGCGAATTTTTTGCAAGTTACTACTATTTAAAACTCCTTCAGGCAAAACAATTCCCATTCTACCCCCCGGTTTTAGAAGCTTCAAGCTTCTTTCAATAAAAAGGACTTCTGTTAAACTACTCATTTTCCCGGTTTCATAAAGACTCAATAATGATTCTCCGATGTTGTCAGTAATTTGCTTCATTGCTGCATCATAAGCAGGACCATATTGTTTTTGATATTTTTTAATCATAGTATTATCTGTAAATTTATCGGCTTCGGTAATTTTTAAAGATTTCTCTACTCTGGAACCAAAGGGAGGATTAGTTAAAATAATATCAAAACGATTTTCAAATATTCCGTTTACATTGAGCAAACCATCATTATGATGTACACCGCCATGACCATCACCGTGCATTATCATATTCATTTTAGCGGTTCGTGACATTCTAGGATTAGCATCTGTACCAAAAATGCAATCATAAGAAAGCTCTCTTATACGGCTTTTTTCATAATTAATATCAAGTTCAGCATTAAGGTTATTAAATAGTTTGTTTACATTATCATCAATTTTAGCTTTCTCTTTTTCTGATAATTTTTCATATTCATCATTATAATATTGAGCTTTTATCTTTTCTTTTGCCTTTTGAATTTCCTCTTCAATTTTTGCCCTTACATATTCAAATGCCTTAATTAAAAAACCGCCACTGCCACAAGCAGGATCACAAATTATCTCACCTTCCTGCGGATCAAGAATTTCTACCATAAAATCAACAATAGTTCTTGGCGTAAAAAATTGTCCGAGCTCACCTCTAAATGTTCTCCCCAGAAATTTTTCAAAAGCTATTCCCTTTACATCATCAGAGGTTGTAGAAAGATTATATTTTTGTAACTCTTTTACTATTGCCTCAAAACTGCCTTGTTTAATGTTGATTTTCTCATGACTTTCAAAGAGATCATCATCTTTTAAGTCTTCTTTAGTTTGTTCAAATAAAAATTGATAAAACTCTAATCCATCTTTGGGTTTAAATTTTTCATAACTATCTCGCGCTTTTTTAAATTCTTCTAAAGAAAATATCTGAGCTTTGTCATTTGATCTTTCATAACGAATTTTGATAAATAATATTTTACTTATTTCATCAAAAGCTGCTTCCGGAGAAAGTTTATCATTATTACGAATAATATTATGGCATTTAAAAAGCAGTTTTGAAAATTCATCCCTTGTAAAAGCTTTTGTCTGCTTTAATAATTCGCTTATCTTTTTCTTATCATCAATAATTTTGGCATTTGGTATATCAATAATTTCATCGAGTCTTTTTGGCATTTTACCTTTAACAACTTTGAAAATTTTAGTTTCTTTAAGATTTGTTGTTACAAAAAAATCAGCTCCAGCCCATGATGCGTAATTGTGCCCTTGAAAATAATCTTCTTCTCTTATCGTTATATGTTCAGCTTTACACTCAACTACAATTGCAGGACTATTATTTTGAGCTTTATCTTCTTTGGACTTCCAAATTACAATATCTGCCATAGCCCGTCCCTGTCCTCTTTTGGAATTGGTTACTTTCACTTCCTGAAACATTTGATCAGGGGAAAAGCCATAATTGTTAATTAATCTCTCTATATATATTTGTCTTACCTCTTCCTCTGGTTTTAGTACCAACCATTTATTTTTAAGAGGAGCAAATATTTTATTCTCTTTTATTTGAACTTCATACTTCATCTTTGTATATCCTTTTAATTTATCTCTTTTCACTACATAACATCGCAATAAAATGCTATCAGTATAATATCTTAATATCTTTGCTTAATAACATTTCACTTATATTTCTTTTTGCTGTAATTTTACTCCACTCTTTAAATTTTATTTCTAATTGTATGTCAATAAAAATAATTTCATGTAAAACCGCCAAGTGAAACTCAAGTTTGAATGCTAACCACGGGATTCTTTCAGTCCCTCGACAAGTCTGCGAATGACAACCATGCCCGGATCATCAATTCCCACCGTCTTGTTGCCGTAGATACGTGCCCTTCCCTGTTTGCATTGGAGCCCTCTGAATTCATCCAACGCTTTAACCGTGGCCAGATCAGCGGCTTCCAGCAATGCATCTGTATCCTCAATTCCGACGAGTGCTTTCTGTATTGCAGCCAGCTCATCAAGCACTGTTTTGTCACCAAGCTTGCTTTTACCCCGCTGAGCCATTTTCTCGATACTCTGTTCTAGAATTTGTGGCAATTGCTGCCAGGCTACTTCTTTCTTACCTTTAACTTCCTTTGCTGCTGCCATGATGCCTGTGGCAAACAGTGTTGCGAACGAGGAGGCACGTGTTCCGGTAAATGCCTGAGCGCACTTCATAAGCGCCATACCCACATCGTCAGGCAACTCCGCAGAAACCTCGAGCATTGCTCTGAATCCCGTAACCATTGTTATTCCGATGTCGCCATCACCTATCTGATTATCAAGAGAGTTCAGTTCGTCGGCACAGCTTTCCATCTTACTTGCCATGATGTTGATAGCCCGCCTCAAGACATCGGTTGTCAGTCCGCTATACATAAGCACCAACTTTCCAGAAAGCGCATTCACAGGGAGCTCTGAGCAGCCGTTCAAGTTCTTCGTCGAGCTGGCAGATCGTTAACGTCATACCAGCCATCTCCATTGACGTTGCGTAGTGCCCAACAAGCGGCATCACGATGCTGACGTCCAGATTACCGAGCAAGGTTTTTATGTGTCTGTAAACAATATATAATTCTTCAGTCGGTGTCGCACCAAGACTGTTTACCATGACCGAAACAGTATCGCCCTCAGCAAGTGGCATGTCTTTGATAATCAGATCGAACATCTCTTGTGCGATCTCATCGGCTTTCTTCAACTTGCCCCGCCAGACGCCTGGCTCGCCGTGGATTCCCATCCCCATTTCCATTTCATCATCGCCGATTTCGAACCCGGGCTTGCTGGCTTGAGGTATAGTGCACGGAGTCAATGCTATTCCGACCGAACGGCATCTGTCCGCTGCCTTCTGAGCAACTCGTGTTACTTCCTCTATTTTGGCCTTTTCGTCCGCTTTTGCTCCAGCTATTTTGAATGCATATACAAGACCACCAGTACCACGCCGTTTTTTTTTCTCTTCGGGAGGTGCACTCACAACATCATCTGTAAGCAGGACAGTCGTGGACTCTATACCTTCCATCTCTAGCATTTCTCCTGCCATATCGAAATTCATGACATCGCCACCGTAGTTTCCATAGAGCCGGACTACCCCCAAACCACTATTCGCCCGACGCATGGCTTCAGCTATCTGCTCTGTCGTGGGCGAACAGAACACGTCACCAATGGCAGCAGCATCCAATAAACCTTTGCCAACATAACCGGTAAAAATCGGCAAGTGACCCGAGCCACCTCCAGTTAAAATGCCCACTTTCCCATCAATAGGCTCCTCAGGTCGAACAATAACGCGACCCTGAGGACCTACCTGCTGATAGTACTCCGGGTGCGCAGCACAAAGACCCTCCAACATTTCAGCGACATATTCTGACGGGTCATTAATTATCTTCTTCATGTGCATATCTCCTTGGTCTTTCCTGCGTTGATGCCTAACATGCAATCAACTACGATGTTCATAAAAATTTCCTTAACTTTTCGTTTAATAACAATTCACTTATATTTCCCTGTTTGTAATTTCACGCCAGTCTTTAAATTTTCTCATTAATTGCATGTCAATAAAAATAATTCCAATCTTACATACCCCCAAAATTTTTTAGAGACACGACACTTCCGGATTAAATCACAGAATATTACTCATGCGAATAGTAAGAAATAGGGATGTAGACATAATAGCTAAAAGTACTGTCACACTGAGGTTCTCGAAGTGTGACAACCCATTCAATAGACCCTTCGACAAGCTCAGGGTGACAATAGGGTAGTTGGATAAAATTCAACAATTTTCCAAAGGTAATTTTCCGCGACTGATTCTCCGCAAACTCTTTATTCATGCACTATCCAGAGAATCTTCATCGAATTTTTGGGGGTATGCCTGAAATAATTCCAATATTAGTCGAGTTTATGATGTAGAAAAAATATTCTTCAAAATATAATAATGAGAATATGGTAAATATCCAGGTTCTCTTAACGCTACTATTTTTTTACTTCCGCAAGCAGTTTATGAATGACATCCTTTGAGGTTATGCCTTCTGCTTCGGCGGCAAAATTCAGTAGGATCCTGTGCTGGAGGATCGGTGTGGCAACAAACTCAATGTCTTCCATAGACGGAACTGTTCTGCCATGAAGTGCTGCTCGTGTCTTTGCTGTGAGAACCAGGTATTGCGAAGCACGGGGACCTGCTCCCCAGGTGACCCAGTTTTTCACAAAATCAGGTGCATCCTCATATTTGGGACGGGACGATCTGGCAAGATTCACTGCAGTTTCGAGTATGTGTTCGGGAAGTGGTATTTTGAAGATGAATTTTTGCAGTTTTGTGATCTCTTCTCCGCTCACGATCTTTTGTATGGTTTCGAATTCTCTGCTCGTGGTGATCTCAGCGATCTGCTTTTCCTCTTCATAGGAAGGATAATCTATATCGATGTGAAAGATGAATCTGTCGAGCTGGGCTTCCGGGAGCGGATAGGTGCCTTCCTGCTCAATGGGATTCTGTGTTGCCAGAACAAAGAAGGGGGGGGCAAGAGAAAAGCTGTGATTTCCTGCAGTGACATTTCTTTCCTGCATTGCCTCAAGAAGCGCTGATTGTGTTTTTGGTGGAGTCCGGTTTATCTCATCTGCAAGGATAATATTTGCAAAAATGGGACCCTTCACAAATTGGAATGTGCGTTTGCCGGTTGTTTTGTCCTCTGTGAGAATGTCAGTGCCGGTTATATCCGAAGGCATGAGGTCGGGTGTGAATTGAATTCTGCTGAATTTGAGGTCGAGCACCTGAGAAATGGTGCTGATGAGAAGGGTTTTTGCCAGTCCCGGCACACCAACCAAAAGGCAATGTCCGTTCGCAAAAAGGGAAATGAGGAAATATTCGATTACCTTATCCTGCCCGACGATCACTTTGTGGATCTCGTTTATAATTTTTGCTCTGGTTTCAGAGAGATTTTCTATTGTTTGTACATCGCTGTTTGAGACAATACTATCCATGAAATATCCTTAATTCAATAATTTGAGATAGATTGGGAAGTGTGGTTTTGGGCTGTCAAGATTGAGGAGATGAAGATCGGATATGTCTTGGTTTTGAGGGATGACAGGTTTTGTTATTTGGAGTAGTCGACTCTGTCGGCTTATGGTGCTCAATGCTTTTGCATCGAGAGACTCGATGCACTCCAAAAAGGGCTACTCCGAATTATAAATATTAGTTACTCTGATCCGCCGGCTGAGAAGAGTCTATTTACTAAAAACACAATCTCTTACTCCGAGGGGATAAACCCGTCTCTACCCCATAGTTTGCAGGATGTGTTTATCTTGAACTGAAATAACACACCTCCCTCCGCCAGCTGGCGGAGTAGGGGTTGTCTCACAACCATCTTTTCAGGCATGAGTTATTCATATAATTTATATAGAATTGAACCAGTTATGATAATTAGAAGGAATTGATAGCTTCAAAGCTAATTTTTGCGTCAGGAGACGGTAAATACGTTTAAAAAAGCGATAAAGATCG
>JAUWMT010000022.1 GCA_030613025.1 Candidatus Cloacimonadota bacterium
CCAATCAGCGATCATGTTTTCTCTTTCTTCCATACGTGACACTTCTTTCCATGGCATAGCGCGTACCTCCATGCCATAATTTATTCTCGTGTCACCTATGTCCCAAGTTTATTCTGTTACCTATCCGCCAAGTTTGTACCCGGAATCACCCCTCTTTTTAGAGGGGAATTTTTAAACTTTTTTATATATTATTTTTAGATCTTTCTCTGTGTTCTCTGTGCTCTCTGTGGTGAATATTTTCTGCTACTTTTATCTGCGAGAATCCGTGTGATCCGTGAGCTATTTAAGTGGTATTATGTCAATTCTAAAAATGCAAAACAGTTTCTAATGATATCCCCTGATTATCTTTTCCCTGTGCGGGATAAAATTGATATCGATAGATAAACCTGATATTATATGGAAGGTCCCAGGTAAGAGAAAATTCATGCTGCACACCGATATAGGTTTCATTTCTTGAGGTCATTTCCTTCTTGATGAGGGCTTCGTAATTAAGGTACCATTCGGGAGTTATGTATTTTCCGAGATCAATTGCAAGGTTCTCTAACAGTATATCCTTACTGAGTTCGCCAAGGAGTTCCAAATCAGAGTCATATTCCCTATCAACAATATAATCTTCTGATTCCACAATTCCACTCGTTTGTATGATATTTTTCATAAAACCTGTTTTGAGTCGCACATAATCCAAGCCGAGGATCTGTCGTAAAACTCCCTCTACCGGGCTTATCAGTGGACTGAAAATGAGATTGCTCAATTCATCGCTGGCGAGATTTATTGCTTGTTCTCTTCCAAGATCGAACCGCTCATCTTCAGAAAGATCATCAATTTCTTTCCCGTATTGAAGTTTCGAGAGGATGCTGAGCATAGTTACATCTTTTGGATTATCACTTCTCAATGAAATCGCTACATCTCCATATGCCTCAGTCCCGATGTCATCTGCATTAAGCTTATCCTCTGTTGATTGCACGTGCAGATAGATTGTAGAGCCATCAGGAGTGCGCTTGGTGAATGTTGCATTTATGAGCACTTTTTTATCCTGCCTTGCTTTACGTACCATCACATCCTCTACACTGAAGGATTCACCAAACAGTCTCATCTCACCCCGCCGTGAATGGAGTTCAAAATAGAGCTCAAGCTTTTCATTTTCCCGGTTCGAACGGAAACTTATATAGTTACCCGAATCAATTTTTAGATTAAAGGGATTCGACACGTACCAGATATTTCTATTATAAACCAAATCGAAATCAGCATAAATTGGAGGTAATTCTGTATCTTCGATCTCTTCAGGTTCCTCTTTATCATCTTCATAAATCATATCACCATTTGAAAGAAGTATCTTGCCGGAAAGCACCCAAGCACCATTTTCATTATAGACAGTGAAATATTCGTCGTCATATCCAGTTAATCGAGTATCGACAAGACCTCTTTCCGGCTGGTATTTCGGTATATGAATGGTGATGCCCTGAGCGTCGTTATTGAGCTTCAGAGAACCCACATTTATGTTACTAATAAATATATCTGAATCATCATTATTTATCACATTCTGGAAATATAGTTTGCCGTCACCCATTCTAAAAGATCCATTGAGTACACTCATTACATTTTCTTTGATTTCTGCTGTACAGGAAAAATCTCGTATTCTTTCCGGCTGGGATTTGATTGAAAATTGTCCATTCTTGATACTCAAACTCGCAGAATCAATGATCGTGTTTGTCTCGTCGGTTGTAAACGAACAGAGAAGCTCAGTTTTGCTGGATGCCTGCTTCATATTAGGAATATTGTGCATGAGAAGTTTGAGCAGATCTCCGGAAAATTGAAACTTCATATTGTCCGGTTGATCATGAAATTCCTCTGTGATAAAATTATAACTGTATGATCCGCTTCCGGTAAAAGTAAATTCAGGTGCGATAACCTTCAGATCATTGAGATAGAACATATCATTATCCTGATAAAGCTGACTTTCAAGTGAATTAAATGTTGTCTTATAAAGCATGCCATTCACAATTGAAATATCACACAGTACGCGGGGATCACTCAGGTTTCCAGACGCTACAATAGAATAGCTTGCACTGCCTTTGAGAGGAACATCTTTAAGAAATTCTTCCATCAAAACTTTATCTTCTGATGCGTTCAGCTCAAACTTGTCATCTGAAAGGTAGATGCGGGCATTCCCCTTTAAAAGAGATTGAGTGTTTTTAATTTGAATATCTTCGAGAGAGATTATATTTGAATCTGTCTGTATATTGAATTTCAAATCAAAAGGATGAAGATTTTTGCTGAAACCGAATTCTTTCAAATATAGAGTGCCCTTCCCGGGAATTTTATTTGAGCTGTCGAAGGCAAAGTCAACATTAAGTACACCGCTTGAGGGAGCGTCTTTTTCAAAAAGAGGAATGATTCTATTCACCCGATCAATAAGTAGAGAATCAATAGAAATATTCCATGAGTATTCAAGATCATCTTTTTGAATTTTTACAGTTGCATCTGCGAAAATATTATCATTAATTTTCAATTCTGCTGCTATTTGATCATCCTCTGAAAGTGTTGAATTAAAGGTAAAATTAAAAGGTTCATTATGTATGCTAAGTGTGTCTGATATTATGGTAAGAAAGCCGGTTTTTCCTGTTAAATCAACAGGAACTTCACCAGAAACAAGGATTGACCCTTTTATAGAGGAATTGTTATGATCGGAAAAGTTGAACCATCCATCGGGAGTAATGATTCCATCTTTGAAATCGAGCTGTAATCGGGCATTTACTTGAGGATCGAGAAAGCTTACAAACGGAATTTCCGCCTTAAACATTTCTGCCAGTGTAAAGTCATTTGCAAATAACTCAGCATTGATCGAAGGAGTCTTACGAGAAATATCAAAATCTCCACTCAGTAGTATCGAACGCGAGATGTTTTGCAGATCATATATTGCTTTTTGGGCTTGATAAGAAACACTTCCGGATAATTCAGGAAGTTGGATAATATCATTCTGCACAATTAGTTTTTCAAGAGCTGCCTGTACTTTGGGATTCTGTACAAAACCCGATACCTTGACCTTTGCGTCAGACTGTATTGTAAAATCTTCAATTGGATATTTAAAGTTTTCCGATTCAAAAGTTATATCTAAAGTGCTCTCTAAAAGATTACTCCCTTTTACTGAAACATCTCCGTAAAATTCCACCCGATTAGAGTCAACTACAAAATTCCCATTCTGAATTTCTGCGAACTTATCGCTGTAGGTTAGCTCAGCTGAAAGTTTGTTGAATTCGAGGAAATGATATCCAAGCTTATCTCCAGTTATCTTCAAATCAATTATAGGTGAAGTGTAGTTGCCGGTCATGACTGCGTGCAGATAAATACTTCCCGACATGTTTTCACCGAGAGAAGCCATGTTGAAATCATTCATTTCAAAAGAAATATCCAAATTAGAATCTTTGCTCAAATAATTAGAAATAGAGCCACCACACATCAACACATTTTCTTTCCATAGGATTTCGATATTTTCATCGATCTTGAGTGAATCAGGAGTTAGGAATATTGTCATTCCCTTTGAAGAGATATTTTCACCCTGAAAATTGCTTTCAATATCACTGATGTTGATAATTCCCCGTGAAATTCCAGACAAAGTAGTTTCAAACTCTGCATTTATACTTGACCTAATGAGGGACACATCCTTTGTGCTGATTTTTGGCACTTTGTAATCCATGAGCATGGTTTTAAAATGATTTGACTGTTTCGAATATACTCCATCGATCTCAAGAGAACCATCACTTTCGGTCTGAAATGCAGTCATTTCTATATGCCACTCTTTATCCTGCTGCTTTTGGAGACTAATATTTATTTTCTCCAGATTCTCCGAAAAGACAATATCACCAGTACTGCTCACGCTAACTTTTCCATTGATAATCGAAATATAATTAAAACGAGTCAGTGTTTTTTCTAAAGCCTCAATGTCAATACTCAGTTGTGTCTGCCCTTCTTTAAATGTAGAATTATAAATGAACTCAGGCGAAAAGCAACGTATTTCTTTCAGGGCTTTTGTGGAATGAAATTTATGAAGCAGCAATCGCCAGAAAGAATAATGAATATAAAGCTGTTTTGCCGTGAAAGTATATTCACCATCCTGCTGCACGATTTCCAAATCAGATATTTGAAGTATTTTTGATGTGATGTTTAGTGTCGAAAAAGTTATGGTAGCATTCAATCTCCTGCCGAGGGTTTCAGTCAGACGATTTTTAATATATGAATTGATATCGAAAAGATAGGTCATTCCCCAGAATAGAAAGTTGATCAATATGATGATAATGATGACTATCAGCAACCATTTTCGTTTTCTCATTTGTAAATAATTTTCTTGCTACTTATGAGTCCACTCTAAAAAGTTCAATTTAAGAAAGCGTGAAACCGTTGAAACGGTTAATGCTTTATTTTGTTTCATTAACCACCAACTTAAGTTAGTGGTTAATAAGAAAATATGAACTTTTAACCGATTCACCTGTCCCGTTAAATCTTTACTCATTTAATTGGGATCGGTTTTCAATATTTGAAAATTTTTCTAACATATTTCTAATCATAACCTTTTTAGAGTAAGCTCTACTTATTTATTGTTCAGCTTATGAAGCTTACCATCCATCAAATTATACACTTCATCAGCCCGTTTTGCAAGTTCATCATTATGAGTAACGAGAAGTACTGTTGTATCAAAGCGCTCATTCAAACTCCATATAAGATCGGTCAATTCTTTGCTGTGTATGGAATCCAAATTACCTGTGGGCTCATCTGCGAGTACAATATCCGGATTATTGATCAGCGCTCGGGCTACTGCAACTCTCTGCTGCTCCCCGCCGCTCAGTTGGTGGGGATAATGATATCTTCGTTCAATAAGATCAAGTGACTCTAACAATTCTTCAGATGCACGGATACTCTCCTTATATGATTTCCCGCTGATCATTTTGGGCATGGCAACGTTTTCTATTGTTGTAAGTTCGGGCAATAAATGATGGAACTGGAAAACAAAACCGATATTCATATTGCGAAAATGTGCCAGATCACTTTCATTAAATGATCGAATGTCCCTTTCTTTAAATATAATATTTCCGGAATCCGGCTGATCGAGAGTTCCTAAAATATGAAGGAATGTACTTTTCCCACTGCCGGATAAGCCAGTTATGGATACTATCGATCCTTGCTTCATAGAGAAGTCAAGGTCATCAAGGACCGTTAAGCGCGTCTCTTCAGTTCCTTCATAATAGCTTTTCGTAATATGCTTTGCCTGTAAGATCATAGTACCTCTCTATTTTTTTGAAATTCGAATAATTGATACTGCCTGTAGTTGCGAAATTTTCCGCAAAGGAAAGTAGGATGACAGCGCAATTATTATTCCTGAAACAAGAATAATTAAAATAAAATCTATAGGTTGATTTTCTACTACGAGATGTTCGATCAGATATACATCGCTTTCTATTTTGATAAAATCCGTGTGGGTCAGCAGCAGAGAAATAAGCACACCAATAATCAAGCCATGCAAAATGCCCGTAAATCCTATTATCATATTTCTTGAGAAAAATATCTTTTTTAGATCCTTGTTCGTTGTGCCAAGTGCTTTCAGGATGCCTATTTCTTTTCGTTTATCAAGAATATGCATAGAAAGCACACTGGTCAACCCGAAGCCGGCAACGAGTACGATTAGAGCAATAATAATAAAAATGACCCACTTTTCCAGCTTTAACAGACTGAATAGATTCTTATTTAGATCGATCCAGTTACTTACATTATAAGGATATGAAAGCTCCTGCTGGATGTGTGATGCGACAATATCGGCTTCCTCGATAAATTCATTTTGCAATTTAACAGAAATCCCGGAATACTGATCTGAAATGGAAAGGAATTCCTGTGCAGTTTTCATAGGAAGAAGCACAAGTGAATTGTCAAATTCGAACATTCCAGAAGAAAAAATCCCGGAAACTTCAACTTCAATTGATGAAGGTATCATACCCGCAAAAGTAACATCCGCATTCATAGGCGTGACCAGTTTTATCGTATCACCGATGGATACATGCAATCTTTTTGCAATATTGCTTCCAATGATTGCAAAATCGCCGTCCTGCTCATAAGTTCCTTCCTCAATAAACCGTCCAATGTCAGAAGTTTCGATCTCTTTTTCAAAATCAAGTCCGCGTATGATAACTCCTGCGATGTCAGCATCTCTAACTGCCATTCCCTCGGTGTATAAAAAGGGAGCATACGACTGCACCGCTCCAACTATATCCAGCATCGAGCTCACTCGCATATATTCTTCATCATGAATGGTTTCATTGCCAAATTTTAGAATATAAATATGTGAATTCACCCCCAATATGATCTCTTTCATTGTATCATAGTAACCGCTGAAAAGAGCGAGAGATACTGTGAGTGCTATAACTCCGATCGTAATACCGGCAATTGAAATAAGGGAGCCGAAGGAAAAAAAATCCCTTTTACCCTTTGTACTGAAAAATTTCTTTAAAAAGAATCTCTGAAAATTCATTAAGGTTCAAAAAGAGGAAGCTAGTGTCATGTCAAGCTTCGATTGGAAACGGTAATTGAATTTTGACATTCCTTATATTGCCTTCTCCTCAACTAGGAGAAGGTTAGGATGAGGTTTCAAACTTTGTTAAAATTCAATTTACGTCATTTCATAATTGACTTATCGCGAGCTTCCTCTTTCTCAAATTGATAAAACTCTTGATATTTTACTGTGTAACAGGAATACTTTTGTAAGATACTTTGAAATCTTTATTATCTTTATCATAAAGACTGAGATTGAGCAGTGTGATCACGCTGATGGGCTTCTTTATCTCCTTAAAGATCAACTGGGCTTTTGTTGGCACATCCTGTACAAGATTATGAGTGAGATCCCAGTTTTTCGTTTTGTTCGCAAACTCCAGAGTGGTGGGTGAATATTCATTACCTTCGGAGTCATACGCCTTCGTATAATTCCTCATAATTGTGAGTTCGCGCTCTGCGATCTGATTCGTAATGGAAAGAGAGATTGTAAGAGTTTGCTGAGTATATTCACAGGCAGTTATACGGATACTATAATCGTTGAACTCTATTATAAATGGCTCATCACCTTGTGGTACCGGTACTTCTTGCCCCTCAATTTGAAGTATCTCTTCTTCAACCATTATATAGTTGAAAGCTGTATTTGTCGGAGACACAAGCACTGTATCCAATATCTCTTCATAACCTTCTGCGAGAAGAAAGATCACATATTCTCCGGGAATCAATTTTCCTTTGGGGCGTTCCCATATCAAGCCGTTCACCATTATCTGGGCATCTTCCGGTTCAACATTAATAGTAACATCAACATCTTCGAGAGTTGCCAGGCGTACATAGTAAGTTGTTCCAATCTTCAAACCTCCTTTGGGCACATCAACTGTCAGAGGTACAAAATGGGGTGCCTGAAAGGTTATATTATCTTCTCTTGAAGAAACATAGAAGTAAAATTCGTCTTCATCAATGTTCTCTTTTTTATAGATTTTCTGCTTAAGAGATAGATCGATCGGTCTATCTACTTCGACTTTCAGAACAGAACAATAATTCATATCCATATCCGTGATCGGTTCACTTTCTGCCTTGAAATCAGCCGACAATTTCCTGAATTCTTCCAGTTCAAACCTCAATGCAAAAAGCGAGGTAGAAACAACAAATGAAAAGAAAAGTACAAACGATAGAATAATACCTAATTTTTTCATATAAACTCCTTTCAAAAATTTATTTTTCATATATTAGATACATATATATTTTGTCAATAATATAATCAACATTATTATTTTTTTGTCTTTTTCATGAGAATATAAAATATTTTCTCGTCATTTTTTTTGGCTAATACAGCAAACCCATATTGCTCTCCCAAAGCTTTGATCTCTTCTAGTGAATGCAGGAAATTATATCGAACTGCTCCGTGTTTTCGAGCATGCATTTCATTGATCTCAGCACGAGAACTCGAATGAGCAATAAGTAGAGTACCATCCCATTTTAACAAGTTAAAGCTTTTCTGAAAAAAATGTTTTTTATCTTCAAGATGAGGAAAGCAGGAATAGCAAATGATCGAGTCAAAAGGTTCCTTTGAAGCAATTTCGAAAAAATTTTCAATTACAAAATTCACATTCGGGTATTCTTTCTGAGGAAATTTTTCCATTGCCTTCCTGATCATATTTTCTGCATAATCAAGAGCAACGATTTTACCTTCAGATCCTATTCTCTTCAATATATGCGGAATAAGAATTCCCGTCCCTGTGCCGACATCAAGGACACGATCTCCTTTTTTCAAGGACAAAACCTTAAAAATTTCTTCCAGTTTTGCTTCATCATGATTGCAAATAATATCCCAGCTAACGGCACAATCCTCAAAGAAAGTTTTTCTTCTATGATGTCTTGAGCTCATGAATTTACAAAAAAGGTTTGATAAAAAACTGATTGAATAAAGAATGGATTAGAAAAGAGTATAGATTTTTTCTTTATTAATTTTTTTAGAAATTGCTTTTCAGGAATATCGTAATCCGGCAGATCATTTGTTGCACGCCTGTTATCATAAAAGAGGTTATCCTTTATCTCAAAATTTTTAGGGACCTCATGCATCGCCAGAGATGTCTGGTAACAATAGTAATCCGGTGAATCATATTTTTCATTTTGCCCTGATTTTACAATGATATTCCCAACCATGTTGCCGGATTCGGTTTCTTCATCAGATTTCGTTATAGATATTCCACATGCACCAA
Organism: Candidatus Cloacimonadota bacterium; assembly: GCA_030613025.1. Taxonomy (GTDB): domain Bacteria; phylum Cloacimonadota; class Cloacimonadia; order JGIOTU-2; family JGIOTU-2; genus Celaenobacter. The sequence goes on from JAUWMT010000022.1 coordinate 8,751, forward strand.
CATTATAAATAATGTTATTACTAATATAAGCTTTGGGAGCACCCTTTCCTGCATCCCAGAAAGCAATTCCCCATGTAGCCATATCCTCAATGATATTATTCTCAACCTCAGAATCTGCATCAACAAAAATCCCGATTCCTTTCCAGTAACGAGCAATGTAGTTATACTTTATTTTTGCATGGGCATTCCACGTCACACCGATGGCGACACCTCTTCCACCTTCAGGAACTCGTCCGGTTGATTTATCAATCCCATCTATTCTATTCCCAATTATCTCAGCTTGAGCATCTCTGTAAAGTGCGATTCCATCCCATGAATTTCGCAAAATATCATTTCTGTTTATTGTTATGTGAGAATGTTCCCGCCCGCAAATTCCCATTACGCCGGAGATATGTTTCGAGACAAGCAGGGAATCTCCGAGATTATCTCGAATTGTATTATTTCGAATGACTACATCACTGTTTGAGACTACGATCGCAGCGTTGGTTGCCATTTGGGCAGTGTCACGAATTGTACTTGTAATCGTAAGATTTTCAAGAACACCATTTTCCAGATCCTTGATATAAATTCCATATCCGGCATGCGTATGTATAACTGCCGATCTGTCATCAGGTCCGATTATTGAAATATTCTTTCCGGATATCGTAATCCCTTTTGTTGCAGGAACCGCTTCATTGGGATCCTGGCAATTGCCACAGGTTGAGTCGATAAAACATTCAGGGGTGAGATGATAATCGCCGGGCTCTAAGATTACCCGCACGTTTTCTTGAGGTTTCGAAAATAATTCTTCAAGCTGCTCGCTGCTCGAAACAATGTATGTGGTTTGCTTTGCGGCACAGCTTATTAAGAGAACTAAAATGAAATGAAGTGCTATAAGCTTTCTCATAGAATTTACTTCAAACCGTCTAATAAATTCTGGACTTTAAAATCTGAAAAGGCATATGCCTTTCTTATATTTTGAAAACAATTCTGAATTTTTGCGAGTAAAAGTTGCTTATCTATCTTCTGAGATGTAGTCATCAAAGCAATGGTCTGTGTAATTTCAAGAAGTATAAAAAACTCGTCAAAAGCTTCTTTCTTGAACCAGAGAGTGTTTTCAAACCAGTTGAATTCAAGAAGTTCCCTCACTTCTTCAATTTGAAAGAGTTTTTCAAGGAAAGAGTAACATGTTTCTGTTTCGAAATATTTCCACAATTTCTGCTCTGAAATAAGTATCTTTATTAATCTCGTAAGGAAATCTCCAAAATCTGATTGAGTATAGGCATTGATCTTCTCAATAAGTTGCTCGTCGAGTTCGTAATCTTCAATGAATTTTCTGCTGGAAATTGGATAGGATTCTCTATCATATATCAAACCTATTCGCCTGAGAATAAGCCACAGGAAAAGTGTATAGAACTGGTCATGGGTAATGGTAAATCTTTCCTCAAGAAGGGATACGGTTTTCAGAATATCTTCCCTGTATATTTCGATCAAATCATTAACTTCAAAGGGTTTTTCATTCTTTGAGCTGATTGAACGCAAGAAAGTTGAAAGTTTTTCCAGAATTTTATACAGCTTTGATTTGTCATCAGACACTGAGAATATCTGCTCGTAGGTTTCTTCTGAAAAAAGTGAATCAAAGCTATCATACATTGCTTTGTGCATAATCCTTTTCCTTTCTTTTTCCATATTTTTTACTCCCCCACCTTGAAGATAGGAAGATAATTTTTTATAGGATTCGCTATTATCATCGTGAACAACCCGGAAATCCATGAACACTGCATATTTGAAAGCACCAAGCTCCTGAAAAACTCCATATTCGTGCAACTCTTTTGCATTTCGAATATATTCACGATCCTGTATTACATCTCTGAATATTACAAAAATATTTTCCTCATTTGGAATACCAAGAATTTCTGCGATATTTTTTTTATCCCAGACTGTTTCTCCATTCTCATCTTTTTTCGCATAATATGTCCAGCGAATCCATCCCTGAGTCCGTTCATACTTATTGTGAAAAATTACGAGCGATTTTTTTTGCTCAAAGTCATTTGAGTAAGCAAGGACATTTTCATTTGTGTTACCACTTTCATAGGTAAAATCAAAAAGATGAAAGTGCTCGACATCAGAAAATAGATGTCTTTTTCGAAGTAAGGGAAAGATCTCTTTTTTATGCCTTTCAATGAAATTTATATTCTCCTGTTCGTTCCATTTGGGTTTATGGAATTCCATGCCATATCTTTCGTAGAATCCCTGTATTTGCCCATGCGCAAACATTGGTAAGCCCGGCATTGTACTCATCAAAACGCATACGCCGAAATATTTATCATCAGAACTGAATTGAGCAATAGCTGTCTCTTCATCGGGATTACTCATAAAATTCACAAATCGTTTTAAAATTTGAGGATCAAATTCGAGCACGTTCTTTATCGACTGCCTGTATTTGCTGTTTTCCTCTCTTTTGAGCATGTTCATAAAAGCGCTGTTGTAGACTCTGTGCATGCCAAGCGTGCGAACGAAATAGCCCTCCATCAGCCAGAATGCTTCTGCAAGAAGCAGTGTATCGGGTGCTTCCTCAGCAATTCTATCAACCACTTCTCTCCAAAATTCAACAGGCATGAATTTATTAAATTCCTGTTTTGACATACTGTATTCAACTCTGCTTGGAATATCGCCGCCAGTGCCCGGTTCGGAAAACCAGAGACGTTGAAAATGTTTTTTGGAGAGTGTCATTGCAGCATCAAATCGAATTATTGGAAACTGCTGAGCAATTTGTAATATTTGCTGAATAACTGCTTCACGGACTTCCGGCAAAAGGTAATTCAGTTGAGCTGTGTCATTCCAGGGAAAACTTGTGCCGTCATTTCCATGATAAATATAGCGCTCTTTTCCATCCCGATGATCAACATATTTGAATACAACTGCCGCATCGGAATGGTCATAATAATGATCTTCAAGATAGATCTCCACATTCGGATGGTCTGATAAATTTTCTCCCATGAAAGTATAGGATGGGAAGGGAGAATATGAACTTTGAACGAACCTGTCAGGATGCTCATAGATCCAATCCGAATCTATTGCCATATGATTGGGAACCATATCGCAGCCAAGTCTAATACCATATTTCCATGACTTTTCCGATAACCGGCAAAGGGACTCTTCTCCTCCAAGAGCGTGGGCAATCTGATAGCATTTTAAAGAATATGCAGAAGCAAGAGCATCGGAATTTCCCATAAGATGTTTTATCCGTTGGGATGCGCGGCTGCGTTCCCAAATACCGATGAGCCACAATCCCGTAAACCCGCTCTGTGCAAGAAGATGTAACTCTTCATCAGGAATTTGATCGAGTCTTGTTATTTCCTGCTTATATTTTTCACTAAGCTGATTCAACCACACAAAAATATTCTTTGCCAGAAGCACGAGTGATGGCATCCACTCTTTATCGGGAGAGAATTTTTCGGGTTCATCCCATTCAGTACCAAACGAGTAAAGCCGGCTTTCACCCGGACCTGCTAAATTCCATTTTTCTTCCTCTTTAAGAAGATCCAATGCTTTCAGTAAAAGGGCTTTTAGATCACCAAGATATTCATTCCAGTTTTCATTGATATATTCGAGCTGCTTTTTGAGAGAGTGCGGTGTCAGGTGAATGGGTTTTTGAATAAAATCGAATAATGATTCTTTATTGTTACCAAAATATTTACCACTCGTAAAATGTTTTTTTTCACTAGTAAAAAATTTTTCACCACTCTTAGAAACATCGAGTTCATCAATTTCAAAAAGCTCCCTGTAATTTTCAAGAACCGGATTTTGATCAAAAAAATAGAATTTTAGCAACTCCTCAAAATTTTCTTGATCCTCATAAATTGCACCTTCCGGATTTTTTTTTTGATAGTGTTCGAATATATTTTGATAAATATTTCCAAGCAATATCATTCCAAATAACTCACTTGCCTTAGCGGTTTTTTCAGGATGCCTGGTTACATTCCTTTTCAGGTTCATTTCGTACACGATTGATCTTAGAATTGAAATATCCTCCGTTGATAAACGATCAATTGCATTTACCAAGGGTAGTTCTTTCAAATAATCTTTGGCTTTTTTATTCAGGAGCAAACCTCTCATTGAATTCTCCATTTCAGTCTTATGAAAAAAAGCATCACATCCTTAAAAATATTTTTTGTAATTTTCAGGGGTGATTTCATTTTGTCAATTGTTATACTGGAATTTTTACTCATTTATCTCAAAGTTGAGAATACTTGACACCAATCACACAATATCAGGAAAGAAATATATGAAAAGATTTTATCTGCTCCTCCTGCTTTGGCTTTCCTTTATTCCAGGATTTGCTCTCGCTCAAGACAGCCCGGATACTACCTCTGTTTCTCTTGATTCTCTTGATTATTCAGCGAGAAAGATCATATACCACGTTGATAAAAAACAGATAAAACTCATAGAAAAAGCGTTCATCAGATATCATAATTCCTATATTAATTCCGACTCCATGCTCATTGATCTTGATAAAAAAATCGCATTTTCTCACGGAGAATCAGAGCTCTTTGATGGTAAACAAAAAATCTTTGGTTCAACGATTTATTATAATATTGATTCTGAAGAAGGATTGCTTTTCGATGGAAGAACCAAATTTGAGGATGGTTATTATGCCGGTACGAAGTTCCGAAAAGTTGGAATAGATGTTTTAGACATCGATAATGCTAAGTTCACCACCTGTGAGGATGAATCACAGTATTTCATTTTTAGTCCGAAATTCCGAATATTTCTTGATGAAAAAATCGTTGCCAAACCTGTCGTTCTCTACATAAACTATTTCCCTGTCCTCGTGCTTCCCTTTGCAACCTTCCCGATCAATCAGGAAAGAAGATCCGGATTCTTGCTGCCTGAACCGGGCTACAATAATACTGAAGGGAAATTCTTAAAAGATATTGCTTATTTTCTTTCGTTGGGTGATTATGCAGACATGCTTTTTTCGATTGATCTCATGGAGCTAACGGGGATTGAATTCAGGTATCGTGCACGCTATATCAAAAGATACATTCTCGATGGCAGGATAGATTCACGGTTTCTTTATTATCATGAGCAGCTCAATGATGATTACCGGCTGCGCTGGTCAATCAATGCTTATCACAAGCAGATATTATCTCCCTACAGCAACCTGATGCTGAAAGCTGATTTTGTGAGCGATGCAGATATTCGTAAAACCAGTGACGACCAGGAAACCAGAATGGATCAGTCTCTTCATTCATATATTTATTATTCTTATCTTAAAAACAAGAACACTTTTAATACGACTCTTGATTATAAGAAGGATCTTGTTGATCAGAACCAGACCTATTACTCAAAAATTTATTACTCTACAAAAGGAACTGTTTTCAATTTATCAGGATATTTTGATTTTCGGGCATACATCTACCCTCAGCAAACTGATAACATGACCCTAAAACTTCCCTCTATTTCATTTCGATTATACAGAATGAACCTGGCGAAAATTTTCAACAAACAAGCAGCAGAATCATCCATTTTAAATAAAATCTACTTTTCTTATAATAATACACTTCTGCATCACGGTGAACTAAACACCAATGATCCTACAATTGCCCAGCTTCTCTATGAAGATACTTATGATTCTCTTGGCAACTATATCTCAGAACATCGAGAAGGGGTCAAGCATTCGCTTTCGTTAAGTTATAATGATGATCTGTTCAAATATTTTAAATTTCAGCAAAAATTTAATTATAATGAGATCTGGGAAGATAAAGATAAGAATAACAAAAAGTTTGTTCGTGGGTTCGATTACAATAGTTCAACCAGTCTTTCCACTAATATCTATGGTGTATTTAGTTTTTCTAAAGGAAGATTGAAAACACTCAGACATATTATCACCCCAAATATTTCTTACACTATGCACCCGGATTTTTCCTCGAATGACCGATTCTATAATTTCTCGTCGATATCGATCTCAAAATCAGGCAGATCTGAAAAGATCTCGCTCGGACTTACTAACAAGCTGCAGGCAAAAGTCATTGATAAAGAAGGAAAGCTCAAGGAACTCAACGATCTCTTTACATGGAAAACTTCTTTGCGCTATGATTTCCAGAAAAAACCCAAAGGATTCAGCACCTTATCCCACACAATTACCACAATGCCTTTCAACATGACCCTTGGCACAAACACCTTAAATTTCTCTAATAGTTTCAAAGGTGTGCAGGATTTCTATACAATGAAAGTTACAAATTACTCACTTTCGGCTACATTATCTTTGAAAGGAAATTTAGATTATTTGAATTATTATCCTGTAAAATCGACTTTTAAAATGAAAGGTATTAGCACTGATGAAGAGTGTTGCAATGGTTCTCAAAAACGAGAGACCAAACCATGGGACATTACTTCGTCTTTTTCATACAGCAAAAACACACAGACAGGTTACTACAGCTCCGGATTGCACAATACGCTTCATGTCAATCTTACGAAGAACTGGAGTCTTACTTATTCGAACTATTATAATTTCAAAGAAAAGGAGCTTGTAAGCCAGAGTATTGATGTGTATCGTGACCTTCATTGCTGGCAGCTCAAATTCGGGTGGAATAAATCCGGTGATTACTGGTCATACCAGCTGGAGATACAGGTGAAGAAACTTCCAGATCTGAAATTCCTTCAAACAGACAGTAAATCATATTATTAGGATATTTTATGAAAAACATTATTCTTATTGGAATCACTTTATTTCTTTATTCCTGCGGAACAAGTATCAGCAAAAACAATGATGAAAATTTTCTTAAAGCAAATTTCACTTCATCTCTTCAAACAGGCATAATTCCTTTTGAAGTTACATTCGGGGATTGTTCTACTTCAGGTAATATCCCAATAACTAGCTGGGAATGGGATTTTGGGGATGGTTCCTCCTCGACAGAACAGGATCCAATCCATATATATGAGGAACAGGGAAATTTTACTGTTTCTTTAACAGTATCAGATAGTTTGCGTAGTGATACAAAAACCAGATCAAACTATATCACTGCCCTGATCTTGGATTCTACATATATTGGAACAGAGCAGACTCTGGATATTCTTACCTGGAATCTAAAAGAATTTCCTCTTTCCGGAAATCTTACAATAGAAATAGTTGAAAGTATAATCGAAGAACTCAATCTTGACTTTATCGCATTGCAGGAAATGTGGAGCGGAACGGCTTTTAGTGATCTGAAAAATTCTTTGGCGGGTTGGGAAGGTTTTCGTTCAACAAGTGCAGCTTATGATATTAATATTGCTGTTTTATACAAAACCTCTACAATTCAGATTAATAATATTCATGAAATATATGTGGATAATTCATGGGCATTTCCCCGAAGCCCTATTGTTGCTGATATTACTTTTAAGGAAAATGATTATACGATCATCAATAATCACCTGAAAGCTGGGGTGGATCAAGAGGATGAAGCTCGCCGCTTGGAAGCCAGCATTAAATTGAAAGAATATATTGATAATAATCTCGCATACGAAAATGTCATTCTTCTCGGTGATTTGAATGATGAAATTACTGATCCGGAAAACGAAAACGTTTTTTGGTGTTTTATTGAAGACCCGGATGAATATCAATTTGCGGATATGGGGATTGCAGAAGGAAGTTCATATTATTGGTCATATCCTTCTTGGCCCAGCCATATCGACCATATATTAATCACAAACGAATTATACGATGAATGGGAAAACAGTAATATTTTAACATTGAGAATAGATAATTACTACCAAGACTATGCAACTACTATTTCAGACCATCGTCCTGTTTTAATAAAACTGAAAATATAATCGTAAACTGTTCCTCCGAAACGGTAAAGCATTCCATCGAATGCAGCTACCGAAAATATCATCACATCCCTGTTGCGATTCAATTAGAATTTTCAAAATAAAAAAAACGGGAAGAACGCAATGGTTCTTCCCACAAATATATAGACGATTTTATATTACTTCTCTGAAGAATCTGTTTCTTTAGTTTCTTTCTCGGCTACTTCCTTAGTAGCTTTCTCGGCTGCTTCTTTAGTTGTTTTCTCAGCCGCTTCTCTAGTTGCTTTCTTCTCTGAAGCTTTTTCAACTTTTTGTCGCCTGCGTTCTTTAATTTTTTCCAGGTGATCCTGCACAAATGCATTCACTTCATCTTCATCTCTTCCAAAGAAGTAGGTTTTGACACTGAAGATCAATCTTCTGTTCTCTTTATCAGCTTCAATAACTTTTACAGGGATGACTTCTTTGGGATCAAAAGCAAATTCCGGCTCTTCCAGTCCGGGAATACCAAGATGGGAGGTCGGAATAAATCCTTCAATTCCGGAATCCTTATCCGCAAGCACAAGTGCACCTTTGGTGATTATTTTGATCACTTCGATTTCATGCTCTGAGTTGATCGGGAAACATTCTTCAATTTTTTCCCAAGGGTCATCCTGAAGCTGCTTCAATCCTAAGGCAATCCTTTGCATAACTCTATCAATAGAAAGCACAACTGCAGTCACTTCCTGACCTTTTTTAAGTATCTCGCTCGGATGCATAATACGCTTTGTCCAGGAGAGGTCAGAAATATGGATAAGCCCATCAATATCTTTTTCGACTTCCATGAAAGCGCCGAAATTTGTAATATTCTTGATCTTTCCCGTTACAGTTGATTCGATTGGATGTGTTACACCGATAGTCAACCAAGGATTTGGCTCAACCTGTTTCAATCCAAGAGAAATGCGATGTTCTTCCTTATCGACATTGAGTACGATTGCATTGACCGCATCACCAACTTTCAGCACCTGTTTTGGATGAGTGATTTGCTTTGTCCATGACATTTCAGACACATGGATCAAACCTTCAACACCTTTTTCAAGCTCTACAAAAGCTCCATAGTTCGTAAGATTTGTTACTTTGCCTTCGACCTTTGAACCTTCGGGATATTTTATCTCTATATTTTTCCATGGGTGCGGCACAAGCTGCTTGAGCCCCAAAGAAACTTTTTCACTATCCTTATTAAAATCAAGAACTTTAACTTTTATTTTATCACCAATATTCAGCATCTCAGAGGGATGAGTAATATGTCCCCATGACATATCTGATATATGGAGCAAGCCATCGATTCCACCAAGATCCACAAAAACACCATATTCCATAATATTTTTCACAACACCATCAATTTCAGCATCTATCTGAAGCTTCTCCATTAGATCTTCTTTTTGCTTTTCAACTTCTTTTTCAATCACAATTTTTCTGGAGATGACAATATTTTCTTTTTCTCGGTTATAATTGATGATCCTGAAATCCAGTTCTTTTCCAACGAAATGATCAAGATTGGGAAGAGTTTTAGTTGAGACCTGGGATGCCGGAAGAAATGTATTGATACCGTTGACATCAACTATGAGGCCACCTTTTACTCTTTTTGCAACCGTTCCGGTTATCACTTCATTGGTTTTGGATTTTTCTTCAAGTTCTTGCCAGGTTTTTTGAATATCTGCTCTCTTCTTCGACAGGTAGGGTCTGCCGTTTCTGCCCTCCCGATTTACGATATACACAGATACTTTATCACCAACTTTGATCTCCACATCTTCACCAAATTCACTAATGGGTACTATACCCTCCGCCTTGAAACCAATATCAATTAATACTTCAGTTTGATCAACTCGAATAATATTACCTTCAACAATATTTCCAGAACGAACAGTCTCCATTGTTTCTTCATACATCTTGATTTGATTTTCAAGAGATGTCATTTCCTCAGTTTTTTCCTCTTTCTTTTTCTTGGTAACCTTCTTTTTTTTCTCTTCCTTTTTAACTTCAGGTTCGGGAGTTTCCGGTTCTGATTGTTCTTTTACTTCTTCCAATTTTTCTACAACTTCTTCATCAACCTCTTCCTTAACTTCCTCTTCAACTGTCATTTTATTAACTTCTTCAATCTTTTTCTCTTCATGAGTTTCTTCTGGAATTACTTCTTTTTCGGCATTATCAATAGGGGCTTCTTCTTTAGCTTCTTCCGGTTTTGTATCTTCAACTTGATCTTCTATTATCTCTACTTTTTCTTCAATAACATCTACAGCAACTTCTTCGGTTTTTTCCTCATTTTCTTCCTTTATTTCTCCTGATTCTTCAGCTTTTTTAGGTTCATCTTTAGTCGCTTCTTCTTCAACAACTTCTTCTACTTCATCAGTCTTCTCAGGAGATTCCTCGGTTTTTTCCTCTTTCTTTTTCTTCGTAACCTTCTTTTTTTTCTCTTCCTTTTTCTCTTCTTTTTCGACAACTTTTTTTGCTGTCTTTGTTTCTTTTTCTTCTTCTTTAACTACCTTAGAAATTTCTTCTTTCTTAGTTTTAGCTTGTACGTTATCAGCCATTTTTCCTCCACGATGAGGAAGCCTAATTTGTAAGTTTTCGACAAATAGACCCTCTTATTTCGTTTCATTGATTTTTTTTATTTTTTCTTTCACACTATTTATTATCCAATTAGGTGTAGATGCACCTGCACTGATCCCGACATTGTCAACATCCTTAAACCACACGTCTTTCAGTTCACCTTCTGTTTCGATATGAAAGGTCTTGCATCCTTCTGCACGAGCTATTTCAGCAAGGCGTGTCGTATTTGCGCTATTCTTTCCGCCTATGACGATCATGATGTCAACTTTTTGTGATAAATTTCTTGTAGTTTCTTGACGAAGGATGGTTGCATTGCATATGGTTTTTACGACATAAAGCTCTTCGCTAAAGTGGATAAGCTTCTTCGCGAGCCCTTCGAACTTTTCTTCACTTTGCGTAGTTTGTGCAATCAACGCAACTTTTCTTTGGGTAGGTTTTTTAAAATCTACATCTGGATTCGTGATCACTACTGCAGAGTCATCAATGTAACTGAGTAATGCTTCAACCTCAGGATGATCTTTTTCTCCGAGTATGTATAATTGATATCCATCGTCTGTTAATTTTTGGGCATATTCCTGAGCTTTTTTAACAAATGGACAGGTCGCATCAACAAAATTCAACCCTCTTTCAACAAGCAATTTATAATTTTCTGCAGTAATACCATGAGAACGAATTATGACCGTTTCATCAGTAATATCCTTAATATCATCGACTGAATGCAACCCTTTCTTCATCAGAAATTCAACCATTTGTGGATTATGAATTATTGGACCTAAAGTTACTGTTTTTTTGTTATTTTGAGCCGTTTCGGTAGCAATCTGAATTGCTCTTTTTACTCCAAAACAAAAGCCCGAATGCTTTGCAGTTTCAATTTTCATTCTCGATCCCATTGATCATATTTAAAATAAACGCAGCCAATTCTTTATATTCACCCTCTTTGAACATGGATTTATATTCCCTTGCAAAAATGGGTTTCTTGAATATAAAATGAAGATGCTTCTTTCTGAAAAAACAAGCCCAAAGATCATCAACATTTTCAATTTGAACAGGATAAATAGGCGAATCTGTTTCCCATGCGATCTTTGCGATGCCGGGTTTTGCAGAGAAAGATTTCCGGCTTCCTTCGGGAAACATGATTATATTTTTCTTATCCCTTAAAAGTTTGATAAATTTCTGAATAGCACCACGAGTAAAACCCGCACGGCGAACGGGGAATGCGTTGAAATATCCGATCAAAGCACCAAATGCTTTATTTTTAAAAAGCTCAGATTTTGCCATGAAATAGCATTCAAAGGGAAGGATCGAGCCAAGAAAAGCCGGATCCAAAGCACTTTGATGATTTGCACAAATGATACATCCCTTTTTAAAACGAATCTCTTTCATTCCTGTTATTTTCAGGTTCCAAAGAAAGTGCATCAATGTTCTGACAAAAGTAATAGTTAGTCTATAAAAAAATCTCATTTATTATGCCATATATTTTTTCAACTTGCTGTTGAATATTTAGATTCGTTGTGTCTATCTCGATCGCATCCACAGCTTTTTTCAAAGGGGAGATTTCTCTCGTGCTGTCTGTTTTATCACGAAATGCAAGCTCCTCTTTTATCTCATCAAAAGTTTTAGAACTAAGTCCTTTATTCTGATTTTCTAACCAGCGGCGTTTTGAGCGCTCTTCGATTGATGCGATCAGGAAAAATTTAAAATCTGCATTAGGAAATACAACCGTGCCTATATCTCGTCCATCCATCACAATGGATTGGATCTCTGCCATTTTTCTTTGAAGTTCGACCATTCGCTTTCTGATCAAGCCATTGGTTGCAATTGTTGATGAATAGTTCGTAATTTCCGGTTCTCTTATTTTTTTTGTGACATCCTCGCCATTAAGAATGATCGTATTTTCATATTTGAGTTTTGATGGAATTATTTCAATGTTGATTTCCGACATAGCTTTTCTCAGCAATTTTTTCTCGGTAAAATCAATCTTGTTCTGCAGCAAATATAATGCAACTGCTCGATACATAGCGCCGGAATCCACATAAATACAATTCAACTTTTTTGCCAGTTGCTTTGCTGTTGTGCTTTTTCCTGAACTTGCAGGACCATCAATTGCCACAATTATTTTTTTCATTTCCATAGTTAGTTTGGCATAAAACTAAAAAGAGTACTATTTCGTCAATATTATCGTTCCTGAAATTCTAAAATAATTGACATAAAATCTGGAGGGGCTGGTAAATCAAAACAATAAATTTTGAAATAATACAATGAATCATTTTATAATATTTGCAATATCCTTCGTATCTGTTTTTTTGTTGACTTTTCTCATCAGAAAGGTTGCGATAAAATTCAATTTTATTGATAATCCGGAAGAGAGGAAATTTCACAAAACGCCAACTCCGCTCATGGGTGGGCTTGCAATATTAATTGGAATGATATGTGCTTTTTTTCTTTCATTCTTTATATGTATAAACTTAATACCACCTGTTAAGAATGTTCTTTTTTATTTCATCGGACTCTTCCTCGTATGCTTTCTTGGTTTGTGGGATGATCATCAGGGTATGACTCCCTATGTGAAATTTTCCGTACAATTTATTGTTGCGCTTATCCTGATAATTGGAAGCGGGTACACCAACTTGATCGGACCATGGTTTGTAACTGTGCCGATTTTGGTGCTTTGGATGGTTGGTTTAATGAATGCGCTGAATTTCCTTGATAATATGGATGGAATAACTGCGGGATTAGCTACAATACTTGGCTTGGGGTTTTTTGCTCTGGGCATTCTCACAGGTAATAATTTTATCTCTTTAATTTCTGTGATATTTATCGGCGCCACTCTAGGATTCCTGCTGCATAATTTTCATCCTGCAAAAATATTTCTCGGTGACGCCGGAAGCATGCTTATCGGATATACACTCTCTGTTTTTGGTATCGTCATCCTTACTGAACTGCCAAAAAACTTCTCGTTATTACTTCCTGTTCTTCTGCTTTCTTATGCAATTTTTGACATTTCTTTGGTCAGCATCACCCGCAAAAGGGATGGAAGAAGGGTACTTCAGGGAGGAAAAGATCATTCGACCCATAGAATCGGTACTGCTACCGGTTCTGTACGCATAACCGCTGTCATGGTATATTTGATAAATATTTTGATGGTACTTATAACAGTTATTGTGTATGAGACTTCCAGCCAGTGGGTTATTTTGATAACAACCGTTTTATTTGCACTTGTTTTCCTCTTTTTCGGAGGTAAGTTAGACCAGATACCGATATTAATATCCCAAAATCAATTACGAACAAAATCATCTAATGATACTACGAAATAAGAACTTTGCCATAATTATCCTGGTTGGACTTCTCTTTATCTCCTGCACGAATCTCTCTTATAAGAAATCAGTTAAGACTCTCAAGGAAGGCAAATATACCGAAGCAATTCAGGAACTTGATAAATATATTGAAACTTCAATACATCCCGCCTTTAAAGAAAATGCAAAAGAACTACGTTCTCAAGCATATTATCAGCTTGGTTTGCAGGAATATGAAAAAAATCACTACACTGAAGCGTCAGAATACTTTTTCCTCGCAAATTCAGATAGGGCTGATTCCCTTCTTGATAACTGTTATTTCGAAATAGCCCAAGCTGCTTTGGATGATCTGGATTATCCCGATGCATCAGACTATCTCTCATTTATTATTTTCCACCTTCAGGAATCGGAGAAAATGCCTGATGTCCTGTATGATCAAATTCTCATACATACAGACTATTCAAAAAATATTCATACAGCGTATGCAACGTACCAAATTTTACAGGATAGATTTCCTACCTCTGATGCCTTTACACAAGCAACGAAAGTTGTTGATGCGTTTATGCCACAATTGATCGATGAGGCAAAGGCACAATGGGATATAGGATTGTATGCAGAAGCTTTAGGGAGACTCTTTCTCTACCTTGACTATCCCGCAGATTTCATCAAAGATATCAAAGATATGATCGGAAACGTGTACTATACATGGGCTGTTACATTGCTTCAGGATAGAGAGCTGGATAAAGTACAAACATATCTTATTCGTGCAGAAGAGTATAATTCTCAGCTTGCAGATCAGGTGAATGATAAATTAATTGAGCTTGCATCAATATATATTGTGCAGGGCGATGGATTTCTTGGGGATAGAGAGATTGATAGCGCCATTTCTTCATATCGAAAGACTCTGGATATTATTGAAGATTATCAGGTTGCTTATAACAAAATCGCTCGTGCTGAAGAATTTGCTCGTAGAATTGCTCAAGCAGTTCAGCTTGTAGCACAGGGTGATGCACAATTTGATAATGAAGAATATGTTACAGCTTATGACTCTTATTCAGAGGCATATAAACTCAATAGTATCCCACAAATATATGAAAAGATAAACATGGCTTATATCTGGACAAGAATCTCAAATGATCCTGAACAATATGCCATTGAAATAGTAAAACAGTATAATAATGGAATTATTCCTGAAAAAATAGATGAAGTAGAAACCGTTGCACAAAAGAATTATTCAAGGCAGGACATCCGCGTCACACCATGGCAGGTTTTCCGAACAGTCACCCGGAACAGTTATGAAGTCCGTTATACTATTCAAATACCTGATAAAAACTATTTCCTGCGCTGGCTTATCCGCCTTGAAACCGGAGAAGTAATTCCTCTCAATGAAGCAACAGAATTATTAGCATCATGAAGAAAATATACTTGATCATTTTGTTATTTGCTCTTTCACTTCCACTTTATGCGGAAGAACCCGGTAAATTTAATATAGATGCGATCCTGCAAAAAAATATTAAATATGGCTGGGATAATGCAACGAACTGGGAAAACTCCAGAAAAGATCTGCAAGAGAATATGACCATTTTCAAACAGTGGGAAGAGAAAAAACAATCCCATCTTACAAATTGCCTGAAATCAATGATCGCTCCGGGATGGGGTCATTTCTCAACAAGAAATTACCTCAAAGGTGAAATTCTTTTAGGATTGCAAGTTCTGCTTGCCGGGAGTGCCTATTACTTTTATGATCAGTCACAGGACTACTATGAAAAATATCGAAATGCCCATCAGATCGATGAAATAAACCAGTATTATATCGATGCGAATTCGTCCTACCGCACATCGGGTATTCTTGTTGGCTTATGGATAATTGTCTGGGGATATACTGTGCTGGATACGATTCCGGCAACAGAAGATTATAATCGCGATCTCTGGTTTACCTTGTATGATGAATATATGAACAGCAAGGTGACTGTAACTGCACATGGCATACAAATACGTTTTTAGTAATATGAAAAAACATTTAATATATTTTATTCTCCTTTTGATATCTGCGTTCTTAATACTGTCCTGTTCTCTTAGCAGAAACAACCCTCTTGATCCGCTTGGAAATCCGGATGTTTTTGCCCCACCGGTTGTTCAGATAGATACTTTGAACACAGATCCTGATCTTATAAAATGGTATATCGCAATAACCAAAGAGGATAGTCTAGCAGACGGATACTACATTTACGCTGCTTTCCAAGATAATTATTTTGGGACTTATGACCGAGTGGAAAAAAATGTAAGTGCCTACGATACAACCTTTTCAAAGGATGACGTAAGCCATGAATACATATGGTTCAAGATCACATCTTACAATGTTTTTGACGGAGATACATTAGAAGGGAAATTTTCACAGATCACTCAATAATATGTCTTCATCCATTCTTAATACGCTGAACGAGAAACAGCGGGAAGCTGTTCTTGCGATCGAAGGTCCGGTGCTTATTCTTGCTGGTGCAGGTAGTGGAAAAACACGCTGCATAGTACACAGAATTGCCTATCTCATTTCAGAAAAAAAAGTCAGTCCTCACAATATTTTGGCAGTCACTTTTACAAATAAAGCTGCAAATGAAATGAAAGAACGTCTGCAGAATCAGTTCAACATAAATATCCGCTACTTATGGGTTGGTACTTTTCACTCAATGTGTGCTCGAATATTAAGAACCGAATCACAGTACTTGCCTGTTACACAGAATTACACAATTTACGATGGCGTTGATCAGCAGCGTATTATGAAAAATGTTCTCAAAGAAATCAACCTTGCAGAAACGAACTTCCCGATTAAAAAGATACTTCACATCATATCCCAGCAAAAGAATAACCTTGTCGAATATGATGAATTTTCTATTGATGACACCTATTATGGAAAATACCTTCAGCAAATTTATGAAGCGTATCAAAGATATCTTATTAGAAATAATGGTGTCGATTTTGACGACCTTCTTCTATATACTGCCAAACTATTTGAGAATCATAAAGACTTGCTGGAACGTTATCAAGATCGATTCAAATATGTGATGATCGACGAGTATCAGGACACAAATTACGCACAGTACCGCTTTGCATATTTGCTTGCGAAAAAGCACAAAAATATCTGTGTGGTCGGTGATGATGATCAATCAATATATAGCTGGCGTGGTGCAAATATCAGAAACATTCTTTCTTTTGAAGATGACTATGAGAAACCAAAGATCATTCGTATGACACAGAATTACCGCTCACCGAAACGTGTGCTCTCTGCTGCGAATGAGCTTATTTCACGTAATGAATCGCGCCACAAAAAGGAGCTCTGGACAGATAAGGAAGTCGGAAAGGATATTTCATTATATAATACTCAAAATGAGCGCCATGAAGCTATAATGGTCTCACAAAAAATAAATGAACTAAATAACACACATAATGTTTCTCTAAAAAATATTGCAATATTTTATCGAACAAATGCTCAGTCCCGTGTATTGGAAACTCAGTTCATCAAAGATCACATAGACTATCGGATCGTGGGAGGAGTGAATTTCTTCCAGCGAAAGGAGATCAAAGATATTATCGCATATCTCAGACTCATTGCAAATCCAAAGGATAATGAGAGTTTCTTAAGAATAGTGAATTTTCCAAAGCGCGGAATTGGCAAAACGACAATTTCATACCTCTTAGATTTTGCTGTTGAAAAAAATAGCTCTCTCTTTGATGCAGTTGAAACAGTTGATTCTTGCGAAGCAATATCTTCTTCGGGCAAAGAGCACCTGAAACTCTTCAAAAAAACAATAGACGGCTTTATTGATATCTCCCAGCAGCTACCGATTAATAAATTAGTCAAACAGGTTATTGATAATACCGAAATATTAGATTTTTATAAACATGATGACTCGATAGAAGGCGAAAGCAAAGCAGAGAATATTCGGGAATTTGTTGCCTCGACTGATGAATTTGCTGAGAATTTTATTACTATTCATGATAAAAAACCATCCCTGCAGGAATATATGCAGAATCTCTCGCTTGTTTCCGACATTGATTATGCAGACACCGACAGAGACGTAGTTTCTCTTATGACAATGCATAATGCAAAAGGGCTTGAATTCCCCTATGTGTTCATTGTAGGAGCAGAAGATGGCTTGATCCCGCATAGAAATTCCATGGAATCCCCTGGTGATATTGAAGAAGAGCGGCGGCTTTTTTATGTTGCGATGACACGGACGATCAAAGAGCTGTTCATATCTTATGCTCAATCACGCAGATATTATGATTCCACAATGTCATCTTTCCCCTCTCGCTTTCTGAACGACATCAACAAGAACCATTTCCAAATGTTTGATATGACGAATTTCCAGACGAATAATGATTTCACTCCCAAAAGATATACTAGCAAAAAGACGTTTGATCTGGGTACACAGGATGATACTTTTAAGGTAGGACAAAGAGTCGAGCATACGAGCTTCGGCAGAGGTCGGATTCTCTCGATCAAAAAAGATGGTGAGTTAATTAAGTTGACAATATCTTTCGATTCCGGAGAATTAAAAAAAATAATTTCGGATTATATTAAAGTATTATGAAAAAAATAATTATTCTTCTAATAAGTTGCTTTCTTTTAAGCAGCTTATTGCATGCTGATAAATATGCAGGAGAATTTTTGAATATCGGAGTTGGCGTCAAAGCTCGAGCACTTGGAAATGCTTTTGTCGCTCTCGCTGACGATCCTACGGCAGTCTATTGGAACCCTGCAGGAATTTATTATTGTAACAATATTTCTTTCAATATTATGCATTCTGAGGAATATGCCGGGAATCTAAAATATGATGCGATCAGCGCAATCTATCCCCTCGATGATGCAAAGAAATTTGGTTTTCTTATTACTCGCACAGGCATTTCTGGAATTCCCCTGACAAAGCTTGAAGATCCCAATGATACTGTTTCAGTTCACAATCCACCTTATGCATATAAATATGTAAGTGATGCTGATTATACCGGTTATCTATCATTCAGCTCAAAATT
This sequence comes from Candidatus Cloacimonadota bacterium, assembly GCA_030613025.1. GTDB lineage: Bacteria > Cloacimonadota > Cloacimonadia > JGIOTU-2 > JGIOTU-2 > Celaenobacter. The sequence goes on from JAUWMT010000022.1 coordinate 27,431, forward strand.
ATTTACCGATATCTCCTTTGGTATCACCACAAAACTGATATACAGAACAATTGGAGATATAAAAGCATCGGGAATTGGACTGGACGCGGGATTTCTTTATAAGATCAATCCAAGTATTCAGGTTGGCTTGAATATTCGTGATGCGATCGGAACCTCGATCTGGTGGAAGAACGGTGAAACAGAAACAGTAACACCGAATATTTTGGCAGGTGCAAGTGCGAAATTTGTATTCCCAATAATCAATGTACCTTCACGTTTATTATGTCAAACCGATATTTATTTTGAAAACCGTGACCAAGCTGCTCAACTGTCTGTTGGAAAAGCGAGTTTTGACTTTCATGCCGGTATGCTTTTTAACTTTGCTCCCTTCCTTTCAGTTGCCTGTGGAATTGAAAGAGAGAATCTCACCGCAGGTGCCTTTATTTCCTATAAGAACTATACTCTTCAGTATGCTTTTGAGAATAATCCCGACCTGAATAATATCCACAGAATTTCTCTTGGAGTAGAATTCATTAATTAAATTAATAAAAAATTTGACAAATATTTAAATAAATACAATTTAGTTAATAATTAATTTTCATTAATTCAAAATTAGAGAAAATCAAAGTGTGACATGGAATTATGATTATTCAATCATTCTCCATGTTATAAAAAAGAAAGGAGATATTTAATGAAAAAAATTGGATTAATACTTATTGGTTTACTTCTATTCAGTTCTTTTTCTTATGCATCAGTTGCTGTCATTGAAAAGATAATTCCAAATTCAAACACTTTCAGCTTCTATTACTCATCAAAACGTATTGATAAAGGGGTAGGCTCAGAAAGATTCTGGCATCTCAAATCAACTCGTTTGGGATGGATAGGTGATAATTATGATGTGGATTTAGATCTTGCCCCTCTTGTGGCTGGTAATCCCATTTCTATAAAACAAGCTTGGATTAAATTCACCCCATTCAAATTTATGAACATCTCACTAGGAAAAATTACTTATCCTTTCTGTAATGTATCGAGTAAAACCACAAGCAATATCACCAATTTCCAACCCACATTCTTCGGGGCAGACTGGATGGTAAAATTCAACGGAAAATTTGATAAACTCCGCTGGTATGCATATTGGGCAGATGGTGGAATTAATGAAGGCATTAGTGCATATGATACACCCTCAACTATTGGATTTAGAGGAAAATACTCATTAGCAGGACTCGATGTAGGTGCTTCTATCAGAATCAACGATTGGGATGACGATGATAGAAAATATGATTGGGGCGCAGACCTTCTATATGAATTAGGAAATATTGCTAAATTTAATTGCCAGGTTTTTAATCTACCTGATGATGATGATAATTCCGATTTAAACTTCTTTTTGATTGCTTCTTATGAAAAAGGATTTATTCTTCCATTTGCCAAGAAAACTATTCCATATTTGGGTTACTTCTCAAGAAACGGGATAGATGGTAAGGGAGCAAAAGAATCTAATATTGTAATTGGTTTAAATATGAAACCGGTTAATAATGCCTTTATAAAGTTGGAATATAATATCGACTCAGCAATTGGTGAGAAAGGAATATTGAGCACAGATAATCAGAATATTTCAAATGCCCTTTCACTTGAAATCGGATATAGTTTTTAGATGCTAACCTTTATTCAATAAGTTTAAGGAGAAACTAATGAAAAAAATATTATTAATAACTCTCTTTCTCATGCTCGTAAGCTCATTCCTCGTTGCAAATGAGATCAGTTTCTATTATTCTTCAAAACGAATCGAAAAGGGTGTTGGTTCAGAAAGATTCTGGCATCTTAAAGACTTTTATTTTGAATGGGAAGGTAAAAATTTTATAACCTCGTTGGACCTTTCTGGGCTTATGGAGAACAATCCTAAACTCAGTATCAATGAAGCTTGGATAAAATTCAATTTGTTTACTTCATATTACTCTTATTTCCAAAAATATCAATGGTTCACAGTTGACATGAAAGTTGGAGATATGGCGTATCCATTCGGGAATGTTTCGAGTAGATCCTCGAAAAATATCAGTATTTTTCACCCACAAACCTTTGATTCTAATTGGATGGTTAATTTTACCGGTGAACTCTGTTCAAAGTACACTTTCAATGCCTATTGGGCGGATGGTGGAATTAATGAAGGCATTAGCGCATACGATTCACCCTCAACTATTGGATTTAGAGGAAAATACTCATTGGCAGGACTTGATGCCGGTGCTTCTTTCAGAATCCGCGATTGGAATGACGATGATAGGTTATATGATTTTGGCATAGATATAATTTATTCTATCAAAGATATAGTAAAATTAGATTTTCAAGCCTATAATCTTGATGATGGAGATAATAATACTGATGATATTGATTTCTGGTTTATTGTAAAACATGTTCAAGGTTTCCAAATCCCTATTATACAAACAATCAGGCCTTATTTTGGTTTTTTCACAAAGCCTGTAAAAAACAGGCATGAGTATAATATTATATATGGTATTAATATTATGCCAACAAAAAATACATTTGTAAAATTAGAATACAATTATGACTCAGAAGTTGATGAAAAAGGAATATTGAGTATAGATAATCAGAACATTTCAAATGCTTTAAGCCTTGAAGTCGTATTCATGTTTTAATAAAAAACCAATATATGTTTTTTTACCCCGCCTTTGAGCGGGGTTTTTTTATTGACCACTTATAAATAATCTTGAGATTTTGGAAAAAAATTTATTCGGAGGATGCATGCCTGATTTTCGTATTCTGGTAATCAATCCCGGCTCAACTTCGACAAAAATCGCAGTTTTTGATAATGACAAAGAAGTCTTTAAAAAGACACTCAATCACAAACCGGAAGAACTCTCTCCCTTTGAAAAATTGATCGGTCAGTTCGAGTTCAGAAAAAATATCGTAGAAGAAGCTCTTGAAGAAAACAATATTCCAGTTGATTCTCTTGATGCAGTTGTAGGTCGTGGAGGATTATTGCAACCGGTCCCAAGTGGAATATTCAAGATAAATGATAAAATGCTTGCTGACCTGAAAGACCCATTAATCTGGGGCAGAGTACATGCATCTAATTTAGGAGCTTTTATTGCAAAATCAGTCGCTGATGAACTCAACATTCCCTGCTTCATAGCTGACCCTATTACTGTCGATGAGATGGAAGATATTGCGAGGATCTCCGGTGTTCCGGGAATTATCAGGCAAAGTCTTTTTCATGCTCTGAATATTAAATCCATTGCCCGTAAAACCGCAAAGGAACTCAACAAACCTCTCACCGACTGTAATTTGATCGGTGTTCATATGGGTGGTGGTATCAGTGTGGCGGCTATCAAAAAAGGAAAAGTTGTGGATGTCAATAATGCACTCCTTGGAATGGGACCTTTCTCCCCACAACGCGCTGGCGCACTTCCTCTCATCGGAGTCATTGATATGTGTTTTTCCGGTGAGTACACAAAAACAGAGATTGAGAAAATATTCACCAAATCGAGCGGTTTGATGGGATATCTTGGCACAGATAACGATATTGAGATCGAAAAGCAGGTTGGAAAAGGTAATGAAAAATATTGTCAAATCCTCGAAGCAATGGCTTATCAAGTTTCAAAAGAAATCGGCGCATATGCAACAGTACTAAAAGGTAAAGTTGACGCAATTTACCTTACAGGTGGGCTTGCTTATGACAAATTCCTTACTGGGTGGATCAAAGAACGGACTTCCTTCATTGCCCAAATTTATATATTCCCGGGTGAAGGTGAAATGGAAGCCCTTGCCTGTGCTGGCTTGAGAGTACTTACCGGCATCGAGAAAGCAAAAACCTATTAAACTCCTTAAGAGCAATTATGAAAAAAGTTCTCACTTACGGTACTTACGATCTCCTTCATTACGGACACTTTCGCCTTTTGAAAAGGGCAAAAGAGCTTGGGGATCATCTCACTGTGGCAATTTCAACTGATGAATTCAATCTTACAAAGGGAAAGAAATGCCTTCAACCCTATAAACATCGAGCTGAGATCATCAAAGCAATCAGATATGTCGATGAAGTAATTCCTGAGAATAACTGGGATCAAAAAAATGATGATATCCGCAAACACAATATTGACATATTTGTCATGGGCTGTGATTGGGAAGGCAAATTCGACTTCCTGAAGGAATACTGTGAAGTGGTCTATCTGAAGAGAACCCCCGACATTTCCACAACGAAACTGAAAAAGCATATTAATGCAACTAAAAATCATCAAAATGATTATTGAATTTGACTAATTTTCACATTATGAGATTTCTCTTCTACGCTTTAAAAAAATATTCCATTCCAATCGTACAGCCAATCATAAAATATCTTCAACAAACCGATTTTATTGCACAATGTTTTATTTTTCCTGATAAAGGCGAAGTGGAAGCCATTGTTGGAGCTGGTCTGAGAGTACTCACCTGTGCCGAGAAAGCAAATATTTATTAGATTTCCATTATGAATAACTACTGCTTTTCCTTTGTAAGAAACCGGAATGAGGGCTTAACCTTAACGTTGGTAGATAAACATAATAATACACAACAAAACAGCAAATATATAATAGAGAATTTCAGCTCTGAAATAATTGGGAAAAGATTTAATAATGAATTCTTCAGTTAAAAATATCCTCATGGTTCAGGATTCTTCTCCCTGTATTAGGACCATAAAAATCGCTTCAGCCTTGCAATCAAAAGGATTAAATATTTATCTGGCTCATCGAGGTAAAACTCCGGATGAAGTTTATGGTTATGGAAATTCTATATTCGATTCGATTACACTATTACCTAAAAGCAAGCTCAAAGAAATAAAAATCATAAAAGAAATAATTACCTCGAAAAGCATCGATTTAATCCATTTTCATAATCAACCTGATAGATTAGGAGCCAAACTGATAAAAACAAATTTATCTGTTCCGGTAATTTACGATCAGCACGATTTTATGTCTTTTAAACATCATTTATCAAAGAAAGATAAAAAATATGAAAGAATCTGTAATGAAAACGCAGATGGAACTGTTTACATTACGGATTCATATAAAAATGAAGTAGCTAAATTTTATTCGTTAATTGATAATAGCTTAAGTTTTGCAAATTATTTTCCAGCAGAAAGCACTCTACATTCTGAAGATTTTTTACCAAAATTTTCTAAACAGGATAGGAAAACTCATCTCGTTTATATCGGTAGAATTTCCGAACATAGAACAGACCACAGGAATATAATTAAAATTTTAAAGAAACTATCTAAAAAGAGATTTATACTTCACATTTATCCCTCAAGAAATAAAAAATATCGGAAATATCGAAAGATCAAAAATTTGATTATTCATGAAAAACTGCCCTATAAAAAATTGCTTCAAGAAATTTCTCAATATGATTTCGGTATAACTGTTTTCAATAATGATGTTGCCCCAAAACTACCTCATATCAGGTTTGCTTTCGGAAATAAAACTTATGATTACATTTGTGCGGGAGTTCCGGTTCTTACTCAAGATTGTCTCGATGAAGTTAAGAATTTCACTCTCTCGAATAATTTTGGTTTTATTTTGGAACATTATGAAAATTATCAAAATATATCACAGGAAAATTATTCTCAAATTGTAGAAAATATTTTACAAAATAGAAATTCTTACTCTATGGAAAATCAAATTCAAAGAATGATAGATTTTTATCAGAAAACACTGGAGAAATTTCATGCGAAAAAATAAGATTTCAGCATTCATTCCCGTACAGGATGTTGAGGACATTATTGAGGATTGTCTCAAGTCGATAACATGGGTCGATGAGATTTTTATTGTGGATGCGTTCAGCAAAGACAGAACTGTTGAGATTTGCCGGAAATTTCCTAATGTGAAGATCGTTCAGCACGAATATGAAAATTCCGGTGCACAACGAACCTGGGGAATGCCAAAAGTTTCTAATGAATGGGTTCTGATCATCGATTCGGACGAAAGATGCACTCCTGAATTACAAACGGAGATCGAGAAAATCCTTGCAATGGATAAAATTCCATTCGATGGATATTTGGTTTATCTGAAGACGAAATTTTGGGGGAAGATTCAGAATCATGATCGTCATCTCGGCTATCAGGGAATGCGTTTGGTGAAAAGAGAGGCATACAAAGAATACAATTTGCGAAGCGTTCATTCAACACTCGATATTAAAAATCGATCGAGAATTAAAAATAAAGATGCTTATATAATTCATATTCCAATTCGAGATTTTAAATCTCATTGGAATAAAATGGTTCGTTACGCAACATGGCAAGCAAACGATATGTTTAATAAAGGGAAAAAAACCAATCTGTTTCATTTCATTTTCAGACCTTCTTATAAATTTATTCATCATTATTTTTTTAGACTTGGATTTTTGGACGGAATTCGGGGTTTGATCCTTTGTTGGATTGCGTCTATTTCTGTGTTTATGAAGTATTATAAATTGTTTATAATGAGAAATGAATGAATTTTCAAGACCTAATAAATCAATCATTATGAAAATCTTCAACAATTTATAGATTTTTTAATAATTTATGACACTTTAAAATAACCTCAAAAAATATGAAAAGAATACTCTTGATCCAACACGGCGCAATCGGTGATGTCCTGATGTGCACTCCAGCAGTTCGAGCTTTAAGGAAACATTTACCGGAAGATGAAATAACTTTTCTTGTTGGGAATAAAGCATTTGATGCAGTTCGGCATAATGCCAATATCAATAAATTTATTGCCCCGAATTTGCCGATGAATTTCTTCAAATACTTGATTTATCTTTTCAGGTTTGTTTTTTCTAAGTATGATATTGTGATCGATTTTCAACAGAATCCGAGATCTGCATTGATCACTTTTCTAACTTTTGCAAAAAAGAGGATTTCTTTCACAGAAAGACACAGGAATTATGCTTATAATATACAGATTGGACCTGTCGATACTCAAATTTATGCACCGATAAATAAATTGAAATTGCTGCAACCTCTGGGTATAAATGAGTTTGATGATTTCCTGCCTGAAATTTTCATAACTGATAATGAGAAAAAATGGGCAGAAAAATTGTGGCATGACCTTAATTTTCAAAAACAAGACCTGATAGTCGCTCTTTCACCTGTCAGCATCAAATCTTATCGTTTATGGGATCCAGAATATTTCGCTCAAATCTGTGATTTCATAATTGATAAATATCAGGCAAAGATAGTTTTCACATGGGGGCCTGGAGAATTTCACATAATAAAAACCATTCAACAGAATATGAATAATAAAATCGAGATCAACTACAAAATTTCAAATATCAAACAACTGAAAGCCATCTTTGAAAGATCATCTCTTTTTCTTGGAAATGATAATGGGCCAAGACATATTGCCATCACATGCGGAATTCCAACTATCGGGATTTTCAGTCATATTCATGCTTCTCACTGGACTCCGCCGGAAATGGAAAAACATCTGGTAATCCAACCGGAAATACCGGGAATCAAGAATCTGAAAGTTGAAACGGTAATCGAAAAAATTGATAAATTTATGGAAAAATTTCAAAGGAATAGAGATTTATAGGTGAATTAATCATGAGCAAACCTTTATCCCGTCTATTTTAAAAAGATGTACTTCAGCTCTATTCTCCAACGATCAGGCATCTTATTATTGATAATACCCTTCGTGAAAAATGAATCTTTATTGACATTAAATAAATGATTTTTTCTTTTCAATTGATTAAATCGAACACATGAAGGAAACATGTATAAAATTCTTTTTGATATAACGCAAGAATATTATTGGCCCAGTTTAAAGCCGGTATATGAGCAGTTTGCTCATGATAAGCATTACCAATTATTTTTCAGAATTGGTAAGAACCAAAAAAGATTCCTCTACTTCTTTCTCATCTCACAGAAAAAAAGGATTGAAAGAATATTTTCTAAACTGGGATATCGCATAACGAACGCGACCAATTGCTTTGATGTTGTTTTCTGTGGCTCCCCTTTAAGTAAGCCCGAAAATTATGGAACGGCAATACTCTGTAATGTTGATCATGGACCCGGCATCAAGACTCTCAGATACAGGCATTTCCTGAAACAGTCCGACACACATTATCATTGCTTCATCGAAGGTCAATATCGTATTGACAAATTTAAAAAATACGGCTTAGATAAATTAGAAATTCTCCATGATGTCGGCTTGCCAAAACTTGATGTGTTATTTGACGGGACTTATAATAGAGAGAATCTTATAAAAAAGTACGACCTTGATCCAGAGAAAAAAATCATACTTTACGCTCCGTCATATAAACCGACTTCAATTTTTTCAATTGGAGAAAAAGCTGTTTCCCTTTCACGTAAATATAATCTTATAGTTAAATTACATCCCTACAGTTGGAGTGGGAAATACGCGTCCCATTCTCAGCATAGATTTTTTGAAAAACTCAAAACAGAATATCCCGATTTCATGTTAGTGCCTAAAGAACATCATAACATCCTTCCCTACATTTTCATTGCGGATACGATGATAAGCGACGGTTCAAGTGTGATTAATGAATTTCTTGCTTTGGAGCGCTGTGGTATTATTGTTGATCTTCCTGACGATTCCTTAAAGCATCATGACGGACAATCGATCCTTGAAGATAAATCTTCGGAATGGTTAAAGGGTTCTTTCGTTCATGTGACATCCGGCTCAGAGCTGGAAAGTGCTGTTGAAGAAGCACTCAATCCTTCATCTGAAAGAAAGAATAAGATAAAAAAAGACAAGGAATATATATTTTCCTACACTGATTCTTCATCAGCCCGAAGAGTAAAAGAAACTATTGAAAAATTACTACAAAAAGGCGATCATAAATGACTTCCATCAAAACAGCCATAATTCTTGCGGCAGGTCGCGGATCGAGACTGAAAGAACGAACTTTAAACCATCCCAAACCCTTGACTCCTGTGAATAACATCACTATTATCGACAACCTGATCCGGGAATTGCACAATCAAAAGATAAAAGATATCGTAGTAGTTACAGGTTATATGTCTGAAAAACTGGAAAAGCATCTGCAAGCTTATCATAAGGACACCAATATTATCTTCGTTGAAAATGAGATTTATGATTCGACAAATAATATATATTCACTATGGCTCGCAAAAGAATATATGGAGCATGGATTCTTTTTATTTGAAGCTGATGTTTTTTGCGATGAATCCCTGATCCATGAATTATTAAATTCCCCTCATCATAATCTGATAGTTGTGGATCAACATAAAAAAGGTATGGATGGTACTGTTGTTGAGCTGACAGAAGATGGTTTGGTCAAAGAGATGTATTTAAAAAGACATCAAGGTGAAGGATTTTCATATTATCAAAAATACAAAACAGTAAATTTCTACAAATTGAGCGGATATTATTCACAGAAATATCTTATTCCTAAAATGGAAAATCACATTGATCGTAATGATGTTAATGTTTATTATGAACAGATCATTAAAGAGGATATCGACGAAGGACATTCATTTTATGCATTAGAAACAGGTGCTAATCGATGGTGGGAGATCGACACACCAGAAGATCTTGAGAAAGCAAGATCAATCTTTAATGAAAAATAAGATAATAATTGTATTACTTTGCCTTTTCATGGGAATAATAACAATCCCCCTCATCGCAGAAAATGAGTGGACAGTACTTGTCTATATTGCTGCTGACAACAGCTTGAGCCAGCAGTCCTTTGTGGACATCAACGAAATGGAAGCAGTCGAGGATAACGATTCAGTACAATATCTCATACAGATAGATCCCTATGATGATCTGTATTACCCCCCGTATTTCACAACCAGCCGAAGATATTTGATACGTCACGATAATAATCCTGACTCGATCGGTTCAATTCTTCTCGATGATCTTGGTGAGATTAACTCGGCTGATCCTCAGACACTATCAGATTTTGCAAACTGGGGATTTAATTATGCTCCTTCTCAAAAGAGAATGCTTATCATCTGGGATCATGGGAATGGCTGGACAAAGGATGACGATCTGGTAAAATCAATATGCTATGATCATTATTTTGGTGATAGGATGAGTGTCGCCGAAGGTGAGCTAAAAAATGCAATTTCCGCTGTAGAATATCCAATCAATATTCTTGTTTTTGATGCATGCCTGATGCAGATGACAGAGGTTATCACTGAAATTTATGAATTCTGCGATGTTGTCGCCGGCTCAGAATTTACTGTACCTGTAGATGGCATTTTTTATGGTGCCGAATCCGGAACTGCTTGTTCTCAGTATGGTCTCTTTAACTATATAGCTGACAATCCATCGTGTACTCCGATTGAACTCGCAAACGAACTTGTATATAGATATATTAATTCCTATACAACGCACTGCCAGTACGGTTCAACAATTTCTTTTTCAGCCATTGAACTGAGCAGTTATTCATCTTACTTAAACAAACTTAACGAATTCACACGAACTTACTCAGATACTATATATCATGATCTTTACCATGATGCACGAAGCAATTGTTTTCAAATTAGTGGAAATAGTATTGATATTTGGGAATTTTTAGATGAAGTTTCTATGACAGAAAAAGATGTACAAACCGCAGCAGAAGAGATCGTTTCGGTGGTAGATTCTATGACTATCGCATTTAGCGCACTATACAATGACATTCTCTATCCTGAACTTGGGAGGATGAGTGTCTATTTCCCTCCTAATAACTATTATTTCAATTGGGAGCTTTATTACTTTTTAGATTTCAACGATCTTACAGAATGGGATAGATTTCTCAGCTACTATATGGATAATTTTTCTGATTCTCCAATTATTGAAGATTTTGCTGTTTCGTCAGTAAGTGAAATGGTTAATTTCTCATGGCAAGTTGTCGCTACAACCGACTTATTTTATAGATTATATTACAAACCAAGTCTGGATACTAGCTTCATCGAGATACAGGATTCATCGATCACTCATGCGACAAGTTATTCCTCCCAGTTTGAAACAGGTGGATATGAATTCAAACTACAAGCAACTGATGAGTTCGGGAACTCATCTTCTGATACAACCTCACATTTTGTATCTGATGATAACATGTTCAAGTATTATCCAAATCCCTTTAATGTAAATGAGGATAATACTGGGAAATTCCTCATCTCAAATGAGTATCTGACGGATGCTGGTATCTATATTTTTAATCTTGCCGGCGAGCTGGTTGATAAGATAACAATTGATAGCACAACAGAACAAACAATTGAGGTGAATTATACTATAGAAAACGTCTCTTCAGGTATCTATTTTTGTCTTCTCAAAGCAGGTGACACGATAGCGACAATTAAACTGGCTGTTATCCGCTGATTTCCTGTGCACAACTTGTGGATAACTCACGTTTTCATCAACCCAAACCTGTTAATTGGCTTCTATTATGTAAGTTATGAATTTTTGCTAAATTAGCGTGAGGTGCATAATAATTTTTTCTCTCGTCGAAATAGAACTTCTTATATAGCAGTAACTTAGGAGAAAAACCCTCATTTGCTCAAAGGATTTTGGGCATTAAATTTGCACTAAAAAAATGAATTATTTGAACTTTTCTTCAGACCCAAAATTCCTATATAAACTCAAAGATTTCATATTATCCATGTCGTCATATGAAAGGGAATTAGAGAATAAACGGGCAAATAATTTGCCAATTCCAGGACCGAGCATAAACCCTTGTCCGCACATGCCAACAGCAAGGTAAAAGCCATCCAGTTCGGTATCTCCAAGTATGGGAAAACCATCAGGTGTTTCTGGATATTGTCCACGCCAGGTTCTGCGTACTTTCAAATTCTTCAAACGAGGAAAGAGCTCCAGCATTCTCCGGGCTACTTGAGGAAGAAAAATAGATGTCGCCCTGCTGTCTGTGCCGACAATTGGAGGTTCCGGAGTTATGCAGAAAATAACTTGTCCTTCAGGTCGCTGACAGAAATAGTAATTTTTTGAATTCTCAGCAGGTCGGAGGTCAACGATCATTGGGTTAAAAAAGTGCTGAACCGCATCAGTAATACCACCCTCATGACTATCCGGTACAACAGGTATGTCCAAGCCGACCATTTTACCAATGTGATTTGCATTATTACCAGCAGCATTTATGACATACTCGGAAGAATATGAATTATTTGTGTGTGTAGTTACAGTATATCCATTACACTCTTTTTTAATATCGGTAACTTCTTCCCCGAACACATAGGATGCACCGAATTCCATACTCTTAAAATAAAAATAATTAAGTGAAAGATAGGGAGATGCACTACCATCTTCAGGAGAGAAAGTCGAACCTCTCAAACCGTTCGGATTAACTCCTGGCGCTATTTTAAGGAATTCTTCAGCCGAAATCCAATCAATGTTCAAGCCATAACTTTTTTGAATCTTCAACAGACCCTTGAGCATTTTTTCATGTTCATCAGTATAAGCGGGGAAGGAGTAGCCATTAGATCGCCATTCAATATCGTCACCATATTTTTCCTTCCAAGTGGAGAATACATCTATTGATTCCAGAGAAATATGTATCTTTGCTTTATCGGAATGTGTGGCGCGAATACCGCCGATTGCCTTCTTATTCTGTCCCTGACCCGGGGAAGCCAGACTTTCTATGACAAGAACAGAAAATTTCTTTTCAGCAAGAAATAAAGCGATCGGAACTCCTACAGAGCCGGCGCCAATGATAATGATATCAAAATTCTTATTCATACGATCCTACTTCTCCTTAATTATAGAAAGGATTTCAAGCGGTACTTCTATATATAAAGGACGGCGAGTGTTGAAGGTAATCTCCTGCAAAGCATATCCTTCTTCTTTATACATTCTCAAAATAAGTGATTCGCAAGTCTTTCCGCCACATGCGCCCATACCGGCTCGCGTAAGCTGCTTGAGCTGATTCATATCAGTGATGCCCTTTCGTATCCACTTGCGGATCTCACCGGCTGTCACACGTTCGCATCGGCATACAATGACACTGTCATCAATAGTATCCAGCAGCGGATTTTCCAGAACTTCTGAAACAGCAGGTTCCTGAATACGAAGACCTGCAATCTTTTTTGCAACATGTGAAGGAGCTTTCACCTGTATGATCTGGGTTTTAGTTTTTGTATCGCGGACATTAACCACGTGGAGTTTATCGAGTAGATCACCATCGATATCAACAACATGAATTTGTTGCCCGGATTCGATTGGATGATTCCCAACTTCATAAGGGATCGAAACAGTCGGAAAATGTGAGTCCTTCCTATAATCCACCAGCGTGATCGCCAGTGCGGGGCATACAGTAAGGCATTGCATACAACCTGTACATTTGCCCTCGAAAAATGGAAGTCCGAGTAAAGAGTCGTCTATAATCTTTATTTGATCAAGCGGACAGACTGATGTGCAGGGATTGCACGGAATTTCCTGAACACAATGAAATACCGGGAATACACCTTCTTCTGATTCTGGAAGTTTGTATGGTAAAGTCTTTTGAGGTGGGCTCTTTAAAATTTTTGCTTTTTTGCTCCACTCCTCTGGAATTTTCTCTGAGGATATATTCAGGGCTTTTGCAATTTTGATGCCTGTTATTTTTCCATTAAACATCGCTGATGAAGCTTCTGCGATCTCTTCCGCATCACCGGTGGAGAAAACTTCCACACCCGCTTCTTCGGCTTCTTGATGGAATTCATCGATTGGATTAAGTCCCACTGCGATAAGAATCGTATCACAGGCAATAGTTTTCTCAGTGTTCGGAAGCGGATTGAAATGCTCGTCAACCTCAGCAATAGTAATAGACTCAACTTCATCCTTCTCATTCGCAGAAAGAATTGTATGCGAAGTATAAATAGGCACACCAAGACGATGAAGCTTATCTTTATGAACTTTGTATCCGCCGCATTCGGGAAGGGCTTCTGCAAGTCCTACCACTTGAATTCCTGCCTGTAATGCATGATAACCGGCAATCAGACCAACATTCCCTCCACCAATAATGAATATTCTCTTAGAAGGAATAACCATATCTCTGTTGACCAAAGTCTGGAATGCTCCTGCTCCATATACACCCGGCAAAGTATTACCTGGGAAAACCAGCATCTTTTCGCGAGCTCCGGCAGCATTTAACAAGATTTTGGGTTTGATAAGCAAATAGGTATTATCTTTGAGAATTCCCACTTTTTTATCACTGAATACATACACGGCAGTGCTGTTTGTCCACACAGTGGCAGTATCATATTTCAGAAGTTCTTCGGATAATATTTTGGCAATATCTATTCCTCTTGCACCTGCATAGCAGTCTTTGATCGAGCCAAAAAATTTATGGGTCTGAAGTACAAGTTTTCCGCCTAATTCCGATTTATCATCAACCAGAATGAGCGGCACGTTATGTTTGGAAAGTTCAATCGCGGCAGATAATCCTGAGGGTCCTCCACCAATTATAAGAACATCGGTTTCATATTCCTCTATTGGATCAAAAGATGGACTTTCATTCACTTCCGGCAATTCAGGAAGACCATTACAGCTTTGAACGATCATGTTTTCTGTCACAGGTATCATGCAGGATTTTACTGGAATTCCGTTTGCGATTACTGTACACTGAGCACATTGACCATTTGCACAGAAAATGCCTTGTGGGCTGTTATCTTTCACATGATGACCAAAAACGTGTATTCCATAAGCAAACAACGCTGAAGCTATCATTTCACCTTCTTGCGCATGCAGCTTTTGATCATTCCAATAAAAAGTAATTACCTTCTTCTCTTTTACTTCAAGAATAGGATGCTTAGTTATTCGATGAGTTTCTGCCATTTTAAGTCCAACAATTATTTTTTAAGTTCCTTTTATTTTTAAGTGGGTCGATATACTTAAAATCTGAATATCCAATAATCAACACGGAATATCCAATATCCATTTATTACCGTATATCCACCAGTTAGTTGAGGACATAGAAGTTTTTTTATCACTATCGTTCCTTATTCTTTTTCGCAGTATCCGCCAACTGGCGGAAAAGTATTGAGATCAACTCATCTGTCTCCTGCAATAAAGGGGACAATTTTGTTGAGGGTTGAATTAATTTTGCCTTTACTATTATCTTCAACC
>JAUWMT010000043.1 GCA_030613025.1 Candidatus Cloacimonadota bacterium
GATTGGAAATGGTAATTGAATTTTGACATTCCTTATATTGCCTTCTCCTCAGCTAGGAGAAGGTTAGTTTACCCCGTGAAATCAGCTTGCTGAATATTTCACCGGGGGATGAGGTTTCAAACTTTGTTAAAATTCAATTTATGTCATTTAACAATTGACTTATCACTAATTCTTGTCTTTTTTATTTTCAAAGCGATTTCTTCTTTGGCGTGAGCTATATACGATCATTTCTCCGAGCAATCCAAGTGAAATAAGCTGTACGCCGACAACGATCAGAAGTATGCCAAGAAAGAGCAGGGGCCTGTTGCTCAAGCTCATACCAAAGAAAAATTTCTCCACTGCCAGCCAGATGCTGATAATAAAACCAATCGCAGATATAATAAGTCCGCTTGCACCGAAAAGATAAAGAGGACTTCTCTGATATTTTGTGATCATCGTCACAGTAAGCAGATCGAGAAAGCCACGGACAAGTCTGCTGGCACCATACTTTGATTTTCCAAATTTTCTTTTGTGATGAGTAACAATGATTTCAGTTACAGAAAATCCTTTTGACCATACGATTGCTGGAATATAACGGTAAAGCTCACCATAGATATTCAGTGATTTTGCTGCTTCTTTACGATATGCTTTGTAACCGCAATTGTAGTCATGAAGGCGCAGATGAAAAACCATCGAGGTTATCAGATTAAAAATTTTTGAAGGCAAGCGCTTTGTGATCGGGTCTTTTCTTTTTTTCTTCCATCCGGAAACAAGGTCATATCCTTCATCGATCTTTTCCAGGAAGCGGGGTATCTCTTTTGGATCGTCCTGAAGGTCTGCATCCATTGTGAATATGATATCACCTTGAGCTTTGTCAAAACCTGCCTGCAAAGCTGCTGCTTTTCCAAAGTTAGTTCGAAATCTGATTGGTTTTATATTAGGGTCTTGATTGGCAATTTCTTCAATTATAGCTTGGGAATTGTCAGTACTTCCGTCATCAATAAAAATGATCTCATAAGAGGTATTGGGAATGTTTTCGATGATCTTTTTATGTAATTCTTTAAGACTTTCTTCTTCATTATAGACCGGGATCACAAAGGAAAGTTTCATCTCGTCTCCTTATATAAATAAATATACGATGGTCATCGCCAGAGCGGAAAGTATCGGGATGCTTATGTTATCATTGATATGAAGATCCACAGATTCGACTACCGAGGCGACAAGTGCTCCAACGATTATCATTATCACTGCAAGTTCGGGATGTGCACTGTCATAAGCGAATACACGTTTAAGAAACAAGAAATAACTGCCCATTCCGAAAATTGCACAACTAAGGAAAGCACCAATAAGTCCTTCGAGAGATTTCTTCGAGCGGACAAATTTTCTCCTTCCGATGGAGAGTCCGAAAAAAGCAGCAAAGGTGTCACCAACTACCAGGTAGGATATCGCAAGGAAAGCAATTTCTTTAGGAAAAACTGCGATTGTCACAACGGATGATGTGAGTAGATAAGATCCACCTGTAAGCTTGTTCACTTCAGAATCTCTAAGATGGGAGCCGAAAAGTTTTAGAAATTTGTGTCGATATTTTGGATTTTCAATTCGAGCTGAATCCCAGACCACAGATCCTATTGCAAAGGGAAGGAGTATTGCTATTGCAAGAAGCTGATTTTTTACCACAAAATAATAGAGCACAGGAATAATGATCGCAAATAGGTGCGTGAGCTTCCTGTATATCTCATTATGACTGATCGGTTTTATTTCTGTTACCATCGTGTTCATCTCGCAGAAGGTGAATTGTTTGTCAAATATTTGAAGAATATGGAGAGATATAATAAGAGTATTTGATTTCTCAAAAACTTTTAAGAATTATCGCCAGTCACTACAAAATAAAAATATTCCTTCGCCTTGATGATCGCCGTGTTTATATCATGATTTTGTACAAGAAATGCAGTTATAGCAGAAGAGATCATGCAGCCAGTGCCGTGGATTTCGGATAAATGTTTATTTGGAGCGGAAAATAAATCTGTATTATTTCCCTTTATTAGATAATCCTTAACATCACTGTCACCATTGATGTGTCCGCCTTTTGCGAAAATACAGGCATCATATTTTTTTGAAAGTAATCTTCCGGCGTGGATAAGTTCTTTTTCGCTTGAGATCGACATACCGCTCAGTTTTTCCAATTCAGGAACATTTGGCGTAATTATATCTGCGATGCAGAGAAACTTATCTTTCATAAATGAGAAACTCTCCTCATCAAGAAAGGAGTATTCATCACTGGCTTTCAAAATCGGGTCTATCAAAATATTCTTCTGTTTGTATTCCCCCATATAATATGAAATACACTCCATAATTTCCCGATTGAATACTACTCCGATTTTTACTGCTAAGATCTGATAATTTTCTAAAATTGTTTTTAGTTGAGTTTCTACTTGTTCGACTTGCAATGCTTGTGCATAGAAAACTTTTTGATTTGTTTGAGCTGTGATGCCGGTTATGACAGAAAGTCCATTCACGCCAATATCATGAAATGTCTTGAGGTCTCGCTGAATGCCTGCACCACCTGAAGTATCACTCGCTGCTATTGTTAAGCAGCAAGGTTGAAAGGTTTGAAGGTTTGAAGGTTGGAAGGTTGGAGGGTTAGCAGTGTTGGGTTTTTTTTTCATTTTAAAGATTTAAGATAATTAATGAGTGATTTGATTTTGCTTGAGAGTATCTTACATGTAGTATTGAATAAATCATAATCTGAATTTGAGAGATAACCAATTCTTTGAGAAATGTATAACTGAGATTGTAGCTCACCGCACGACCCCTTTGCTATGAATAAAAATCTAATGAATTCTTTCTGTGTTTCTCTTTCGAAACCTTCAACAATATTCGATGAGATTGAAATGGCACTTCTTCGAAGTTGATCTTTTAATGAAAAATCGTGATTGAATTTTCCAGAATCAGTAAGTTTATAAATTTTAATAGCTAATTCACAAGCTTCTTTCCAAATATCAATTTCTTCAATACATTTAAAAATACTCATTACCTCTTAACCATTCAACCTTTAAACTTTTCAACTTTTTGACGTCTTTATCGCACACAGTTTCCCACACATCGTGCATACATCTTCGGAGAAATCTTCGCTTGCCTTGCGTCTTTTCTTGGCAAGTAGTGGGTCAAGTGAAGTTTTATACTGTCCTTCCCAATTTAATTCAGAACGGAATTTAGATATTCTATTGTCTCTATCCATGCTTCCGGGAATACCGTTTGCAATATCAGCAGAATGAGCAGCAATTTTCGCAGCGATTACACCTTCCCGCACATCATCTTTTGTTGGTAGGCATAGATGTTCTGACGGGGTGACATAGCATAGGAAATCCGCACCATAATACGCAGCAAGGGTTCCACCGATGGCACTGGTAATATGGTCATAACCCGGGGCGATATCTGTGGTGATGGGTCCAAGAACATAAAAAGGAGCTCCGTGACAGAGAGATTTCTGCAGCCGCACATTTGCTTCGATCTGATGGAGTGGAATATGTCCGGGACCCTCGATCATAGATTGGACATTTGCCTTTATAGCTCCTTGTTGAAGCTCTCCGAGAGTAATAAGTTCCTGAAACTGCCCTGCATCGCTTGCATCTGCAAGGCAACCGGGACGCAATCCGTCGCCCAAGCTGAGAGTTACATCATATTTATAAGCGATATCCAGCAATCTATCATAATATTCATAGAGTGGATTTTCCTTTTTGTGAATCTTCATCCATTTGATGAGAAGCGATCCACCCCTGCTCACCACGCCAAGCAATCGAGGTTGCTTTTTCATGGCATCAACTGCTTTTTTTGTAATTCCGCAGTGGACAGTAATATAATCTACGCCCTCGTCACACTGTTTTTCTATTGAATCAAAAAGCTGATCGGCGGACATCTCAATAATATCGTGATCCTTTTCAAGAAGCTCTGCCGCAACTTGATAGATAGGCACTGTGCCTACCATTACCGGTGATTGATGAATGATTGCCTTTCGAATCTTGGAGAGATCTCCACCAGTTGAGAGGTCCATCACGCTGTCTGAACCATAGGCGACAGAGACTTTCAACTTTTCCAGCTCCTCTTTTGTATCAAAATGATCTGGAGAAGTGCCGATATTTGCATTTATTTTTGTGCGAAGTTTATTTCCAATTCCAACTGGGTGAAAATCTCTTCTTCTTCTGATATTTTTAGGGATCACAATATGTCCTGCAGCAATCTCATCTTTGAGCCATTCTACCTCGCGATTTTCATCTTTGGCGACAATTCGCATATCCTCAGTGATGATTCCTTTTTTTGCCTGTTCAAGTAATGTCATGGTGCCTTCTTTTAATAAATTTCTTTCTTTATAATATAATGCATAAATGTAACTTAGAGTAGAAAAATTTTCTGCATCCAGTCACATACCTCATCCATCTTAAAGAGTTCATCGAAAAATTTCTGTTTGAATGCAAAGGGGGTAAAGGTCTCCCTTGCGGCTTTTTCGGCAGCGATCTCATAAACTGCCAATCCAGCAGCACACAATTTTCCATAATCTTTGTCGATAGCGCAGAAGCATCCTATAACCGATGCTGCCATGCATCCTGTGCCAACAATCTGTCCCATAAGCGGATGTCCATTTTTAACGACGTACACATCTTCTTTCCATGCAATAATATCTTCAGGTGCAGTGATGACAACCGCTGCATCTCTTTCTTTTGAAAGCTTCTTTGCAACCTTAACAAGATCAAGCTGTACATCCACTGCCTCGACGCCCTTTGTGACAACATCCTCACCGGCAAGTTTGCCAATTTCTGAAGCATTACCTTTAATGATATCAATATGACATTCTTCAAGAAGTTCGAAAGCTTTTTTGTCCCTGAATGGAGTAGCGCCTACACCAACTGCATCCAGAACGACCGGGATTCCTTTTTCATTCGCTGCCTTTGCAGCAATTTTCATAGATTCGATAAGCTCTGTAGTCAGTGTGCCAATATTTAAAACCAACGCATTCGACAATTTTACCATATCAGCTACTTCTTCTTTTGCATGCGCCATAATGGGAAGTCCGCCGGTAAGCCGAACGATATTTGCACAGTCTGCGATCGAAACCCAGTTGGTAATGTGATGTATCAGTGGGTTTGTGTTTCTGATCTTTTGCAAATAGGTGTATAAAGGTAAATGGAATTCTTGCATGATATCCTCATTTCTTGTTATATTTCTTGATGATTTCTTGGATTTTCTGAATTTCATTTTCGGGATCAGGTGCGGTCAGGATCGCTGAAATAATTGCAACTCCATGCACCCCAGTATCCAAAACTTCTCTTAAATTTTGAGTATTGATACCGCCTATGGCGACAATCGGAATTGTTGTTTTGTCGACAACCTCTTTGAGCTTGCTCAGTCCAATGGGTGGGGGAGTATCCGTCTTGGTTTGAGTTGCAAATATTGGTCCTACACCAAGATAATCAGCTCCAAGTTTCTCAGCTTCAAGGGATTCTGAAAGTGTCATTGTGCTAATACCAATTATTTTTTCAGGCATCTGCGTCCTGACATTCAGATAGCTTTCATCACTTTGTCCTACATGAATACCATCAGCATTTGAGAGGAGCGCCACTTCAAGTGCATCATTTACGATAAATTGCGTTGATGAATTCGATGCCAGTTTCTGCATTTTTTGAGCATTTCCAATCATAGTCTGAAGATCAGCATCTTTATCCCTATATTGAATAAGAGAAACCTTGTTGCGGATTGCGATTTGAGTATATTTTTCAAAATCCTGCGTGTACATTCCATCTATGATGAAATATAGACCGATGTTCTTTCGTAATTTTTTCATTAAATCCTTTCAAAATAAAAAACCGGATCATCAACGATGCCCGGTGAACTTATTCCTACGCCAGCATTACCTGGATCAGGTTCAAAGGGTATGTTCTCAGCTCATGGTAGCACCCCTGATGAAAAGATATTATTTTACTATCAGATTATTATGTCAAATTTATGTTTTGTTTATAGATATATCTTTACTAATTCTTTGATAAGAGAAGGTTTATTCCGTACAGCAGTTTTGAAAAGCTGGAAGAGCGTTAGTTTTTCCTGTGGAATATCATGCAGAAGACCCACAATTTTATTCAGTTCATCATCAGAAAAATCGAAGAACACTTCCTTGAGTTTGTGGTGTACCTTTTGATGATTTCCCTTTTCCTTCATCCACTGCTTATGATACTTCTTCAGGAATTTATTTGAAAGATCACCTTTCTTTACCGCCTCAGCAGCGACTGTTCCAGCAATACTTCCGGCGACAAGTATATTGCTCAATCCGCCGCCTGTGACCGGATTGACCTGTCGAGCAGCATCACCCACAAGCATAAGGTTGTTATTGGTGATTTCAGGAAGTGTCTTCGCAGTAGGAACCGCACCGGTGATAAAAGCAAGGGGTCTGCTTTTGGGAAAATTTTTCGTTACAAATTCATCAAGATAGTTCCGGGCATTTTTGCCATTTCCTCTATCTGCCCTGATGCCGATCCCGACATTAGCCATATTTCTTCCTTTGGGGAAGATCCACACGTAACCGCCTGGTGCAATATCATTTCCGAAATAAAAATGTGTGAGTTTTCTATCTACGTCAACATCAGTAAGGAGGTATTGAGCTCCGGTTTCCAGGTCCCCTATTTTTAAAGTCGTATCAATGCCAGCTAGTTTTCCAATGCGGGATTCGGGACCGTCTGCACCAACAACAATATGGGATTTTACCTGTTTTGCTTCGCCGAGATAGTTAAACTTAACGCCTGATATTTTATCATTTTCCCAAAGCAGGTCGTGGACATTGGCTTTTGTGATAATATCTGCTCCGTTCTTTGCAGCTTCTTCACAAATAAACGAATCGAAGAGACGACGTTCCAGCACATATCCGTCGCCAACTGCTCCCGCTTTCATAATGCATGACTGTCCGTTAGGGGCATAGAGTTTGGCACCATCAATTTTTTGAGCGATCCAGCGTTCATCAGGTTGAAAGAATTTTTCCAATCCTCTTCCGGATATACCCTCAGCGCAACGTACCGGAATGCCAACTTCTCTATCGCGCTCAAGTATCAATACTGAGGCACCATTTTTCGCAGCAAAGAGCGCAGTCATGCTGCCTGCAGGTCCGCTGCCAACTACAACAATATCATAAAATCGTCTAATTTTCATCAGAAACCTCTTCGATCGCAGAGATGGGGCACACAATAAAACAGTTAGCACATCCGATACATTTTTCGGAAAGAATTGTCGCCTTCTCCTCGCTCATGATTATCGCATCTTGAGGGCACACCGAAGCACAGCATGCACAAACATCACACAATGATTCAATAACTTTATATTTCATAATTTATGATTCGAAATTATATTTATGTTTAGCCAAAGCCATGACTATTTTGGCGTGGATTGGCGTATTAGCAGAATTTTTATCAACTTTTTTCGCATTATTTTTTAATTACAAACACATTAAGAAATTTTTTACATTGCAACACTATTTCTCTTCGTCTAAATATAAAATTGCTTTTTCTAAAGTCATATCTTTTTCTGATATTATATCATCAATAGATTTTTCAATATCTATATCAGGAATAAAACCTTTACCAACAAATTCATAACCATCTGCACACCAACATCTTCGGGAACATATTCTTACGGAAAATTCATCATTTAATTGTAAAACTAAAGGTTGTCCAGTGCTTCCTCCTGTGGATTTTCCTATCAAAGTAACTCTATCCGTGCCGTGTAAAGGCGCCAGAAAATCTTCTGCTGCACTGAAGGTTTTCGGGCCAATTAAAATTACTATCGGTTTATCATATATCGGTGGATGGGATGGAATTTGATATTCACTTTTTTTGAATTTCTCTCGTAATAACTTTTCGTTAAAATCTGTCGTATCGGGAAATATTCCTTGATATACACTATAAAAAACATCGAACATTTCTTTATCCGAAAACCATTTATCAAACATATCGACGCTATAAATCCTAACTTTACTGTCAAATACCGGTAAAGGTTTATCAGAAATTCTCGATACGATATGAAATCCTGTACCTGAACTTCCGCCACCATTATTTCTAATATCAATAATTAATGCTTTTGTTTTAAATAGCGAATCTAAAGCAGAATCAAAAAGAGGAATGATTTCTTTCGTCGGATACATAGAATTTACAGCAATATAACCGATATTGTCTTTTAGAAGTTTTGATTCGATGTAGGGCAAATTTTGTTTGGACTTTTGGGGTGAAAGATAAATTGTTTCTGTTAGAATTTTGCCATTATTTTCATATTCTATTATTACAGAACTGCAATTGTTAAAATTTATAAGTAATTGTTCCAAAACAATTTTCATTCCCTGATCAGTAGAAGCAGAAATATATTTTTTGGTATTTCCAATGGCATCTGCAACAGGAATATTATTAACTTTTAAGATTTTATCACCAGGATACATAGCATTTTTTCTATAGGATTCGTCTTTTATGAAATAGACATCATCGTCAATGATTTTTGTAGTGATAAAAGAAGGCTTCCACAAACCTTGAACATTAACATTTGTATGGCCATCCTTTAATAAAGCGAGCATTTCCGTCATCAGCCAGTAGAATTCTTCATTATTTTTTGTTGCCTGAACTCTGGGTAAATATTCCATTTTCACATTTTCCCAATCCAGATCGATTTGATCGAAGAAAGCAAAGAAGTCATTACTATAATGCCAGATTTTGAAGAAATAAGAAAGTTTTTCAGGTTCTGTTAACTGCCTATTAAAATCAGTATTATTGCCCAAGTTTTTTAAGGCATTTTCACAATAATAATTATTTTCGATATCCAAACCTTGCTGATAGCACTCTTTTGCTTTGTCTAAATCACCCATTAATTCGTAAACCATTCCTAATCGCCAATATGCTCCGTATAAAGTAAGACCTTGTTTATCATCCAGTTGCTCATAGTTTTGAATGAAATTAAGAAATATTTGCTTTGCTTTATCCAGTTTCTTACCTGAAAACAAATATGCTTTACCAAGCTGATATTCATATAAAGTTGATGGTTGTTCATTTAAATATTTTTCTATGGAAGAGATTGCCTTCTCATAATTTTTTTGATTAAGGAAAAACCAAAATTCCCCAATAAGTTTTTGCTGATCGTTATCTGGTACACCTGCAAATAAAGACATACTCAAATACAAAATAACAAGCGTGATAACGATTATTTTCATTTTTTCTCCATTTTCTATTATTTTTTTCTTCCCAAATTTCTGCAAATATCAAGATTCTTAATCGCATTTGTTTCGTCAAGTCTTGTGACAGGAGTATTTTGAGGAGCTTCCTTTAGTAGTTCAGGATTTTCCTTTGCTTCGTGGGCTATTTTGAGCATGACTTCTGCAAAATTATCTAAAGTTTCCTTACTTTCAGTTTCTGTTGGTTCGATCATAAGCGCTTCATGGACAATTAGAGGGAAGTAAATTGTGGGTGCATGGAATCCATAATCGAGCAATCGTTTGGCAATATCAAGTGTCCTCACGCCATAATCTTTGAATTTCTCTCCGCAGGCAACAAATTCATGCATGATATTTTTCTTATAAGGGACAGGATATTCGGAAAGTAATTTCGTCATCAGATAATTGGAATTAATTACAGCATTCTCGGTAATGCGTTTCAATCCTTTGTCTCCAAGCATTTTGAGATAGATGTATGCGCGAACCATAACGAGAAAATTTCCAAAGTAGGAATGGACTTTTCCTATTGAATATTTTAAATCATAATCAAGATAATACATGTCATCTTTTTTCTTAACGATCGGAACTGGTAAAAATTCAACCAGCTTCTCGCTGACACCGATTCCACCACCTCCGGGTCCTCCTCCGCCATGAGGGGTTGAAAAGGTTTTATGCAGATTGAAATGCACAATATCAAAACCCATATCACCTGGTCTGATGTAGCCCAGCATTGCATTGAGATTCGCTCCGTCCATATACATGAGTCCATCAACGGAATGGATCATATCTGCGATCTCTTTCACATCAGTCTCGAATACTCCAAGTGTATTGGGATTCGTGAGCATGAATCCGGCGACACTATCATCGAGTACATCTTTAAGTGCCTGGATATCGACCTTGCCATCTTCATTGGATTTAAGTTCGACCACTTCCATGCCATAAACTGCGGAGGTAGCAGGATTAGTTCCGTGAGAAGAATCCGGCATGATGATCTTGGTTCGGTGTTGCCCTTTGTTTTTATGATAATTATAGATGATATTTACACCGGTGAACTCGCCATGGGCACCTGCTACCGGTTGTAGTGAAACCGCCGCCATTCCGGATATTTCTGCAAGATCATTCTGCAATTCATACATAACCTGCAAAGCTCCCTGTATCGTATCTTCCGGCTGCATAGGATGAATATCTGTAAAACCGGTAAGGACATTAACAATATCATTGATCTTCGGATTGTACTTCATTGTGCATGAGCCAAGCGGATAGAATCCTTTTTCAATGAAATGATTCTTATCGGAGATTTCTATGTAATGACGAACTGCATCCAATTCGCTCACTTCAGGAAGTCGGGGTGGATCTTTACGAAGAAGACCATTTGGGAAGATTTCAGAAATGTTGTTGTATATCTCACATTCTGGAAGTGTATATCCTGTTCGACCTTTTATGCTTTTCTCAAATATAGTTTTTGTTGCC
Organism: Candidatus Cloacimonadota bacterium; assembly: GCA_030613025.1. Classification (GTDB taxonomy): domain Bacteria; phylum Cloacimonadota; class Cloacimonadia; order JGIOTU-2; family JGIOTU-2; genus Celaenobacter. Next base: position 10,676 of record JAUWMT010000043.1, read on the forward strand.
ATGCTGCACCTAACTTCTCCAGTTTCTTAAGTTCATAAACAAAAGCATCGAGCTCTTGCCTGGTTCGTTTCTCTGTCACTGCAATGAGCAGTTGGTTTTCATAGCCGTATTTTGAAATATCAACTCCGGCAAAATAGCCCTTATCTTTCAGTTTTGAGATAATTTCAGCAGGTGGGATTGGGGTCTTCACGGAAAATTCTTTAAAGAAGGGGGCTGAATTCGCCGCTTCAAATCCGTCAATTTCACAAATTCTATCATGAAGATAATGTGCTTTTAATGTAGATTGTTCTGCAACTTCCCGCAGTCCCTGTTTGCCCATAAGTACCATATATACAGATGCAGCGAGCGTACAGAGCGATTCGTTCGTGCAGATGTTTGAAGTAGCTTTGTCTCTTCGAATATGTTGTTCACGTGCTTGCAATGTGAGCACATATCCTTTTTGTCCGTTTGTATCAACTGTGGCTCCTACGATCCTACCCGGCATTTTCCTGATAAGTTTTTGATTTACAGCAAAAAATCCAAAAAGCGGACCGCCAAGATTCTGCATGTTTCCCAGCATCTGTCCTTCACCAACGACAACATCAACATTGTATTTTCCAGGAGGATTGAACAGCATTAATGAAAGAGGATCTGTAGAAATGATGAATATCGCCTTCTTTTTTTCGTGAATTATTGGCTCGATAGATCCGAGATCTTCAATAACACCCAGAAAATTCGGTGACGGAATGAGCACTGCAGAAATATCATCAGTCATCTCTTGTTTGAGTTTTTCTAGATCAATTCTGCCATCATTCTGAGCAATATATACAATTTCCGGCTCAAGGGGTTTTATATAGGTTTCAATAACCTGTTTGTAATGAGGATGGATCAAGCTCGAAATGATCACTTTCTTATTCTTATTATGACGAAGTGCCAGCAAAAGAGCTTCAGCACAAGCAGTTGCTCCATCATACATCGATGCATTAGACGCATACATATCTGTCAGTTCGCAGATCAAAGTCTGGTATTCATAAATAAATTGCAGGGTTCCCTGGCTCACTTCTGCCTGATATGGGGTATAGGCGGAATAAAATTCCGGACGACCGATCACATAATTTACTGCGGCAGGAATAAAATGATCATAAATGCCTGCTCCCAAGAAGGATACCATTTCTGAAGTATTAATGTTTTTTGCAGCCAACTCATTAACTTTTTTTGTTACTTCAAATTCTGAAAGCGGTTTATCGAGATTCAGTGGTTTAGTAATGATCAGGTCTTCCGGGATGCCCTTAAGCAATTCTTCAAAAGATGTGACACCGATCTCCTCGAGCATCTGTTTTCGCTGTTCGTCAGTATTGGAAATAAATGGCATGAAAACTCCTTATATATGAATAATATAATGATCTATGAATTTGTGAAAAATTCATATACCGAGACCATGTGTCAAATTTTATTCGTTTTCCTTGATGAAAATGGAAATTTTCTCTTCACACAGATTTCACACATGGCACGAAGGTAATAAATATTTAATAAACAGAATTGTAATATTTCTAATCAAACTAAAACATAAGGAGTTGCGACGGGTTTATCCAGTCGGGGAAAATAAGCATAGTAAATAGACTCTTCGACTATACCTTTGCACTCCGTGCTTCAGGTATGCTCAGAGTGACAAATATTTTTAATTCGGAGTAGTCTTTTCTGGAGTGCATCGAGCGTCTCGATGCAAAAGCATTGGGCACTTAAACCGATTTGGTCTTCAATTTTATCCATAAAAAAGTTTGTCATTCTCAACTTGATTGGGAATCCAGAAAAATCAGCCAACAGCAGATTCTCGATTCCCAAAGTTTTGGAAAGAAATAACAAAATACAAAAAAACTTTGTCATTCTGAGCGGATCAACGATGCAATCGGGGAGAAGAGAAGAATCTATTTATTTGAAATATTCTCAATTTATAATGCTAATATTTACAAGCAAACTAAAACATCGGGGTGGATACGGGTTTATCCAGTCGGACAAAATAAGCATAACAAATAGACTCTTCGACAAGTCTTCTTCGCACACTGTCGGAAAACTTTCGCAAAGACAAAAATTACTCAGATTCCTTATTCCTCTTCTTCACATCCTCCAGAATTTTCATTGCTTCTTCTTTATCTTCTTTGTTAATGACTACCCCCACGCCTTCTGTCAACTGAAGTTGTGGCATCATGCCGTCGCAGTCATCGGAAACAATGTAGCATTCAATCCCTGAAGTTTTCAGCAATCCTTCCAGCAATTCCGCTTCGATCTTATCATCAAAAACTTCCAACATTATCTCATTTTCACCTAACATAGTTTCTCCTACACATTAATATATTTTTTTTGAATTATTCAAATCATCGAGCCATGTGGCAGCAGGATTCAATTTGCGTGAAAAAAACAGTCCAGCATTTCGTTCATCCTTTGCCTGGTGGAATTTAAAAAACATCTCATTATCTTTTATACCGAGAATCTCGATCTTTCCTTTTTTGTGGGACATCACAAATCTGAACCGTTTACTGTGACCATCAAGCTGGGCTTTTGCTTTTTCAACGATCGGATAACCGACAGAAAGGGGTATCTGAAAGTGCTTTTTTACACGCTTCACCGGTCTGCATTGAAAAAGATAATATGGATTTATGCCAATCGAGACAAGTGTTCTCATAAGTTCGGCAAGCACATCCGGATCGTCATTAATTCTGCGCATCAAAACAGTCTGATTGTTTATGATGATGCCGGCTTCAAGAAGCATTTTCGCAATTTTTTTCAACTCATCAGTGATCTCTCGCGGATGATCGATCTGTGTAACAAAATAAATTCTTATCTTGTTGTGAGTATAATCATCAAGAAGGGAAATTAATGCGTCATCCTGAAGGATCCTTTTGGGATAATACACAGGAACTTTTGTGCCAAAGCGTATAAATTCAAGGTGTGCGATCGGAGCAAGGAGTTCGAGGAATTGTTCAATGACATCGGTCTGAAGCATCAACGGATCGCCTCCGCTGATAAGTACATTATTTATTTCCGGATGATCTTGTATATAATCCGCGGCATGGCTGAAATTGCCGATGATCTCCCTGGAATCCAGCCCGACCAGTCGCTTACGGAAGCAGAATCTGCAATATGACGCACAACGATTTGTCGAGAGAACGAGTGCAGTCTGCCCATACTTGTGCTGCAGACCGGAGAATTTCGTATGTTTGGATTCATCACTTGTATCATAGGAACCGGACAGGTCAAGCTCTTCAATGGACGGAACGACCATTTTCCTCAGCGGGTCTTTCGGGTCAGAGAGATCAATAAGAGAAAGATAGAATTTCGAGATCAGCATGGGATGACGCTGTATGACTTTTCTGAGCTGCACCTCCTCTTTGGGTGTGAGGGAAATGTACTGCTTCAGCTCATCGATCGTTGAAATAAAATCATTCTCGTTCTTTGAATAGTACATAAATTTTGCTCGTGAAATTAATTGAGTTATCAAATTTTACTACACGTAAAAATATAGTCTTTATAGGTGAATATGCTGTCAACTAATTTTTTTAGATTGTGCAGAACTGGATTCCCGATCCAGTCTCCGTTTCACTACGCCCCGGCAGGGTGGCTCGGGAATGACACACCTTTTTTATCCTCGTTCCCAAACCCCAGTTTGGGAACGTGTTCCATTATGATATCCCTGCAATCCCTTTATTCATGCACAATTCAGAGAATCTATGTATAAATTTGTGGGTATCCCTGTTTTCTAAAGTATTTTCTTTATCTGAGGTAAAATGTCTTTTGTTTTGAGTTCCGCAAACCTGTGAACAACGTGTATCTTGTTTTTAGAAGTCTCACAATGATGCCTTCGCTCATGGGGAACTAGAATGCTGAAGGTGCTCATTGGAGTGTAACGCATATAATGCAACAAATGAGTATTGGGTGATATGAAGAGTTTACAAGATTTCAGCAGTTCAAGTGCATGTTCAAGGTTTTCAATAAGTTGAAAATCCGGTTTGACATCCAATTTCTTATATGAAAGCTTATCATAATACCGTGCATCACGATCTGTCAGAACTATATCATAAGAATAACTTTTTTTAAGAGCATTTACCAATGAATAAATATGTTTCTTTAAAAAACGCGTGCAATGAATTCCGGGTGAAATATCAATATAGATCATCTCTTTTTCTTTAGATTCATCATCACTATTTGTAAGAAAATTATTGTTTTCAATATAAGCATCCCATTCTTCTGAAATACCCGTGAGCTGTGATGCAAAGGAAAAAAATTGGTAGTAATATGATTGCAGTTCATTCGCAGAAATGATGCAATTCAATAATTTGGTATCGCTGAAGGAGCTCATCCCGGCTATGACTGCATTGCTCATTTTTTTCAAAAAGGATTTTGCTTCTTTTTGGATATTCCTTGTAAGGAACACAATAAGTTCAATTGATTCAATATTTTGACCTGTTCTTAGTTCTGCAAAATCTATAGAAGTGAAATCTTTGTCCGGGTAAAGCTGATCAATGAAAAAATCCCATCCACTTTTATGAAGCATTATGACAGGGTTCTTATAGGATTGAAGCAAAATACCGAGTCCCCAGAGAGATTCCACGAATTCAACAAAGTCAGCAGGGCATATGATCAAAACTGAGGATGGCTGTGCGATTTTCCGGCTGAAGTTATGAGCCGGTTTTTCTTTCATTGTGTGTTTGCGAGATAGGATGGACATACTATTTCTCACTTTTCTTTTTTCGTTGTTTTTTTGCAAATGGCAGGGATATGAAGAAGGTCGAGCCCTCGCCTTTAACGCTTTTTACCCATATCTTCCCATCGTAATGCTCAATAATGGTTTTTGTAATAGGCAGACCAAGCCCAAGACCTGATGATTTGAATTCTGTCACGCCGGAATGATGGGCTTTGATATCTGCAACTTCATAAAATTCGCGGAAAATATTATCCAGTTCATAGGATGGAATGCCGATGCCGTTGTCTTTTATGTAGATGATAAGAGATTCCCTGTCTTCGGCTTCTTCCTTACGGAATCTGGATTTTCGGGCTCCAATCGTTATTTCGCCGTAGTCATCCGTATATTTGATCGCATTGAGTACAAGATTTTTTATACCATTTATAAGAGTGATGCGCTCTCCTTTTATCGGTTTGAGTCCTTTTGCGATTTTCAAAACGAGCTTTTGCTTACGTTTTTCTGCGAGCACATGAGTTTCTTCATACACAATTTTCAGAATATCTTCGGGATCGATCAACTCTTTTTTAAACTGAATCCCCCTTGTTTCCAGGGCATTCATTTGAAGGATGTTATTGATCGCATTCAGCAGACGATCCACATTTCTGTCCATGATGTTTATCGTATTTTGACGAATATTATCAGGAGTTTCTGGGTCTTTCAGGATCGAAATATACCCCTTCAAAGTTTGGATCGGAGTATTAAATTCGTGAGAGGAAATATTGATGAACTGAGCGCGTTCCTGGTCTATCTTGAGGAGTTCCTGGTTGGCGATATGGAGTTTTTCGTAATCGAGAGAATTCTTGATCGCAGTTTCTGCCATGAGAATGAATATCTCCAGCAGTTTCTCATTAAATCGAATGATCTTATTGATACTTGTCAGATTATCTAGATAGAGAAAGCCAAATATTTCGTTATGCACATTAAGTGGTGAGCAATATACGGACCGAAGTTCGTTACGTTGTATGCTTTCCGAATCCGAGAAACGCCGTTCCTCAACTGCATCGAAGGTGCTCAAAGGAACTTTTGATTCATACACATCTTTCAGCACGGTTTTGCTTATTTTAAGATTGTCCCTGTCGATCTTTTCACCTGTACTTAGAAGTGCTACATTAAAGACAAAATTCTTGTTTTCATCCAAGTTGATAAAGAAACCGCGCTCTGCTCCGGAAAGTCTAATAGCGCTGAGTGTGACCTGGTTTTGTAACTCTTCCAGGTTCATAATCTGCAAAATATCCCTGCTGATGGTTATTAGATTTGAAAGCTGCTCACGCTGTTGAATGACCTCTTCATACTCGCCGATTTTTTTCAGAATGATCGTTAGATAGAATCCGGATAATTTTATGATGAGTTTTTCCGATTTTGTGAAAGGATATTCGCCCATGTCAGCAAGAATGAATACTCCTTCAAGCTCATTTTTCAATTTCAGTGGAGCTAGGCAGAAATGCTGATCCTTCACAGTGTAATACTGGCATTCCAGCTCGGTGCGAAGTTTCTCAAAATTGCTCTGATGTATGCTTGTCAGTTCATCTTTTGTGAGCTGGTTGCTAATCCAGAACTCTCCGACAGAATCTTTGTTTTCATATAAAATAATACCAAATTTATCAATCCCGACGACTTCAAGAATATATTTCTTCAAATTGAATCTGATCTGATTAACGCTGGAAAGGTGCAGTAGATCAAAGAAATAATGCTGTAGTTTAGATAGGGAAACATGAACTCTTGGTTCAATGATTTTGTGCATTCTTGAACTGGATTGCAGGGCATCATAATGAAAAACTTTCTTAATCCTCTCCTGATCATCTTCGGACAGATCTCGCAGGATCACGTTTAGTTTTCGACAATATTTTTGTCTGAATTTGTGCTCCAGATTTTTCAGATGCAGCGTCCTGTAGATTAGTGTAATAAATATCAAGCTTTCACACTGGAGATTCCAGTCCTTCATTTTCTTGGCAATAGTTTCTGCCTTGAGAAGTTTTCGGATGATTGTTCGGAGGTTCATGTCTGGTTTTCTGAGCATGATCTTAGCTTCAAGCACACGGGTATAGTTATCCCAGCGCGAAAACTCATTTTTTACTGCCAGTGCATGCGCCTGCTCACAGTATATTTCTGATTGTTTGAGATCTTTTGCAATATAGTATGTATCTGCAATATTGAGATAGGACATCGTAAGGGCATATTCATTCTGATTTTTCTTTGCCAGTGTGCCGGCTTTTTTGAAATTACTGGCAGCTTTAGAGTAATTTTCCTCACCACGTGCCAGCCAACCCTCCAGTTGATGCATGAATTCCATTTCGAGAGAGGTGTCGAACTTTTCTTTTATGATCAGCTTATAAATGGATTTCAGTTTTTCATGATTATTAGAAATAACGAGCCAGATACAATAATTTTTCAGATACGAATTAATATTTTCGAGAGTGTGCTTTTTGAAGTAATAATCACAATGGTTATGCAGGAATGCCAGGAATTTTGCCGGAGAAAGTATGCGAAGTTTCAAGAAAGAAGAGCGGTTGTATATCTTATCGATGAGTTCTGTGTATTTGAGTTCTTTTGCGATCGAGAGAGCAGCATCAAAATGTCTTTCTGCTTCTCGGAAGTCGCCTAATTTGAATCGCGTCTGGGCAATATTCAAATTCACTTCTGCCATGCCGGGAGTGAAGTTTATTTCCTTAAAGTAAGTGAGCGCTTCAAGCGATTTTTCCAATCCTGCTCGCAGAGCACCCTGCTTCATATTGAGATATCCCCAGTGGGAAAGCACGTTTGCTTTATTAAGAATGTCACCCTCTCGCGAACTCACAGTAGCAGCTTCTTCGTAATGCAGGATCGCTATTTCTACCTTGTTGAGAATATTGTAGGAGTCACCGAGTACCTTTAGAATGCGGCCAAGCTGGGTGAAAGCTTGCTCCAATTTTGCAATTTTTTGTGCTTTTTTCAGTTCCTCGATTGCCTTTTCATAAGCACTTATTGCATAAAAATAATCTCCGCTATACAGATGGAAGTTGATTTTCTGAAGGGGTGTCAGTTTTTTCTCTAAAAGTATCTGAAGAACTTTGTTTGCCTTTTCTTCCTCATGGGACAAATTATAGAGCTCTAGTTGAGCGAGTAATATATCATTTTCATCATAAGTAAATTGTGATTTATGAAGGGTGATAAGGGCTTTCTCTGCGGTAGTAAAATTTCTGCAAGCCATTTGGTAGCGAGAATTTAGAAGTAGGAGATCAGGATTTTTACGAATGAAGGGAGCATATTGGTCGCAGCAAATTTCTTTCAGGTCACACTTATTAAGAAGTACGCTTAGTGTGAGTAGTACTTTTAGATAATCCTGCACAGTTTGTACCTTCAGTTTATCTTTTATCTCATTGATCTTCAGCAACCCTTTATAACAGGAATTCCATGCTTCAATGATATTTTTGTGTTCGATGAATGTTACTGTTTTAAGAAGATAATAATGAATTTCCGATTCATAATCTTTTACCAGCTCGCAATGTGTGATAATGCCATCCATAATAGCCGGCTTGGTAACTTGCTGCACTTTGAAATAGTGTATCACTTCCCGTGAAATTTGCTTTTTCTGGGCAATGCTGATATTCTTTGCAAGCTCGGATTTGAGGGTGGGGTAGATAAATTTGAAGTAGCCGTCATCAGCATAATCTTCGTTTTTTACTAAAACATCAAGTGTTTCGACATCCTGCATAAAGAAGAACAGATCCTTAGAATCAGTAATATGAAGAATGGTCTGAATGATCTGAGTTGAAAGAGGAACCTGCAACACTGAGAGCTGCGCCAGTAAATTCTTGATTTTGCCTGGAATAAGTGTGATCTTCTCTTCAATAACAGCTTGTATTTTTTGCGGAAGCTCTACAGCCGGAATATTAACATTAAAATGCCAGTTTTCTTGGTCATCAAGAATTATTTTTTTTTCAATAAGATTAGCAACGAGTTCAAGTATAAAGCGTTGATTACCATTTGTGATCATATAAATCTGATCGAGAAATTCCTCAGGGCATTCTTCCCCCAGGATTTCAGTTATAAAGAGAAAGGATTCAGTTCGGGAAAGAGGTTCTATATGAATTTTATGAGCAGTTTCAACAATGTATGGATTATAGGAACTGGCGATTATTGCAATTGGATGGTTGGGAAGATCGGCAGAAATATATTTAAGAAAATTGATTGTGGATTCATCAACTTTATCAATATTAGTGATGAAGTACACAATTGGTTTTGTGGATGAAAAACAGTACATGTATTCCTTTGCCAGATCATAATCTCTCATGAGATCTGATTCATCTTCAGTGATCTTCAAAGATTTTTCTTCGGATTTAAAGAGGAATTCGCAAAATTTATTCGAGGCAGATTGCTCAAAGAAGTGCTTACCCTTTTCATCCTGCGAAAGAAAGATCTCCTTGCACAGCATGAAGAATGGATCGCAGTGCTGGTCGCTGCAATTGTAATAGAACACATGGTAATCCTCAGAAAGAATATACCATTTTATGTATTGCATAAGATTGGATTTCCCCACACCTTTCTCGCCAGTCACAAAGATGATCTCCCCCTCCAGGTTCTTAATTTCATTGATCTGATCACGCAGAGTTATAATATCCTTATCTCGGAAATGGAGCTGCTTGGATTCTATCTGTTTTACGAGAGGCGGTTCAATAGTGAGAGGAAATTTCTTATCCTGCATCTCGTTGATATAACGAATGATTTCTTGTGTATTGCTGATGCGCAGTGATGGATTGAATTCAATAAGATGGAAGATGAGGTCTTCGAGCTTTTTATCGACTGCAGGATTTATTTTTGTGGGGAATTGAGGTATGATATTTGGGATTTTCTTCTCGGACATGAGTTTGATCTCTTCTCTGGAAAAGGGAAAAGTACCCACAGAAAGGTAATACATTATCACACCCAAAGCATAGAAATCACTTTTGGGAGTGAAGTATGATCCTTGCAAAAGTTCGGGTGCGATATAGGGCAGACTTACCACTTCGCCTTCGGGATATGCATCTGTTTGTGAGATAATTTTATTGAATCCATAATCGCAAACTTTTACATTGATCTCAAAGCCGGTTTTTTTATAGAGAACGTTTTCGAGTTTCAGGTCTTTATGAATAATATGATGGGAATGAAGATGGTTCAGGGCATAGCATATTTGAGTTATTAGCTCAAAAAATTCTGGTTTATTCTTCTTACTTAAATGAAAATTTTGCAATCCTCTGCTCTTGTAAAATTCCGAAAGCAGATAGAGATTGTTCTGGTAAATGCCGTAATCGTAGATCTTTATGAGATTGGGATGGGATATTTTTGTAATCTCTCGCATCACCTTTGGGTTCATTTTTTCACGAATATCTTCGATAGGTATTTTATCAAATATTTTGACTGCAAAGGTTTTTTTTGTGGCGATATCTTCCACACTATATACAGTACCGAAGCTGCCGCTTCCTATTTTTTCTTTTAACTCGTAATGCAATGCTATCAAGCTCATGAGAACTCCTGTGCAGAACTTAAAAATTCAACTTTTTTTATATTCTTCAAAAAAACATTTGTCCAATCATACAATAAACTGTCAATAATTAGCATGCGATATATGCCATAATAGAGAAATCAGATTGAAATAAATTTGACAAAGCAACCCCATAAAAAGAAATTTACTACTAAGTATGAAAATAGGGAACACCATGAAAAAAATATTTTTATTAGTGATATGTTTCGCTTTGACGACCGGTCTCTTTGCAGTCAGCAATGATGCGGGAACAACTGCCTTTAACTTCCTCAATATTCCGATAGGTGCACGTAGTGCAGGTATGGGAAATACTTTTACCGCAATTGCAAATGATGCACTAGCGCCGTTCTGGAATCCCGCAGGTCTGCCAAATATTCGAGAACGTCTTCTTCAGATCACCTATATGAATTACTTCGCAGGATACAATGGCGGTGCAGTAAGTTATACCATGCCTCTCAATGAAGGAACGACTGTTGCATTTTTCTCGAAATTTATCGGAGTTGGCGGCATTCCTAAAACGGGGATCGACGAAAACCAGAACCTTGTTGATCTTGGTACGTTCGGTTCTTATGATGTGTTGTTCGGCGCTTCCTATGGGAAATATCTTTCCGATATTATAAACTGGGGAGTCAATATCAAGATCATTTCCGAAACAATAGACGAATATTCATCACAGGCAGTTGCTGCGGACGTGTGTCTTCTTCATCAATCTCCCAATCCAAATCTGAAGATAGGGCTTGCAGCCAAGAACCTCGGCATGCAGCTTTCTAAATTCGATCAGGAAAAAGAAAAATTGCCCATGACTTTTACTTTTGGTTTAGCATATAAACTCAAAACGGGTGTGATAGCACTGGACATTAACAAACCAATGCATACGGATTTTTATGGTACTATCGGACTGGAAACGACATTTCAAAATAAATTCACAATTCGTGCCGGTTACCGCTCCAATGCCAGTGACTGGAATGTGGGCTCGGGTATTGATTTCCTTTCAGGAATCTCAGCAGGAGTCGGCTTCAGCTGGAAAGAATACAAATTTGACTATGCGGTGAATTCTTACGGAGAATTAGGTTTTATTCATCAACTATCTGTAGGATATCACTTCTAAACATATATGAACCCTCAAAACGACATACCCGCTGATGTGGGAACAGTTGTCGATATACAGAACGGTCTTGCGATCGTTGAATATTCACGCTCCGATGCATGCGATACCTGCAAACTCAAAGCATTCTGTTTTCAAAAAGGGGGAGATATTACCAAGCTCACTATGAAAAATAATCTCAATGTGAAAAAGGGTGATATGATCCAATTTGAGATAAGTCCGCAGATGCGTATGCTCAGCTCCTTCCTCGTATTCATTCTTCCCATTATTTTTATGATCGGGTCATATTTTTTATGCAAAAGTGCGATAGGGCTTTCTGAAAATATGTCAATAGTTGTATCTCTGGTTTCTATTGCTGTTGCTTTTATAGTGGTAAAAATAATTGACGGGCAGATAAAAAATAAAGCGATGATACAGCCCAAAATGGTAGCGGTCATCAGCCCAAAAAATTAAAAATAGAAAAATGTAAAATGATTTTAAATTTCTACATGAAAAATACGGAAAAGAATTATATTATGAACCACGAAACATACAAAAATTTATTAAATCCCATTTTTCGTGATTTTCGTGCCTTTCGTGGTTAAAAGTATTTATTATAGGAGATACTATGAATATTACATTAAAAAACATGATCTTTTATGGGTATCATGGACTTCACGAAGCAGAGAGAACTCTTGGGCAGCGTTTTGCTATCGATGTAACTGTTTCAGGTGATCCCGAGCTGGATACTAAAGTGAAATCCCTTCACGATACTATCGACTACACACAGATCTTTGAAGTGGTAAAGGAACATGTGGAAAATTATAAATATCATCTTCTTGAAAAACTCGCAAATGAGATCATTAACGCAATTCTCAATGATTTTATCCTTGTCCAAAAAGTTTCTTTAAAAGTACGTAAAATAGCAGTACCTATCAATGGTACGCTTGACTATGTCGAGCTGGAAATGCAAAAAGAACGAGAAAAAAAGGAGTAGCCTTCGAAAATATTTTTATTAGTTTGGGTTCGAATCTTGGGAATAAAAGACACTTAATCGAATCAGCTATATCGGCTTTACGAAATGAAAAGAAAATATCAGTGAAACGCATATCTTCAATAATAGAAACGAAACCTGTTGGAAATATTCATCAGCCGAATTTCTTGAATTGTATTGTCGAATGTGATACTGAAATGAGTTCTCGTGAGCTAATGGATGCACTTTTGAATATCGAGAAAAAACTTGGAAGAACCCGAAAAGAAAAGTGGGGACCTCGTACAATCGATCTTGATATTTTGTTTTTTGATGATGAGATAACCGATATTGCCGATCTGAAAATTCCGCATCCCGAGATCATGAATCGACCATTTATTTTAAAACTAATGACCGAACTGTCGCCGGAATTTATGTCTAAGTTGTTAAAAAGATTAAATAGCAAAAAAAATAATTTGAATGAATGAGTTCACTCTAAAAACCTTTCAATATAGTTCACAAAATACTTTACACAAAGTAATGATCAAATATTAGTATGGTTAAATAAGTAATATTTTTTAAGGAAATCACTATGTTTCATACGAACGAAAATCATATACAGCA